>NZ_JBMIQH010000053.1:0-32048 GCF_056155635.1 Paraburkholderia sp. BR10141 | reverse complement strand
ACTTTAGTGTGAGACTCTTGATACTTTTGCTGCTCCCGGCTTCATTCCGAAGAACAAGACCAGGTCGCCACCGCATCAAGCGCCCACACTTATCGGCTGTAAATTTTTAAAGAGCAATTCGTCTTAATCGCTTCGTTTTCGTTCGCAGCGATCAGCGAAGGAGGCGAATTATGCGGGTCATTCCGGATATCGTCAAGCGACTTTCGAATATTTATTTTTGGGGTCCGCTACGCCAATTTTCGACAGCTACCGGTACCCACACGTGACAGGTCGCCCCTTCTGTCACCAAATCGGGAACGGCAGCTGCACGTCACAGCACAATCGAATTCGAGCGCAGTGATGTCGCTGTCGAACAAGCGCCGACGGTCTCGACGACGCCTTCGGGAAGCGGCTGGGGCAACCCGACACAAAACCCTTGCGCGTAGTCGATGCCAATCCCGCTGAGGCGACCGATGATCGCCTCGCTTTCCACAAACTCAGCGATGGTCGCCTTGCCGGCGGCATGGGCCACCTGGTGAATGGACTGGACGATCGTCCGATCGAGGTCGCTGCTGGCAATCCCGCGCACGAAGCTGCCGTCGATCTTCAGGTAGTCCACGGGCAGGCGCTTGAGGTAAGTGAACGAGGACATGCCCGAGCCGAAATCGTCGAGGGCGAATCGGCAGCCGAGTGCTCGCAGGCTCTCCATGAGCGTAATCGCTTTCGAGAGATTGGTGATCACGGCCGTTTCCGTGATCTCGAAGCAGACGCTTTCGAAACTGATTGCGCAACGCTGCTGCTGCTGCACGATGTACGCGAATAAGTCCTCGTCGCCGAGCGACGCGCCGGAGAGGTTGATCGACCAGACGTTTGCGGCGAGATGGCCCGCCGCAATGGCTTCGAAAGCACGGCCGATCACCCATCGATCGACGAGCGGCATCAAGTTGAAGCGCTCGGCGGCGCCAATGAAGTACGCGGGAGGAATCACTTCACCCGATTCGTCGACCATGCGCAGCAGCAACTCGACATGCACTTCTTCGCCGGGACCGCCCTCCTTGAGCGACTTGATCTGTTGCGCGTAGAGGCGGAAGCGGTCGTGCTCGAGCGCGGCCTTCACGCGGGCCACCCACTCCATCTGCGTATGGGTGGTCGACTGGAGCTGATCTTCGAGGCAATACTGGTGCACGCGGTTGCGGCCTTTTTCCTTGGCCATATAACAGGCGACGTCTGCCGCCTTCATGATGTCCCACGTCGAGATTTGCGCGGCATCCACCTCCACCACACCGATGCTCACGCCGGTCGTCAGCAAACGCTGGTCCCAGGGTAGCCGGATGACCGTCACGGCCTCCCGCAGATCCTCCGCGACCCGCAGGGCGTCGTCGATGCAGCACTCCGGCAGCACGACACCGAATTCATCGCCGCCGAGGCGGGCGAGGATATGGGCAGCGCGCAGCTGCTCTTTCAGGGCACCACCCACACTGCGGATCAATTCGTCGCCGGCCGCGTGGCCGCACGTATCGTTGACGACCTTGAACTGATCGAGGTCGAGGAACATCACCGCATGCGGGCGTGTCCCGGCCTTCTCGAGCAAGCTCGAAAGCCGGCGCTCGAATTCGCGGCGGTTCAGCAAACCCGTCAGATGATCGTGCGTAGCCTGATATTCGAGTTCGGCGGCATGCTTGCGCTCCGTGCTCGCGTCTCGAAGCACCATCACCGTGCCCAGCATTTCCTCTTCGTCATCGCGGATCGTCGCCACAGAGCAGGCCACGGGCAGGAGCGAGCCATCCGGGCGCGTCACAGAGAGTCTGCGTTGCGCGTCGTCATCGGCCGCTGCAGCACGGTTGTGCAGACATTGCGCAGTGACGATATTGCCGGACCGCTCGTCGTAGAGATCACAGACGTCGAACAACGGCTTCAGGTAGATATCGCGCGAGGCACGCCCGAGCATGCGCTCGGCGGCGGCGTTGCAATAGGTCACGCTCGCCTGGTTGTCCATGCGGATCACACCGTCGTCGATCGAAGCGAGCGTGGCTTCGGTGAGGCTCTTTTCCTTCGCGGCGGCCGCTTCTGCGCGCTTCAACCCGGAGATATCGAAGAGGCAACCGACGATGCGCGTCGCCCGGCCGCTCTCGTCGCGTATGGCCTTGCCGCGTCCCCGGCACCACAGATATCGACCATCGGCCATTCGCAGTCTGTACTCGACGTCGTAGAGGCTGTCATGCTTCAGATGGTTGATGATGGTCTCGCGCAAACGGAGCAGATCCGCAGGATGCACGAGCGCATTGAACGCGCGGGTGTCCATGGGGAGGTCGCCGTCGCCATACCCGAGTTGCTGATACAGATAGCGAGAATAGTAGGCACGGTCGTTGACCAGGTCCCAGTCCCATAGCCCAGCGTTGATGCCTTCGAACCCGAGGCTGAGACGCTCCTCGCTCAAACGCAAACGAGCGGCAAGTCGCTGGGAGAAGCGCAGCATCGATAGCACAACGCTGCACGCGAGTGCCGCGACGAGCCACGCTATCGCAGGACGGGACTGCTGAGCGAACACGGCCGCCGCAACGGCACTCATCCACATGGGGACGAGCACCACAACGATTCGACCGCGGCGGTTGCCTTCGGTAAGCCAGCTCACTGCGCGTGTGATCAGTCTCATGGCTGATTTAGTATTCTTCTTGGTTCAGCTTCCATGCGTCGCGTGCGCGCGGCACTACGAGACAGAGTCACAGTAAAGCGTGACGGCGTGTATCTGGAAAACGCGCAAACGGAGGAAGGCCCACGGACGGGTGGGTAAGTCTACCTGCTTTCCCTATTCAGATTGAATGGGGATTACCCGCGGAAGTCATTCATGTTCGCGAGAGTATGCATTTACGTTCTCGCGTGTGCGAATGATAGGTACGGAAAGACTTGCGAATTCGATTTTGTACCGGCTCGCAAACGTTCGCGAGCCGGCCGTTTTCAGGAATTGAACACAGAGGCCGCCACCGCAGCCTCTGTGCGTCCTCTCGCTTACCGGCTCTGCAGGCGGATATCGCGCGACGAAGCCCCCACATACACCGCGCTGCCAGCAACATAAGCCCAGTCGCTATGCGTCGTGTCCCAAACGCTCTGTGCACGTTCGGTGATCGTCACGCGCACCGGCTGCGACTGACCCGGCTTCAGAAACACCTTCTGGAAACCAACCAGACGACGCGGCGGCTCGCCGGCATAACTCACGCCCAGATAGACCTGTGCCGTTTCCGCACCCGCTACGCGGCCATCGTTGCGCACCGTGAACGACGCTGTGAGCGTATGCCCCGGGCCCTGCTTCACCGTCAGCCCCGAATAGCTGAAGTGCGTATACGAAAGGCCATGGCCGAACTCGTAAAGCGGCGTGATGTTGTTCGCGTCATACCAGCGATAGCCCATGTCCAGCTTTTCGGAGTACACGGGATCGGTCGCGAAGGCGCCGTTCGTCCCCCACGTCGGCGTGTCCTGATCGTGCACCGGGAACGTGACCGGCAGCTTGCCCGAAGGGTTCACCTGTCCGAACAGCACGTTCGCGATCGCCTTGCCGCCGCCCTCGCCCGGATACCATGCCTCGACGATTGCCGAGACCTGGTCCTTCCACGGCATCAGTACCGGATTGCCGCTCTCGATGATCACGATCGTGCGCGGGTTGGCCTTCGCAACGGCCTCGACGAGCTGATCCTGATTCGACGGGTTCGCGAGGCTCAGGCTTTGCAGATCGCCGAAGTCCTCACCCGCAGGCTGCGCCACGACGACGATCGCGACATCGGACTGGCTGGCGAGCGTCGCGGCCTGGGTGATCTCCTGCTGCGTATAGGCGCGGAACGGCTGCGTCTGGTCGGTGTTGCCCGCGAAGCTCACCTGCGCCGAAGGCGCGAGCTGCTGGATCGCCTGGGTGATAGGCGTATTGAGCTTGAGCCACGGGTTGGTCCACCAGCCGCAGCCCGTGGACGAAGCGAACGTGAGCCCGCCGCAGCCCGAGAAGTTGCCCGTGACCGGATCGCGCGTATTGCCCGAGCCGCCGCCGCTCAGCACGGCCGTATCGGCGTGAGCGCCGATCACCGCGATCTTGTGCAGGCTCGGGGCCGAAAGCGGCAGCTGGCTGTTGTCATTCTTCAGGAGAACGATGGATTGTTCTTCCGCAGCCTGCGTGAACGCGTTGTACTTCGCGAAGTCGATCGTGGCACCGCCCTGCGCCGGATGGTCCAGCACGCCCGTGCTGATCATCACATAGAGCTTGCGCCGCACCATGTCGTCCAGACGGTCCTGCGACACGGCCTTCGAAGCGATCGCCTGTTTGACCAGATCGGGCGTGAGGTAGACCGTCGGGCCCACGTCCTCTTCCTCGTCGAGACCCGCGTTGATCGCCGGGGCCGTGCTATGCGTCGCGCCCCAGTCCGACTGCACCTGGCCCTGGAAGCCCCAGTCCTTCTTCAGCACGTCGGTCAGCACATGCGTGTTTTCGCATGCGTAGGTGCCGTTCAGGCGGTTGTAGCTGCACATCACGCTGCCCGGGCGCGCTTCCTTCGCCGCGATTTCGAACGGCAGCAGATAGAGTTCGCGCAGCGTGCGCTCGTCGATCTGGCTGTTGCCCCCCTGGCGGCCCGTTTCCTGTTCGTTGCCGACATAGTGCTTGATCGTGGCGATCACCTGCTGGCTTTGCGTACCGATGGTGCGCGCCGCCAGAATTTCGCCCGCCAGCACGGGGTCTTCGCCGAGGTACTCGAAGAGGCGCCCGCCGCGCGGTTCGCGCGCGAGGTTCGTGCCACCGCCCAGTCCCATGCCGAATCCTTGCTCGCGCAACTGGTCGGCTATGCGTGCGCCGAAGTCGCGCGCGAGATAGGGGTCCCAGCTTGCCGCGAGCGCGATCGTCGCCGGAAAGGTCGTGCTCTTCTGGCTCGTGCTGCCGGAGCCCGTTGCGGAATCAACCATATTGAGGTCGGGAATGCCCAGACGCGGCACGCCCTGAATATAGCCCGCGCCGCCGCCCGGCACGGCGCTCATCTGATATTCGGAATGGATGAACTGGAGCTTCTCGTCCTGCGTCATGCGCTTGAGCAGCAGGTCGGCACGAACGTGCGCGCCGAGGTTCTGGGGGATGGCCATCAATGGCATCGGCAACGGATAAGGTACGTCGTTGCTGCTGTCGCCGGCATGGGCGGTAGCGGCCATCGCAATCAGCACGGCGGCGGTGGGCCAACGGGTGATCCTCATATGTCTCTCCGAGAGTTCGAATACGTTATGGAGTACTGATCAGACCGGTAAACAGGTCTGGCAGAACGGCCGGCCGCGTCGGGCACCGGCAGACTTCCTGCGGGGAAACCGGTTTAGTTGCAGCGCGCAAACGTTTGCTTTGATGCATCCGCTTTGGCTTCGCCGGTTGATGTAGCAAAACTCCAAATAATCATATAAAAACTATTGAGTACCCTTACGGGCTTTTATCTCAGTATTTTCCCGGCTGGCGGTAGCTAACACGCATGAAAGGCGCCAAACCGACAGGTAATTGCAAGCTACCGGTAATGTGATTGTTGCGAATGCAACGGAAATTCGGCATTCGATGTGATTTGCATGACGCTCGCGAATGCGGCGCGCCGGCCTGTGAACGCGGCGTGCAGCGCGCATCGCGGGTCGAAAAAAGCTAATCTGTTACGAGGCCTGCGCAAGCGGCGGCGCCGCCCCTGCGCGCGCGCGATCGACATCACTGTAAGGAGTGACCACGATGGAAAGGCAACGCAAGGTTCCCCGAATCGCGTCGGCCCTGCTCGCTGCAATGTGCGCATTCGCAATGGCAAGCAGCGCACTCGCGCAAACGGGCATGCCCCAAACGGAGCAGCAAGGCGACATCTCGTTCGTCTCCGGCGGGGTCGGCCGCGACGAGTCTTCCGCACTGCGGCACGCGCGCAGCCAGTGGCCGCTCTCGATGCTGTTTACCGGCCCCGGTTCGAGCTATGTGGCCGACGTGCACGTGCAGATAACGAACGCTGGCGGCACGTCGGTGCTCGACACGCGTTCGCACGGTCCGTACATGCTCGTGCGACTGCCGGCCGGACGCTACACGATCACCGCCACCTATAACGAGGTAACGAGGACGCAGCGTGTAAACGTCGCCGGCAATGGCAGCGCGCGTGCGACGTTCTCGTTCCCGGGCAAGCACTGAGCACGAATCGTTTCCGGCCGGTCGGGATGGCTCACCAGGGAACGACTCTGGTGCCCGGATTGTTTCTGTGCAACCGCCGTGTGCAACTGCCGGAACAACGGGGAGAACTGCGCGAATCACTCCACTCCGCTGGAATCCACGTTTTCGAGCTGCCGGCAACGCGTGCCGCTGTGATGTCGACGCAATCAATGCCCAGCGGCCCAGGCAACGATGAAATCGATGAATGCGCGCGTTTTCGCGGGCGTGTAGTGGCGCGACGGATAGTAGACGTATAGCGGGAAGCGTTCGTCGGGCCAGTCAGGAAACAGATTCAACAGCCTGCCATCGGCAATCAGGGGCTCGGCGCCGAGAAGCAGCATTTGCGCAATGCCGGAACCGGCCAGGCACGCATTGAGCAAGGCGCCCGGATCGTTCACCGTGAGCCGCCCTTGCGTCGCCAGCACGACGTGCTTGCGCTTGCGATGAAACTCCCACGGATAAGGCTTGCCTGTCTCAGGGTCGCGGAATTCGAGGCACCGGTGAGCGGGACCTTCGAGATCTTCGGGGCGCAGCGGCCTTCCCCAGCGCGAGAGATAGGCCGGCGCCGCGACCGTCACGACAGCGGTATCGAGCAGCTTGCGAGCAACCAGCGTGGAGGATCGTGGCTTGCCGAATCGCATCGCGACATCGAATCCCTCCGCAACCAGGTCGCCAAGACTATCTCTCGCGATCAGTTCGATCTCGAGTTCGGGATGGGCGTCCATGAACCGGTCGAGTTCCGCGCCGAGAATCGCCCGATAGCACACCGGGTCCAGATTCACCCGCAATTTACCCCGCACCGCCGACGCATTGCCCGATGCCGCGATGGCCGCTTCCTCGAGCCCCGCGAGATGCGGAACCACCTGCTCGTAGAAACGGCGCCCGCCTTCGGTGAGCGAAATCGATCGCGTCGTGCGATTGAAGAGCCGGATATCGAGCCGCTTCTCCAGCCTCGCAATCGCACGGCTCACGCCTGGCGGCGACATGCCGAGCACGTCTGCCGCGGCGGCAAAGGTCCCCGCGTCGACAACGGCGGCAAACACGCTGATCGCGCCGGAAATGTTCTCGAGTGTCGTTGTTCTCAATGTCGTCGTTCCAATGGCAGCCGGTACGGCGGCCCCTGGCAGCCTTTGGCGATGATGGATCGGCCATCCGATTCGTGCGCCCGAGTCACTGATGTAGTGCCCTTCGCGGCATTTAGCTTCGGCCGCCCTGCGTCCAGAATGCGTCTCACCGAAACGGAACCAGGCAGCATCTCGCTGCCATCGTATTCGGTTTTTTCGACTATCTCGTCGTCGCATGCGGAGGGTTTCAAGTGTACGCAATTACAGGCATTACCGGAAAAGTGGGCGGCGCACTCGCCCGTGCGCTGCTGGCTTCTGGGCAACCGGTGCGGGCGGTCGTGCGCGACGCTGCGCGCGCCGCGTCGTGGCAAGCTCGAGGATGCGAGCTGGTCACGGCAAGCATGGAAGACGCCGCCGCGCTGACCGCGGCATTCAGCGGCGCGCAGGGCGTGTTCATCCTGCTGCCTCCGCAGTTCGATCCCTCGCCGGGCTTCCCGGAGTCGCGCGCGGTCATCGACGCCGTTTGCACCGCGATCCACAACGCACGGCCCGCGAAAGTCGTGTGTCTGTCGACCATCGGTGCGCAGGCGCAAGAGAGCAATCTGCTCACGCAACTCTCGCTGATGGAGCAGGCGCTCGCCGCGCTGCCTGTGCCGGTGACTTTCCTGCGTCCCGGCTGGTTCATGGAGAACGCCGCGTGGGATGTCGCGAGCGCGCGCGACCATGGCGTGATCGAGAGCTACCTGCAACCGCTCGACCAGGCCGTGCCGATGGTCGCGACCGCAGACGTCGGCCGCCTCGCCGCCGAACTGCTGCAGCAGACGTGGAGCGGCACGCGCGTGGTCGAGCTGGAGGGCCCGCGCCGTGTGAGCGCGAACGACATCGCCTCCGCGTTCGCCCGCGTGCTTGGCCGGCCTGTGCGCGCGGTGGCAGTGAACCGGCAGGAATGGGAGTCGCGCTTCCTGTCGCAAGGCATGAAGCATCCCTTGCCGCGGATGCGCATGCTGGACGGATTCAACGAGGGCTGGATCTGTTTTTCCAGGCCCGCCGATGAAATCCTTCGCGGGCATGTCGAACTGGACACCGTGCTCGAAGCGCTGGCAAGCGGTGCGTGACGAAAGGCATTGGCGGGAATGACGCCAAAGTTGGCGGGTTCGGCCGTGGTCCGCCGAACCCGCCTCGTCTAGACTATCGTCGCAAACCGTCACCATCCCTTACCGGAGCGCGAATCATGTTCGATGTGCTGGCAACGATACCTGCGGGCAGCACGACCGCGCTGGACAACGTGCCAGGGCACGCGCTGACGGGCCGCCAGCGCCATCTCGCCGTTGGGAACGAGCGCGCAGTGCGGTATGCGCCCGCCGTCGCCCCCTTTGCGGCAATGACGGACACCACGCCTGAATCGTTCGACGCCTTGCGCGGACTGATCGAAGAGCACGCGCCCGTTGCCCTGACCACGCTGGATGCCGTGGAGCCACCCGACGGCTTCGCGCTGATCCGGCACGCCACGCTGCTGCAAATGGTCTGGCAAGGCGAAGCGCCTGCGCCCACCGCGCTGGAGCACGCGCGGCTAACGGGGCAAGACGTGCCGGAGATGCTCGCGCTGGCCGCCGCAACGCAGCCGGGCCCGTTTGGTCCGCGCACCATCGAATTCGGTGGCTACGTTGGCGTGCGCAGGGAGGGCAAGCTCGTCGCCATGGCCGGCGAACGCATGAAGATCGAAGGCCATACCGAAATCAGCGCCGTGTGCGTGGACCCGGCGTTCCGGGGACAAGGGCTCGCGGCGAGCCTCATGAAGCTGCTGATGGCGGCAATCAGTGCGCGCGGCGAGACACCCTTCCTGCACGTGCTCACGTCGAATCACGGCGCCATTTCCATTTATCGCACGCTGGGCTTTGTCGAGCGCCGCGAGATGCATCTCACGGTGCTCGGCCTCGCGCCATAGAAAGGCCGCACGGTCACAACAGGTCGGAACGCAGTTCCCGCACCCCTCTTCCCAAGCGCTGTCGCAACAGGCTGCGCAGCGTCGCGCCGTCGCCGTAACCGACTTCGGCGGCGATCCTTTCCAGGTCGAGCTTGCCGCTGCGCAGCAGCGACTGCGCGTGCTCGACCCGCAAATCCTGAAAGTACGCCAGCGGCGACTTGCCGAGTACTTCCTGGCAGCGGCGCTGCAATGAGCGCGAGCTCGTCGCCAGCGCCTTCGCGGCGTCCTGCAGCGAGAATCCCGACTTGAGATTTTTTCTCGCCCATTGCTCGAAGCGCTGAATGAGCGGATCGGCCTGCGCGAGATGATTCGGGATGATGTACGGCGCCTGCGACGAGCGAATGTCGGCCAGCAGATAGCGCGATACGAGCGATGCGAGTTCGGGGCTCGCCGAACGGATCAGCCAGAGCGCGAGATCGAGATGCCCCATGGCCGCGCCGGCCGTCACGCCGATATCCGAAGGCACGAGCATGCGCGATTCGTTCAACTGAACATGCGGATAGCGTTGCCGGAAGAACGGCGCGAGCGACCAGTTGGTCGTGGCTTCGCGGTGATCGAGCAGCCCCGCCTCTGCGAGGATGAACGTCCCCACGCAAGATGCGCCGATTCGCGCGCCCCCCGCTTGCCATTCGAGCAAACGCGCCATGCCCTCTTCGACGTCCCGGCGCTCGAACGACCGCATCAACTCCTGCGCAGACAGCGTCACCAATGCCGGTACGATCACCCAATCGGGCTTCGCATCCGGCGCGACCGTCTGCACCGGCACCGCGAGGCCGTGAGCCGAGCGCACCCGCTTTCTCACCCCCACGAGCGTGATGTCGAAACGCGGAACGCCGCCCATGGCCGCGGCCGAAAGCTTGTTTGCGGCCGAGAACGCGTCGAGCGTGACGGAGAGCCCGGTATCGAAGACGCCCTCGAGAGCCAGGACAGCAATGCGCATGGCGTAAATGCCTCTAAAGTTGTCGTTTGTGACAGTACAGCCGACGAGACCCCAACGATACACTCAATCGCGTTGCAAGTCGCAACAAACATGGATCAAGGAGGTTGTCATGAAGGTTCTCGCCATTGGATCGATCGTCAAGGAACTCACGCCCGCGCAGCGCGACGAGATCATGCCGCACGAAGTGCCGGCCACGCTCAAGCTCTACCTGGACGACAAAATCGAGCAGTACTGGTTTCGCCACGACAAGCCGGGCGTGGTGTTTCTCATGAGCTCGGGCTCGGTCGACGATGTGAAGGCTACGCTGGATACGCTACCGCTTGCCCAGGCCGGCATCCTCGCGTTCGATCTGCTGCCGGTGGGCCCGCTCGCGCCGCTCGGGCTGCTTCTTCAAGGAAAGTAAGCGCTACGCAGGAGGCGCCGTCCACGCATGCGCCATGGGTTGTCGGCGGCCTCCTGGCAGCCTTCTTCTCCTCGCCGGAGATTTCACCTACAACGTACTGATCCGCCGCCTGTTTTCGATGCGCTCCGGCGGCGGGCGCAGAACTTTGGGGAACCTGCAGAACCTGGCAAAGGGAAGAAGGATGAAAACTAACGGTAAAAGCCAAATCGCCCGCGCACTGGTCCTCGTGGCCATCTCGAGTTGCACGGGCTATGCGTACGCACAAACGGCCGCGAGCGCGCCTGGCGAGGCGTCTGCTCAGGAAGGCGCGCCCGCGCAGTCGGGCAGATCGGACAGCGCGCTGGTGCGAGATGTGCGCCGGGCCTTCACGCGCACCACGGGACTGAATTTCGCCAACATCCACGTCACGGCGCATGAGGGCGTCGTCTCGTTGACGGGGTCGGTACCGCACAAATCGCAGATAGCGCGAGCCGGCGACGCGGCCGGGTCGGTGCGCGGCGTCACCTCGGTGTCGAACCACTTGACCGTGCGGACCGCCCGCGGCAGCGGACCTTGATTGGGCGGACTCGGCAGCGGGCTCAGAACCGGCTTCGATCGGCCGCACAGCAGGATCGTCCTATTCCCGGCGCGCGCGTCCTGTCAAAGTGAGTCATCGAATTTCGATCAAGGAGCCCGCCGTGTCCGGCCAGACTGCGTCCTCTAGCCTCGTCTGCGAGACTTTCACCGAATCCGACATCGAGGGCGCCCACGCGCTTTCCCTGCAATTCCGTTGGCCCCATCGTAGCGACGACTGGCGTTTCGCCGCCGCCGCGGCCGGGCACGGCTACGTGGTTCGCGAAGGCACGACCGTGGTGGGAACAGCGCTGTGCTGGCCGTGGGGCGAGCATGGCGCGACGCTCGGGCTCGTGATCGTCTCGGCCGACCAGCAAGGCCGCGGCATCGGCCGGATGTTGATGGAGCGCCTGCTCGAAGCGCTGGGGACGCGCATGACCGTGCTGCACGCCACCGAGGCAGGTCAGCCGCTCTACGAAAAGCTCGGCTTCACGACGATTGGGCTGCTGCATCAGCACCAGAGCGACAGTTTCGCGGCGCCGATTGTCGAGCCGCCGCCGGGCGAGCGTTTGCGTCCACTCGAACCGGGCGATACGCCGCGCCTCATCGAACTCGCTTCCCGCGCGAGCGGGCTCGACCGCAGCGCACTCGTGCCGCCGCTGCTCGATGTGTCCCAGGGCGTCGCGCTGGTGCGCGGCGACACGGTGCTCGGCTTTGCGCTGTTGCGTCCGTTCGGCCGCGGCCATGCGATCGGCCCGGTGGCCGTCGCCGCCGACGATGGGTTGCACATGCAGCGCGCCAAAGCGCTGATCGCCAACCGCCTCGCCGCCAACGCGGGAGCCTTCACGCGCCTCGATACGCCCGACGAACACGGCCTCGGCCCCTGGCTCGAATCGATCGGCCTCGCGCGCGTCGACACGGTCGTGAAGATGTCGCGCAACGGCGCGCCGGCGCACGATCCTGGCGTGCTGCAATTCGCCATCGTCAATCAGGCGCTAGGCTGATTGCGCAAACCGACCTCATGACGCTCCTCTACAAAGCCGACCCCGAGCGCGGCAAGCAATGGGCACAGCTTTTCGCGCACAAGGCTCCCGAGATCCCTTTCCGCCTGTGGCCCGACACCGGCGACCCCGCCGCAGTGCGTTTTCTCGCGGCGTGGCAACCGCCCGAGGACCCCGCGCGTACGCTGCCCAATCTCGAAGTGATCTTCTCCGTGGGCGCGGGCATCGACCAGTTCGATCTTTCCGGCGTGCCGGAGCACATCGCCGTGGTGCGCATGATCGAGCCGGGCATTGTCGAGGGGATGGTCGAGTACGTGACGCAATCGGTCCTGACCATTCATCGCGATCTGTTCGACTACGCCCTGCAACAGCAGCAGCGCGTATGGCGCGCCCTGCCCGTACGCGCCGCCGCGTCGCGTCGCGTTGGCGTGCTGGGGCTCGGCATGCTGGGCAGCGCGGTGCTCGAACGCCTGCGCCTCTTCGGCTTTGCATGCGCGGGCTGGAGCCGCTCGCCGCGCGCCTTGCCTGGCGTGGAGTGCTACGCGGGCGCCGAGGCGCTCGACGCCTTCCTCGCGCGCACCGATATCCTCATCTGCCTGTTGCCGCTCACCGAAGCCACGCGCGGCCTGCTCGACGCCTCGCTCTTCGCGAAGCTGCCGCAGGGCGCCTCGTTCATCAACGTCGGACGCGGGCCGCAAGTGGACCAGCAAGCGCTGCTCGACGCGCTCGATCGCGCGCAACTGCGCAATGCGATTCTCGATGTCGCGGACCCCGAGCCGCTGCCGCCTGAGCATCCGTTCTGGACGCATCCGCGTGTGCGCCTCACGCCGCACATTGCCAGCGCCACGCGGCCCGAAACGGCCGTCGATGTGGTGCTCGAGAACATCCGCCGCCACCGCGACGGCTTGCCGATGCTCGGCCTCATCGACCGCACGCGCGGCTATTGAGTCTCGTGACGGCGCAGAGGGCGCAGAGGGCGCAGCACAATATGCTGCGCTCCCCGATCAAAACGCCACAAACACGCTATTTCGCGAATTAATTGGCGAAACGCGCACCGGTATCGGCCCGGTAGCATGGAACGGTGAATCAACGGCCAGCCAACGCCCAATCAACGGCCAGGCGCCGCACTCCTCTGACTTATCAGCCGGGAACCGAACCATGCCGAATCGCTCGCTCATCGAAGCCGACCGCAAACATCTGATCCATCCCGTCGTGAACTTCCGTGCGCACGAAGCGCGCGGCGTGACCGTGCTCGAATCCGCCCAGGGCGTGTTCCTGCGCGACGCCGCGGGCAACGAACTACTCGACGCGTTCTCCGGCCTCTGGTGCGTCAACACGGGTTACGGCCATCAAAGCATCGTCGAAGCCGCCGCGCGACAGATGGCGCGCCTGCCCTACGCGACGGGCTATTTTCACTTCGGCTCGGAGCCCGCCATCGAACTGGCCGCGCTGCTCGTCGAGCGCGCGCCTGCTTCGCTGCAACACGTGTACTTCACGCTGGGCGGCTCGGATGCAGTGGATTCGGCGCTGCGCTTCATCACGCACTACTACAACGCCACCGGCCGCCCCGCGAAGAAGCACGTCATCGCGCAGGAGCGCGGCTATCACGGCTCGTCGGCAGTCGGCGCGGGGCTGACGGCGTTGCCCGCGTTCCATCGCAACTTCGACTTGCCGCTCGCCACGCAGCATCATATTCCGTCGCCCTATGCATATCGCAGCGAGCATGCGGACGACGCAGCGCTCATCGCCGCTTCGGTCGACGCGCTCGAAGCGAAAGTCGCGGCACTCGGCGCCGAAAACGTCGCCGCGTTTTTCTGCGAGCCGATCCAGGGTTCGGGTGGCGTGATCGTGCCGCCTGCCGGCTGGCTGAAAGCCATGCGCGAAGCGTGCCGCAAGCTCGACATTCTGTTCGTCGCCGACGAGGTGATCACGGGCTTTGGCCGCACGGGTCCGCTCTTCGCCTGCCAGGCCGAAGACGTCGAGCCGGATCTGATGACGGTGGCCAAGGGCCTCACCGCGGGCTATGCGCCGATGGGCGCCGTGCTGATGTCGGATGCCCTTTATCAAGGCATTGCCGATGGCGACGCCGCCGCCGTGATCGGCCATGGCCACACCTATTCGGCGCACCCCGTGAGCGCGGCCATCGGCCTCGAAGTCATGCGCCTCTATCACGAAGGCGGCCTGCTCGCGAACGGCGTCGCGCGCGCGCCGCGCTTCGCTCAGGGGCTCGACGCATTGCTCGCCCACCCGCTCGTGGGCGACTCGCGTCACCGCGGTCTGCTCGGCGCGCTCGAACTCGTCGCCGACAAGGAGACCAAACAGCGCTTCGACGCCTCGCTCGGCCTGCCCGATCGCATCGCCGCCGCCGCGTATGGCAACGGCCTCGTATTCCGCGCGTTCGGCGACGGCATTCTCGGCTTCGCGCCCGCGCTTTCGTACGCCGAAAGCGAGCTCGACCTGCTGTTCGAGCGCCTCGAAAAAACACTCGACGACGTGCTCGCGCAGCCCGAAGTGCGCGCCGCATTGAGGACAAAGAATGGGGTCAGCGCCCGTGTCGCCGCGTGATACCATCACTCGACACTTCGACATGCAGGGCCGCCCCCATCACGATGAGCAACGACTGCAAGCTGGACCGAATCGATCTGCGCATCCTCTCGCAGCTGCAGAAGCGGGGGCGCATCACGAATGTCGAACTGGCCGACGCAGTCGGGCTGTCGCCAAGCCCCTGCCTGATCCGCGTAAAACGTCTGGAGAAGGCGGGGTTCATCGTCGGCTACGGCGCGCAGATCCAGCTGGAAAAGCTGGGCGACGTGCAGATGGTGTTCACCGAGGTCACGCTCGCCGACCATCGCCGCGAGGACTTCATCAAGTTCGAGAAGGCAATACGCGAGGTGGACGAGGTGGTCGAGTGCCATCTCGCGAGCGGCGGCTACGACTATCTGCTGAAGTTCGTCGCGCGCAGCGTGAGCCATTATCAGAGCATCGTCGAGGGGCTGCTGGAGCGCGATATCGGCATCGAGAAGTACTTCAGCTACGTCATCATCAAGACGGCGTTCGTCAAGCCGCACTACCCGCTCGAAACGCTGTTCTCGCAGAACCTGCATTCCTGAGCATGGGCAACGGACGTGAGGCACGCGCCTCGCGCTCCTGCGTCCCGCATCCATTTTCTCGCGCGCGCTTCGCTGAAACCTCGCGGCTTCGGCGCACTCGTCGTGCGCGCTCATTTCCCTGCATCGATCCATTTTCTTCCGCACGTGCGGAAAGGAACCGGCATATGACCACGCGTTATCCCTTGAGCGCGCTGATTCGCGGCGACAACTTCATCGACGGGCAATGGGTGCCCTCGGCCTCCGGCACGCGCTTCGCCGTGACCGATCCCGCGACCGGCAAAACGATCGCCGACGTCGCCGATAGCGATGCGAACGACGCACGCGCAGCGACCGACGCTGCCGCCCGCGCATTCCCCGCCTGGCGCGACACGCTTGCCGCCGAACGCGCCGCCGTGCTGCGCCGCTGGCATGCGCTGATCGTGGCGAACGCCGACGAACTCGGTCAACTGATCTCGCTCGAACAAGGCAAGCCCCTGCATGAGGGACGCGGCGAAGCGATGTATGGCGCGTCCTACGTCGCCTGGTTCGCCGATGAGGCCACGCGCATCTACGGCGATCTCATCCCGCAGCAGCAGCGCGGCAAGCGCATGAGCGCCGTGAAGGAGCCCGTTGGCGTGGTCGCGGCGATCACGCCCTGGAACTTCCCGCTCGCGATGATCGCGCGCAAGATCGCCCCCGCCCTCGCCGCGGGCTGCACGGTGGTCGGCAAGCCCGCCGAAGATACGCCGCTCACCGCGCTCGCACTCGTCATGCTCGCGCACGAGGCGGGTGTGCCGCCTGGCGTGCTGAACCTCATCTGCGCGTCGCGCAAACGGGGCGTGAGCGCCGTCGCCGACTGGCTCGCGGACGCCCGCGTGCGCAAGATCACCTTCACCGGCTCGACGCCCGTGGGCAAGCACCTCGCGAAGGAATCGGCGGCCACCTTGAAGAAGCTCTCGCTCGAACTGGGCGGCAACGCGCCGTTCATCGTCTTCGACGACGCGGACCTCGACGCTGCCGTCGAAGGGCTCATGGCCGCCAAGTTCCGCAACGGCGGCCAGACCTGCGTGTGCCCAAATCGCGTGTACGTGCAATCAGGCATATTCGAGCGCTTCGCCGACAAGCTCGCCACGCGCGTGGCCTCGTTGAAAGTCGCGCCCGCGACCGACCCCGCCGCGCAGATCGGCCCGATGATCAATGCGCGCGCGGTCGAGAAGATCGCCCGCCATGTGGACGACGCCGTGAGCCGCGGCGCACGCGTGCTCACGGGCGGCAAGCGTTTGAGCGAACTGGGCGCGAACTGGTACGCGCCCACCGTGCTCGCAGGCGCCACGCGCGACATGCAGCTAAGCTGCGAAGAAACCTTCGGTCCCGTCGTGCCGCTATTCCGCTTCGACGACGAAGCCGAGGCCATTCGCGCCGCCAACGACACGCCATACGGCCTCGCCGCCTACTTTTACAGCCAGGACGTGCGCCGCATCGATCGCGTCGCGCGGCAGCTCGAAGCGGGCATCGTCGGCATCAACGAAGGCGCGCTGGCTAGCGAAGCGGCGCCGTTCGGCGGCGTGAAGGAATCGGGCTATGGCCGGGAAGGCTCGAAGTACGGGCTCGACGATTTCCTCTCCATCAAATACCTCTGCCAGGGAGGGCTTGCATGAGCACCTATCCGATCGAAGTCGCGTTTCCCGACATCGCCGTGCACGAGCGCAGCGAGACGGGCATCCCCTATGTGCATACGTTCGACGCGGGCGCGCCCGGCCCGCACGTGATGATCAATGCGCTCACGCATGGCAACGAGGTGTGCGGCGCGATCGTCGTCGACGCGCTGCTGCACGCGCGGCTGCGGCTGCGGCCGCGACGCGGCAAGCTCACGCTCGCGTTCGCGAACGTGGCGGCCTACCGCCGCTTCGACCCCGCGCACCCCGACGCGGCGCGTTTCGTCGATCAGGACTTCAACCGCGTATGGACCGCGCAGGCGCTGGACGACCTCACGCGCGAATCGAACGAACTGCGCCGCGCCCGCGCGATGCGGCCCGTGATCGACGACGTCGATCTGCTGCTCGACCTCCATTCGATGCACGAGAAGTGCATGCCGCTCATCGTCGCGGGACCGCTCGCCAAGGGCGTCGAACTCTCTGCGCGGCTAGGCGCACCGGCCACCGTCATTTGCGACGAAGGCCACCCGGAAGGCCGCCGCATGCGCGATTACGAAGGTTTCGGCGACGCCGCGAGCGCGAAGAACGCGCTCTTGATCGAGTGCGGACAGCATTGGGAAGCAAGCGCCGTGAGCGTGGCGCGCGATGTCACCGCGCGCTTTCTGCTGCTCTCGGGTGTCGTGGAACAAGCGGATCTGCCCGCGGACTGGCTGCAACCGCTTCCGCCGGAAATGCGCGTGGTGCGCGTGACCGAGCCCGTGGTGGCGAAGAGCATGGACTTCCGCTTCGCTGGCGATTACACGGGCCTCGAAGTGTTTCCCGAGGCCGGCGCCGTGATCGGCTGGTCCGATGGCGCGCCGGTAGTCACGCCCTACGACGACTGCATCCTCGTGATGCCTTCGCTGCGCCAGTTGCGCCCGGGCGTGACCGTGGTGCGGCTCGGCAAGATCGAGCAGCGCATCGTTCGGAAGCGCTGAAGCGCCCCTACTCATTACACGCAAAGCACGAGGGGAGTCGACAAAATGATGCGCAAGGTCTACGTCATTCTGTGACGCGCGACACAGGACAGAAGGCGCTCAAGCCGCTTCGAGCGCCCTCGCCTGCTGCAGGAAGGCGCTGGGCGTCACGCCGCAAAAGCGCTTGAAATGGCGCGCCAGATGACTCTGGTCGAAGAAGCCGACCTGCGTCGCGACCACGGCGCCCGGCACGCCTGCCAGCAGCAATAGCTGCGCGCGGCGCACGCGCACCTCGCACAGGTACTTGTATGGCGAAAGGCCGACCTGCTCACGAAACACGGTCGCGAATCGCGAGACGCTTAGCGCCGATACCTCGGCCAGTTTGGCGAGGCTCACGGACTTGTCGAAATTCGCGTCGATATAGGCCAGTGCGTCGCGAAGCGGCGTGACTGGCGCAGCAACGGATGCATTCGCGTCATGCATGATCAAGCCTCGCTGGCAGTCGATGTGTGCGCGCTTGCAGCGGGCGCCGCGCGCCCGAAGCGCGCAATCGAAAACGGTTCGAGCGGTATGTCGGTTGCGCCGGCGTCGAGCAGTTCCGCGAGCGTTTCACCCACGCCCGGCCCGATCTGGAAGCCCGAGCCGCTGAAGCCGAACGCATAGAAAAGGCCGTCTGTCGTCGAACTCGGGCCGATCACCGGCTCCGAATCCGGCAGGTAGCTTTCCACGCCGCTCCACACGCGGATCACATGCAGCGGCGCAAGCGCGGGAACCAACCGGCGGAACTGCGCGATCTGCTGCACGGTGTTGCCGGGCAGCACGCCGGCGCGGCGCGTTCCCGCATCGGCGGGCCCCGGGGCGCCGCCGCCCAGCACGAGGTTGCCGCGCGGAATCTGCCGGAAGTACACGCTCTCCTCCTTGATCGACGTGTAGACCCCCATCGAATGCATGAAGCGGTAGGGCACGGGCTCGGTCACGGCCATTTGCGGGCCGCGCGCGACGAGCGGCACCGGCTCGCCGAATTGCGCGGAGAGCGCTCCCGCCCATGCACCGGCGCAAATCAGCAGTTGCTCCGCGCGCCACACGGCGCCCGTTGCGCTCTCCACGCGAAAGCCGCCCGCTTCCTTTTCCACGCGCACGATCTCGGTGTTCTCCACGAGATTGGCGCCGAGCCGCGCGGCGGCGCGCCCGAACGCCGGTGCGGCCAGACGCGGATTGGCGTGACCGTCGCGCGGCGAGATGGAGGCGGCCAGCACCTCGCGGCCGAGGAACGGGAAGCGCTTGAACATCGCGGCGCCTTCGAGCACTTCGAGATCGAGGTCGTACGCACGCGCCTGCCCGGCGTAGCGATGAAAGTATTCGGCGTCGTGTGTGTGGTAGCACACGCGCGTGTGGCCCGAAGGCAGAAACTCGACATCCTCGCCGAGCAGCGACTGCGCGCGATACCAGATATCGAGCGCGCGATTGGACATGGCGAGTTGAGAGAGCGCGCGTCCCTGGCGGCGCACGCCGCCGAAGTTCACGCCGCTCGCCTGCTGGCCCGTGAGCCCGCGTTCGATCAGGATCACTGAACGCTTGCGGCGGCTCAGGAAGAACGTCGTGGACGTCCCGATGATGCCGCCACCAATCACGATCACGTCGGCGCGATCCGTCATTCGCTGAACTCCTTTGTGCGGCATGCGCCGGGCTGCGTTTGCGCGGAGGCCGCCGCACCGCCCTGCGCTTCGTCGATACCATTCACCGCGGCGCTCAGCGTCATCGTCAACGGCTTGACCGGCGCCTGCCCGCGCAGCCGGCCCACGGCTTCCAGCGGTACACGCGCCTCGGCTGCGATGACTTCGGCCCCGGCGTGCGCGCAGAAGCGGCCCTGGCAGCGCCCCATCCCCACGCGTGAGAACGCCTTCGCGCGATTCGCTTCGGTCGCGCCCGTCTCGCGCACTACGCGGCGCAATTCGCCCGCCGTGACGGCTTCGCAGCGGCAGACGACGGTGTCATCAGGCAGCGTCGCCGCGAAATGCGCGGGCCACGGAAATGCCTGGCGCAATCCTTGTGCGAAGCGCGTGAAGCGTGCGAGTTCGACACGCAGTGTCGCCACTTCGGCAAGTGCTCCATTCGGTGAGACCGCGCCCGCGTCCTGCAACGCCGCCAGAGCGGCAAGACGGCCCGCACGCTCGGCCGCGTCGGCGCCGCGCACGCGTGCGCCGTCCCCGGCGAGATAGACGCCTGCCACGCTGCTGCGGCCGTCCTGATCGACTTCGGGCAGCCATTGCCGCGCGGCTCGATCGAAACGGAACGCGCAACCGGCGAGATCCGCAATTTGCGTTTCGGAGCGCAAGTGATAGCCCAGCGCCACGGCGTCGCATGCCACGCGCGCTTCGCCGCCGTTCGCGAGTTTCACGCGCACCGCCGTCACGCCGTGCTCGGGCGAGCCTTCGATCGCGAGCGGCGTCACGCCCCGATGCATCGGTACCCCCGCGCGGCGCAGCGTGCGCACGAGCGCCATGCCCTTGCGCAGCGTGGCGGGCACTTGCAGCAAATCGGGCAACGCGCGCAGGCGCTGGCCGAGCGTGGACGTATCGAGCACCGCGCTCACCGTCGCGCCCGCTTTCACGTACTGCGCGGCGACGAGGTAAAGCAGCGGGCCGGTGCCCATCATGACAGTGCGCGCGCCGATGGCGCAGCCCTGCGACTTCAGCGCGACCTGCGCGCCGCCCAGGCTGTATGCGCCCGCCAGATGCCAGCCCGGCACGGGCATGAGCCGGTCGGTGGCGCCGCTGCAGACGATCAGCGCGTCGAAGGCCAGCTCGTGGTAGCGTGCGCCGCTCGCGAGATGCACGGACTTCGGCCCGACGTTCCAGACGAGCGTGTCGGGCAGATAGTCGATCTGCGAGCGCAGCGCGTCGAAGCCGCGATGCAGCGACGCCGCGCGTTCGGCCTCGGTGCCGTAGAGCGTTTCGTAGCTGCGCTTGAAACCTTCGGGTTGACGCCGATAAATCTGCCCGCCGTCGCGCCGCCCTTCATCGACGACGACGGGTCGCAGACCCGCCGCGACCAGCGTCTGCGCCGCGCGCACGCCCGCCGGTCCCGCGCCGATCACGACGACCTTCAGTTCTGCGCGCGCGGCCATACGCCCTCCCCGGCAAGCACGTTGCGGGTGACGATCGACATGCCCGGCGCCGCGGGTGTCGTGCAGGCGCGCAACCGCTCGCCCTGCGCGGTCCACACCCAGCAGTCCTGGCACGCGCCCATCAGGCAGAAACCGGCGCGGCGTCCATCGTCGAACTCGCAGTCGCGCAGCGCGTCCTGCGTGGCGAGGAGCGCGACCATCAGCGTGTCGCCCTCGGCGGCCTGCGCCACGCGGCCGTCGATCTCGATCTCGAAGGTCGGGCGGCCCGCTTCCGCCACTCTCACGAAGCGCGCGCTCATGCGGCTGCCCTCCCGTTGGATTGCGTCGCCTGTGCGACTTGTGCAGCCTGTGCGGTCTGCAGCCGTTCCAGTTCCGCCGTCGTGTGATGGCAAAGGATCTGCGCGCCGCTCGGCAAGCGCTTCATCACGGGCGCCGACACATTGCACGCGCCATCGATACGCACCGGGCAGCGTGCGCGGAACGCGCACAGCTCGCGTACCTCGGCCGACGCCCCGAGCGGCGGCAGCGCGGCGCCCGCCAGGGCACGCCGGGCGTCGAGCCAGCCCGGCTGCAGGGCCGGCACCGAATCGACGAGCAACCCCGTGTACGGGTGATAAGGCGGCGCCTCCAGCACGTCGCGCTGGCCCGCCTCGACACACTGGCCGCCGTACAGCACGACGACGTCGTCGCAGATCGCGCGCACCGTCGAAATATCGTGGCTGATGAACATGTACGAGACGCCCAGTTCGCGCCGCAATTCGGCGAGCAGGTCGAGAATCGCGGCGCCAACGACGGTGTCGAGCGCGGACGTCACCTCGTCGCACAGAATGAGCGCCGGCTCGGCCGCAAGGGCGCGGGCCAGGTTCACGCGCTGCTTCTGGCCGCCCGAGAGGCCGCCCGGCTGACGCTTCGCAATCGAGGCGGGCAGTTTCACGAGATCCAGTAGTTCGAGCATGCGCTTTTGCGCCCGCGCGCCGCGCAGGCCGTGATAGAAGCACATGGGCCGCGCGAGGATGTCGGCGATCGTGCGGCTCGGGTTGAGCGCCGTGTCGGCGTTCTGGAACACGATCTGGATGCGCCGGTACTGATCGGGCGTGCGTGCCGAAAGCGTCGCGGGCAGCGGTACGCCGTCGAGCAGCACCTCGCCGCGCGCGCGCTCGACCAGCCCGGCCACCACGCGCGCGAGCGTCGTCTTGCCCGAGCCCGATTCGCCGATCACGCCCAGTGCGCTGCCGCGCTCAATCCGCAGGCTCACGTCCTCGAGCACACGCACTGCGGGCACACCGTTCGCATCGACCCGGCCATAGCCCGCGCTCAGACGGCGCACTTCGAGCAGCGGCACTTCGGCGGCAGGCGGCACGGCGGGCGGACCAGGGTCGGCGCGGCGGCGGGCGGCCAGCAGCGCGCGCGTGTAGTCGTCGGCGGGGGCGTCGAGCACCTGGAGCGTCGTGCCGTTTTCGCGCACCGCGCCATTGTTCAGGACGACGATGCGATCGGCCATCTGCGCCACGACCGCGAGATCGTGCGAGACGTACACGGCCGTCGTGCCCAGCTCCTTCACGACCTTGCGGAAGGCCGCGAGCACTTCGATCTGCGTGGTCACGTCGAGCGCCGTGGTGGGCTCGTCGAACACGACCACGGCGGGGTCGGTGATGAGCGCCATCGCCGCCATCAGCCGCTGCAGCTGGCCGCCGGACACCTGGTGCGGATAGCGCTCGCCGATCGTCTCGGGCGAAGGCAGCGCGAGCGCCCGGAACAGGCTCACCGCCTTCTCGCGCGCCGCCGCGGGCGACATCAGCTTGTGCAGCAGCGCGGGCTCGGTCACCTGATCCATGATCGTGCGTGCCGGGTTGAACCCCGCCGAGGCGCTCTGCGCGACATAAGCCACGGTACGCGCGCGCAGCGCGCGGCGGCCGCGTTCGTCGAGCGCGAGCACGTCGGTGCCGCCGATCCTCAGGCTGCCGCCCGCAATGGCGCAGCCGTCGCGCGCATGGCCGAGCAGCGAGAGCGCGATGGTGGTCTTGCCCGAACCGGACTCGCCGATCAGCGCGAGCACTTCGCCCTTCTTCACCGTGAAGTCGACACCCTTGACGATCTCGACGACCGGATCGGGCGCCGCGCCCGCGACCACACGCAGGCCCGTCACTTCGATCATGTTCATTTTCCGCCCCCATGCGCGCGGCCGCCGTGGCGGCGCAGGCTGTCGATCAGCAGGTTCACGCCCACCGTGAGCGTCGCGATGGCGACGGCCGGCATCAGCACGGCCGGCGCACCTTCCGCGAGGCCGCCGATGTTCTCGCGCACGAGCGAGCCCCAGTCCGCGTCCGGCGGCTGCACGCCGAGGCCGAGGAACGAGAGGCCGGAGAGCAGCAGCACGATGAACACGAAACGCAGGCCGAAATCGGCGAGCATCGGGTGGATCATGTTCGGCAGCACTTCCACGCGGGCGATATAGAAGAGCCCTTCGCCGCGCGCTCTGGCGACCTGCACATATTCGAGCGTCATCAGGTTCACGGCCAGCGAGCGCGAGATACGGAACGCGCCCGGAATATAGGCGAGCGCCGCGACGGTGATGAGCATCGGCGCCGACGAGCCGAACGCCGCGATCACGACGAGCGCGAGCACCTTGCTCGGAATGGAGATCAGTGCGTCGAACAGGCGGCTCAGCACCTCGTCGATCCAGCGCGGCGCGACAGCCGCAAGCAGTCCGAAGAATATGCCGATACCGCTTGCGAGCAGCGTGGCGGCGAGCGCGAGGCCCACGGTGTACTGCGTGCCGTAGAGCACGCGGCTCAGCATGTCGCGACCCAGGAAATCGGTGCCGAGCAGATGCGCCGCGCTATACGAGCCGAAGATTTCGGTGGAGGTGATCGCGCCGCCCTTGTACGGCGCGACGAGCGGCCCGATGAAGGCCACGCCGAGCCAGAACACGACGATCGCCAGGCCGATCAGGCCGAGCACCGAGAGGCGCCCGACCATGCGGCGCAGCGGCGAGCGCGGCGGCGTGGGCACGTCGCCCGGCACGTCCTTGACGACGTCGGCGGCGGCCCGCTCCTCGCTCTCGCTCGTCGCGTAGAGCACGGTCGCGGCATGGGAAGTGGCGGGTCGGTTCATCGTTGACGCAGCCTCGGGTTGGATACGATTTGACACAGGTCCGCGATCAGCACGAGCACCAGATACGCGGCGCAAAACACCATCACGCAGCCCTGCACGAGCGGGAGATCGCGGTTCGTCACGGCGTCGACCATCAGGCTCGCGAGGCCCGGATAGTTGAAGATCGACTCCACGATCACCACGCCGCCGAAGAGATACGAGAGGCTCAGCGCGACGGCATTGGCGATCGGCCCGATCGTGTTCGGCAGCACGTGGCGCAACACGACGCGAGCGGGCGACGCTCCTTTGAGGCGCGCCATTTCCACATAGGGCGCGCTCAACTGGTCGATCACGGCGGCGCGCGTCATGCGCGCCATCTGCGCGACGATCACGCAGCACAGCGTCATGACCGGCATCGCGTAGATGCGCAACAGCGTGCCGAACGAGTCCACCTCCGAGAGGTACGAGAGCGCGGGCAGCCAGCGCAGTTTCACCGCGAAGATCAGCACGGCGATGGTGGCGACCAGAAATTCGGGCACGGCCACGGCGGACAGCGTGAGCACGTTGAGCACGCGATCGAGCAGCGAGCCACGGAACACGGCGGAAAAGATGCCGATGGCGAGCGCGAGCGGCACCGAAACGAGCGTGGTGAGCCCCGCGAGCACGAGCGAATTCGGCAGGCGCGTGGCGATCAGCTCGCTCACCGGCTGGTTGTTCGACACCGAGGTGCCGAAGTTGCCGGTCACGGCCTGCAGCAGCCAGTGGACATAGCGCGTGAGCGCGGGCTGGTCGAGGCCGAACTGGTGCCGCAGCGCCGCCACCTGCTCGGGCGTGGCCGCCTGACCGAGGGCCTGCTGCGCGGCGTCGCCGGGCAAGAGGCCCGTGAGGCCGAACACGATTGCCGAGACGATCAGCAACGTGAGCAGTGCGAGACCGAGACGCGCGGCAATGAGACGTTGCGCGTGAGCTTTCATCGGATGTCGCCTCCCTGAACATCATGAAGCGGGGAATCGGTGGCCGGGGGCCCATCCAGGCGCACACCGGCCGCACACATCACACCTCGAACTACGCCTCGAGCCAGACGTTCTCGGCGAACTTGAAGCCCATCAGTCCGGCAATCGGAATCGAACCGAGGCCCTTGAGCTTCGTCGTGTGCGCGTCGAGCGAGCTCAGGAACAGCGGAATGCCGATGCCGCCGTCGCTGTGCACGAGCACTTGCATGTCGCCATAGATCTTCTTGCGCTTCTCTTCGTCCGGCTCGCCGCGCGCGGCCAGCAGCATCTGGTCGAACTTCGGGTCCTTCCAGTTCGCTTCATTCCACGGCGCATCCGACTTGAAAAACTGCGTGAAGATCACATCGGCGCTCGGGCGCGCGTTGATGTTGCCGAAGGTCAGCGGGTGCTTCATCCAGTGGTTCGACCAGTAGCCGTCGCCGGGCGTGCGCACCACCTGCAGGTTCAGGCCCGCCTGCGGCGCGACCTGCTGCAGCAGCATCGCCATTTCGACCGAGCCGTCCGCGGCCGGGGAGGCATAGATCTGCAGCGGCGTGCTGCCGAGCTTTGCCTTCTGGAAGTAGAACCTGGCCTTCTGCGGATCGAAGGCGCGCTCCGGCAGGCCGGCAAAGTAGTACTTGTTGGTCGGATCGATCGGCTGGTCGTTGCCGATCGCGCCATAGCCGAGGAACACGGCGTTGCGGATCTGCTCGCGGTCGAACAGGTGCATCATGCCGCGGCGGAAGTCGGCATTGCCCGTGACGCCGCCTTCGTCGCGCATGATGAGGTCGGTGTACTGGCCCGTCTTCGTCTCCTTCACCGCGAAGCCCGGAGTGCCCTTGACGCGCGAGGTCGAGCGCGGGCTCACCTGGTTGATGAGCTGCACGTCGCCCGAGAGCAGCGCGTTCACGCGCGCCGACTCGTCGCCGATGCCGACCAGTTCGATCTCGTCCAGATGCGGCAGGCCCGGCTTCCAGTAGCGCTCGTTGCGCACGACCACCGTGCGCACGCCCGGCGAGAACTCCTTGAGCTTGAACGGGCCGGTGCCCACGGCCGTCTTGAAGTCGTTCGTGCCGTCCTTGATGATCATGAAATGCGAGTCGGCGAGGATCACGGGCAGGTCGGCGTTCGCGCCCGAGAGCGTGATCGTCACTTCGTTCGGGCCCGTGGCCTTCACGTCCTGGAACTGATCCGCGAGCGTCTTCACCTTCGAGCCCACCGCGGCGTCCTTGTGGCGCATGAGCGAGTACACCACGTCGGCGGGCGCGAGCGTCTTGCCGTCATGGAACTGCACGCCGCTGCGCAGCTTCACGACCCACACCGTCGCGTCCTTCGTTTCGAGCGACTGCGCGAGCGCCATTTGCGCGCCGAGGTGCGAGTCGTACTCGGTCAGGCCGTTGTACAGCATATTTGCGCGCACATAGTCGGTGGACACCGACTCCTTCGCGGGATCGAGCGTGTCCGACGCGGAAGACGACTGCGTCGCCACGCGGATCTTGCCGCCCTGCTTCGGCTTCTCCTGTGCGAAGGCGGCGCCGCTCGCGGCGAGCAGGCCCGCGCCCGTCATCGACATCATGCCCCCCGCGACCATCGCGCGAAGGAGGTCGCGGCGCGAGGCGCCGCGCTTCGTCAGTTCATCGAGCCGCACGCCCGGGTGAGCCATGTCTTCAAGCGATTTGTCGGTGCTCATGAAACTTCTCCGCGTCTGATGTGGGGGGGCCGCAGCTCGACGTATCGAGGCTGTGTGTCGTGGAAAACAGCGTCAGTAAAAAACGTCTTTGATCTGGTAGTACGCGCCGACGAGCGGCAAAAACCACGGCTTGCCCGTGTGGCCCGGAATGGCGGGCCACGCGAAATCGCGCCACGGATTCGCACACGGGTTGCCGCTCATCACCTCGGCCATCACCTGGCCCATGTGCGTCGACATCTGCGTGCCGTGACCGCTGTAGCCCATCGAGAACCACACGCCTTCGTGCTGACCCGCGCGCGGCAGGCGGTCCGCGGTGATATCGACGAGCCCGCCCCAGCAGTAATCGATCCGCACGCTCGCGAGCGCCGGAAAGAGCCGCGCGAGCGTGCGCTGGAGGATGCGCCCGCTCCTGGCATCGGACGGCCGCTCCGACCCCGTGAAACGCGCCCGGCCGCCGAACAGCAGGCGCGAATCCGGCGTCACGCGGAAATAGTTGTGCATGAGGCGGCTCGTCGTGTACGAGCGGCGGTTGGGCAATAGCCGCATGAGTTGCGCGGGCGGCAGCGGTTCCGTCACGACGATGAACGAGCCGACCGGCGCAAGACGCCGCCGGTACCACGCGAACGGCCCATGCCGCGAAGGACCCGTGGCGATCAATACCTGTTGCGCGTGCAACGTTCCGCGCGCCGACTCCACGCGATAGCCGCCGCCCTCTTTCGCGATGGACGTCACGGCGGCGTGCTCGTAGAGCCGTGCGCCGCGCCGTACCGCGGCGTTCGCGAGCCCTATCGCGAAGCGGCCCATGTGCATCTGGCCGCCGTGCTTCTGGAGCAGTCCGCCATGGAAGCTGTCCGATTCCACCTCACTGCGAATCTGTTCGCGGCCGATGATCTCGACGTCCGGATCGACTTCGCGGCGAATCAGCTCGGCCGTTCGTTCGAGGTGTTCGAGGTGATGCGGTTTCGCCGCGAGCTTGAGCTTGCCCGAAGCGAGATAGTCGCAGTCGATGCCCTCTTCGCGAATGAGCCGCTCGACCGTGTCGACGGCCGCTGCGTAAGCGCGGTAGCAACCCTGCGCGCGCTCGACGCCCAGTTGCCCGCGCAGCGCCGCATAGTCCTGCGCCACGCCGGTATTGCACTGGCCGCCGTTGCGCCCCGACGCGCCGCCACCCATGCGCCCCGCGTCCAGCACCGCGACGCTCGCGCCACGGCGCCCGAACGCGAGCGCCGCGGAAAGCCCCGTGAAGCCGCCGCCCACCACGGCGACGTCCACGCGGCCTTCCACCGGTCCCTCGCTTGCGAGCAGACCGCCAGGGGCGGTGTCGAGCCAGTAGGAGTCGAGCTTCATCGGGCGGCCTCGGCTAGCGCGTTTCTCAAAGACCCAGTTGCGAAGCGAGTTCGCCGATCGTCTCGACTTCGTAGTACTCGTAGTACGGCGTGCCCGGCTCGTGGCCGCGCTTGACGAACGCCTTGTGCTCGATGCCCATGTCGTGCGCCGTCATGAGGTCGTAGCGCAGGCTCGACGAAACGTGCAGCACGTCGCCGGGGTTGCAGTTCAGCTGATCGAACATGTACTCGAAGCCCTGCATGCGCGGCTTGTACGACTGCGCCTGCTGCGCCGTGAATACGCGGTGGAACGGCGCGCCGAGTTTGTCGACATTGCTCTGGATCTGGTCGTCCGAAGCGTTCGAGAGAATCACGAGCTTGTACTTCTTCGCGAGGCGCGAGAGGCCTTCCGGCACGTCCGGGTGCGGGCCCCAGGTCGGCACGGCGGTGTAGAACTTTTCCGCTTCGGCCTCGATGAACTCGACGTTCATGCGCTTGCAGGCGCGGCGCACCGAATTGACGACCACGTCGCGGTACGGCTTCCATGCGCCGAGCACCTCGTCGCGGCGATAGCCCGCGAAGAACGCGACGAACTTCTCGAGGTCGGCGCCCTTGAGGCGGTCGCCATACATCTCGCGCGCCGTGTCGGCCATGCGGAACTTCGTCAGCGTGCCGTAGCAGTCGAACGTGATGTACTTCGGCTCGAAATCGATCATGATGGCAATCCTTTCGTGTGATGAACCCGCTTGGGGCTCAGTGGCGAAAACAGGTGGAAGTGCGTCCCTGTGGAAAATTTAAACAGCGCAAAATTTGGCGTTGGCGTCGAATCGTGGGGCCTGCACGGTATAAACGACGCGTTTGCAGGGGCCGCCGCAGCAGATTCTGCGGTGGCGCCATCGCGCGGGCCATAGCCGAATGACCGTGCGTTTTCGTGCGTGATTCGTCAGCTTTGCAGTCAGCATGGCGTCAGGTTCTCGTATCGATCAGCACGCTCTTGAAACGCAGGTGCGCTTCGTAACCCTGGCGCCCGAGATCCTTGCCCATGCCCGAGCGTTTGTATCCGCCCGTCGGGATCATGAAATCGTTGCTGCGGCCGTAGCGGTTGACCCACACGGTGCCCGCCTCCAGCGCGCGCACGAGGCGCAGCGCGCGGCCGATGTCCGCGGTGTGCACGCCAGCCGCCAGGCCGTATTCGGGATGCGAGGCGAGCGCGAGCGCCTCTTCCTCGGTGTCGAAGGTCTGCACCGTGAGAACCGGGCCGAAGATCTCGGCGCGCACCGCCTCGGTTTGCGCCGTCACGCCGGTGAGGATGGTGGGCAGGTAGAACGCGCCGGGCACGGGCGCGTCCGCGCGGCGGCCACCGCAGTAGAGCGTGGCGCCTTCGGCCACGCTGCGCTCGACGATGCCTTCGATGCGCGCGGCCTGGGTTTCCGAAATGATGGGCGGCAGCGTCGTGCCCGAAGCCCACGTCGCGCCAGCGCGCAACTCAGCGATAGCCTGCTCGATGCGCGACACGAGTTCGTCCGCAACGGCGCGCTCGACCAGCAGGCGCGAACCGGCCACGCACACCTGCCCCGCGTTGACGGCAATCGCGCCGGCGATGCGGCGCGCGACCTCGTCGAGCTTCGGCGCATCCGCGAAGACGATTTGCGGGCTCTTGCCGCCCAATTCCAGCGTGACCGGCTTCGTGCCGCTTTGCGCGCACGCCGCCATGATCGCCGAGCCCGCGCGCGTCGATCCCGTGAACGTGACTTTCGCGATGTCCGGGTGGCGCACGAGTGCGTCGCCGGTCGTCGCGCCGTCGCCTTGCACCACGTTGAAGATGCCAGGGGGAATGCCTGCCTCGATCGCGAGTTCGGCCAGACGCAGCACCGAGAACGGCGTCATCTCCGAAGGCTTGAGCACCACGGCATTGCCCGCCGCGAGCGCCGGACCGATCTTCCACGACGCCATCACGAGCGGGAAATTCCACGGCGCGATCGCGCCGACCACGCCATAAGGCTCGGCGATCGTCATGCCCAGATGGTCGTGATCGGTGGCCACGACCTCGCCGCCGAGCTTGTCGGCGAACTCGGCATAGAAACGGATGCCTTCCGCCGTGAACGGCACGTCCCACGCGCACACGTCGCGCACGGGGCGCGTCGAGCCGAGCGCCTCGAGCGGCGCGAGCGTGGCGGTGTCGGCGGCGATCAGGTCGGCGAAGCGGCGCAGGATGCGGGCGCGCTCGCGCGGCGCCATGCGTGGCCAGCCGCTCGTGCGAAACGCGCGCTTCGCGTTGTCGACGGCGTGGTCCACCCGTTGCGCGTCGCCAAGCGGCGCCGAGGCATAGACGACGCCGTCCGATGGCCGCGCGACCCCGATGCGCGCCGCGCCTTCGACGACCCACTCTCCGCCGATGAAGTGGCCGGCTTTTTCGGCCACTGAGGCAGCGACTGCGGCGGGATCGAACTGGTCCATGACTGGGTTCCCTCGACTTGGTCTCGATGGGAAATATCGTAGGTCCACTGCCACCGCATATTTCGCCGACAAAAAAGCCCAATCAGCAGAATCGACGCGTTATTGACCGTCCAACCCCGCGTTTTGCATTGCATCACGGGCGCTGACGGGGCGCGCGCCCAAACAGGAAGATCGTCCTAGTCAGTCACGGCGGGCGATGCGATAGTCACGGGACGCGTATACAGAATCCGGAGGCCGGCGTGTCCGACCCAAACCTGAACAGCGTCATTACCTACCGCGCATTTACCGCCGACGATCTGGCCGCCGCGCATGCGTTGTCGACGGCGGTGCGCTGGCGGCACCGCCCCGAAGACTGGCGTTTCGCTGCCCGCATCGGCGAAGGCATCGTGGCCGTGGACGAAAGCGGTTCGCTCGTCGGCACGGCTTTCTCGTGGTTGTTCGGTCCCAACGCGGCGACGCTCGGCATGCTGATCGTCAAGCCCAGTCATCAGCGCCGCGGCATTGGCCGGGCCATGATCGAGCACTGGATGCAGGCGCTCGCCTCGCGCACGCTGCTGCTCCACGCGAGCGACACGGGCTGGCCGCTCGTCGAGCGGCTCGGCTTTACGCGCATCGGCCGCATTCACCAGCACCAGGGCGCGGCGTTTCAGCCGCCGCTCGTCTCGCTGCCCGCGGGCGAGCGGCTGCGCCCGATCGGCGCCAGCGACCGGCCCCGGCTCATCGAACTGGCGACGCGCGCAAGCGGCCTCGACCGCTCGGACATGCTGCCGAAACTGCTCGATCAGGCGAGCGGCATCGCGCTCGACCGCGACGGCGACCTGATTGGCTTCGCCCTCTTTCGCCGCTTTGGCGACGGGCACGTGATCGGCCCCGTGATCGCCCCCGATTCGCCGGATGCCTGCCGCGCCAAGGCGCTGATCAGCCATTGGCTCGCCTCCAACGCGGGCATGTTCGTACGCATCGACACGCCCGTCGATCTGGGACTCTCCGACTGGCTCGAAGGCGTGGGGCTGCCGCTCGTCGACCACATCGAGAAGACGGAGCGCGGCGCGCCCTTGCGCGTCGATACCCAGTTCAAGCAGTTTGCAATCACGAGCCAGGCGGTGTGGTGAGCGCGGTCGAATGGACGGCATCCGGCGTGCTACCACCCGGGCAGCGAACGGATTACCATTAGAGGATTCTCGCCTCGAGGGTGACGCTATGGCTACCTATGGTATCGACGGTGTCCGCATCAGTTCCTCAACGGACCGCGTAACACACGTGCGCTGGGCGCTGATCGACCCCCAGACACACGACTGGCTCTCGACACCCACCATCTCCGAAGTGGCGGCCGTCACCAACGACATCCGCTCGGGCGCCGTGGTGTATTCGGTATTTACGCTCGGCGGCATGAGATTTCTCGGCCCGAAGATCAAGCCGGTGCCGCATCCCAACGGAATCGATGGAATCGATCTGGAAGTGCCGGACGGTAACGTCGAAAAATCCATCGACGATCTACCGCGCGTCTAGTGTCCTGAGTTAAAAATTCATTGAATGATCCCGACCGCGTACTAAAGTGTT
>NZ_JBMIQH010000052.1:0-32916 GCF_056155635.1 Paraburkholderia sp. BR10141 | reverse complement strand
GGTCGAGTTCGTCCTGCAGGATCAGCGCAAAGGTCTCGAGGAACGGTTGCTGGGTACCCTGTGCCTGCAGTACGCGCGTCTCGAGCGTGTCGCGCACGCCTGACAGCCGCAGCAGCCTGAGGGCACGTTCGATGTCCGGTAACGTGGTGGTCATGCTGTTTCTCCAGTGGTTGGGGCGGGTTGCGATCCAGCGCTGTGCTGCGCGCCGGCATTGAAGAGCTCGCCATATTCGGCGGCGGGCCGGATCAGGGGATGCTCCTGGGTAAGCGGCAAGGCCAGCTGGGGCGCGCGCTCCAGGCGCTCAAGCGCCTGCTCGAACAGTCGCTCGACGACGGCGCGTACCTGCCGGTAGCGATAGAGGTGGTGCCGCAGGGCGTGGTCGCATGCCTGTTCGACGAGCCACGCGGGATACTTCTTCGCCAGCGCGACGATGCCCCACATGCCGCGATGGCCGACGCGGCCTTCGGCGTCAAACAGGTGCTGGCACAGTGCCTTCGCCTGTGGACCGATGTCGCTGGCGCTGGCGAGCGCCAGGCCCGTCTGGCGCGACGGGTTGAACGGGCGTTCGCTCTCGGGAAGCTCGAGCGAGCCGGGTTGCATGTGGCGCGGGTGCGTGCGCAGCAGCTCTTGCGTGCGGCGATCGCGGATCTCGATCGTGGTGTCGTAGATGCGCACACACACGAGGCTGCCGATGGGCGCGGGCCGTGCCGCATAGTTGCTGCGATCGATGCTCACGGTAGTGTCGTCCCAGACAGTGCGAACGACCTCGGTGAAGTAGCGGAATCCGGTGGCCGGCAGAGGCCGCAGGTGCGGCTTCTCCTCCTGGAACATCGCCTCGACCTGTCGTCGGGCGCTGCCGTGGATGCGTTTGGCGGCCCAGTTCTCTTCCCAGTGCATCAGGAATTCGTTCTGGGCTTCGATGGATTCGAAGCGCCGACCGGTGAGCGCGGTGTTCTGCGTATGCTGGATCGCGTTCTCCACGGTACCCTTTCGATTCGGGTCTCGTACCCGGGCTGGGTCGGCGACGACGCTGTAATGCTCGAGCATCGCCGCATAGAGCCGGTTGAGTTCCGGTTCGTAGAGATCGGGGGTGATGACGCCCTCCCGCAGGTTATCGAGGACGACGTAGCTCACGCTGCCACCGAAGTACCGGAAGGCTTCCTCGTGAAGCTGGGCCCAGACCTGTTTGCCGGACTTCCAGACCACGCGCCGGAAGCTGCGCCGCGAGTACCGCAGGGTCATGACGAACAGCCGTGGTTTCCGGTATCGCCCCGTCTTCGGATCTCGGGTTGGGGCGCCTTCGCCGTAATCGACCTGGGCTTCTTCTCCGGCGGCGAATTCGAGGCGATCAAATTGCTCGGGATCGACGTGGCGAAGCGCCCGGACGAACCGTTTGACGCTGTCGTAGCTCGAAACTGGTCGACCAGATCCTGGTAGATGGCCTGGGCGTTGCGCTTCAGGCGTATCTGCTGCTCGATCCAGTCGCGATGGGGTTCGCTGGCCGAGCGGGCGAAGTTGAACGGTTTGACCGGTGTGGCAACGCCGGAAGCCGGTGGGCGCGGAGATGGCGGGGTTTGGGATGGAGGAGTTTGCGTGCCCGCCGGCTCTGTCATGCCGGCGGGCGCGGCGGTGGAGGAATTTGCGCACGCTGCCCGCTGTGCTTCGAAAAGCGCCTGGTAACGGCGGATCGTCTTGCGGTCGACCCCGGTGAGCTCATGAATCCGGCGCTGGCTCACGCCGCGCTCGAGCAATGTGAATATCGTGCTTCGCAGATGCTGCTTCAAGACGTTCACCCCTTGATCTCCTTCTTCTTCGAAGGAGACAAAAATAAACGTCCTGCAGCATCGTTCGTGGTCGCTCAGCAGTTCAGCCGGGGAGCGTCAGGTGGGGGAATTTGAAGTGCCCATACCCGGAGGAGTTTGGGTGCCCGCCGGGGTGTGGGCTTTCTGTCATCGTCGAATCGGGTCAAGTTAGGAAGCGTCAGAATGAAAGTACCGGCAACACTTCAAGAAATGCACGATATCGCTCTCTCCGAGCGGTACGTTAACATGAGCAATGCCCTCACGCGTGCCGCCCAAGGCCTCAAACTGATCGAGAAGCGGCTGATATCTGCCGCGATCGCTCAAAGCGATTCGGTCGAACTGCGCAAGCTGGCGGCTGCCTTGGGACCAAACGAGGGGTGGCGGGTAAAACTGTCCGCGCAGGAATACGCAGCGGCCTTTGCCGTCGACCAGCCGACGGCTTACGTGCAGCTTCGGGAGGCCGCAGAGTCGATCTTTTACAAGTACATTCGTACCGTAGAACAGACACGCCGGGGCGAAAAAAAAAGAGCGCAAATACCGGTGGGTCTCCGGAAATACGTATCACGAAGGCGAGGGCTGGGTCGACGTCAATTTTTCGCCTGAGGTCGCGCCATTCCTGTTGGGCCTGCGCACGGAATTCACAACCTACAAGCTTAAGCATACCGCCGCGCTGCGGTCCGTCTACTCGTGGCGCCTGATGGAGATGTTCGCCCAATATCGGGACACTGGCCTGGTCCGTATTAGCTTCGACGACTTTTGTCATGCGATGGATGCGCCCCCGAGTTGTGTCAAAGACTTTGGCCAGATGCGACGACGCGTAATCGAGGTCGCCGTCGACGAGCTGACCGGCAAGGATGGCCTGCTTATCGAGTGGAAGCCAACCAAGCAGGGCGGCCGAAAGGTCACTGGCGTGGAGTTCCGGTTTAAGCCGAATCCGCAACTGTTCCTTTTCTGACACCAACACACCAACTCATGACGCACGACTAGAAGGTGTTAGGCACTTTCGGTCAGACCTGGTAACCTGGCGGAATGAAAAAGCGCAGGCCTTACCCAACGGATGTATCGGATGGGCACTGTCACGTTGGCGAGGTAGTCACGCAAGATGCCACGATGAAGAAAAGAAAATCGCTTTATCACGGCCACCGGTTCCCGGCGGCAGTCATTAGTCTCGCGGTTCGGCGGTATTTACGGTTCCAACTCAGCCCGAGTGATATTGAAGAACTGCTGTTCGAGCGCGGTGTCGTTGTCAGTTACGAGACGATCCGCCGCTCGTGCGACAAATTCGGCGCGGGCTTCGCACATCGCGTCCCTGCTGCAGAAACATCGCGATAAGGTCGCGGCAAAGCGCTTCTTCAACCGCGTGCTGGCCGCCTGTGCCAACGCGCCACGAAGGATTGTCATCGATCAGTTGCGCAGCTATCCGGCCGCGAAGGCCGAAATTCCCGAACAGGCAAACATCAAACACGTCTTCGTCAAAAGCCAGTGCCCGGGTGAACAACCGTGCCGAAAACAGCCATCAACCTACGCGTGAGCGCGAACGCCGGATGCGTGGTTTCCACGAGCATGGTCGCACACAAGCATTCTTATCGAGCTTCGGACCGATTCGCCAGCACTTCGCGCTCAAGCGACATTTACTGCGTGCCTCACGCTATCGCAAACAGCTCGCCGCACGCTTTGCCGGGTGGCATCGCTTCACTGGGCTCACCCAGGATCTGTCCAATTTCTGAGCAAATCTACCTCCTGTGCGCTCTTGCGTCTCGTATACCTTAACGTGACAACGCCATCCGCGCGCCTACCTGGACTATGTGCTGACCCACATCGCCGATCACAAAATCAACCGCACCGACGAGCTCTTGCCCTGGTGGTGTGTAGCCGACAAGCTGCACACGCGAGCCAGTCCGCCGAATTCCGCCACCTGACCGGCAGCTTCAGTTCACGATCATGCCTCACCCGCAAGAGCATGGACAAACGGCCCAGCTGGGCCGCTTACTTTGCACCGGAACCCCAGACCCGTACGCTGTAGGGTCGCGAGCGGGTGCCCTGTACCTCGCAGACAATGATATCGTCAGCCTGCCACTGTGAATCCGAGACAGCCTGCCCATTGTCGCGCGACTTCGCGACCGTGTAGGCGTCCAGCCATGCGGTGAGCTGTTGCATTTGTCGCAAATGCGACGTTGAGAACATTGAAGCTTCCGCTTCGGAAGACTCGCTGGAATACCGAACTGACGAGGGATTTGCCGCCTCATGCATACTTGGCACAAAAAATGCTGGCCAAGAGAGAAATTAGGGGTGCGGCAGCAGGCAGCGATATCGCCATGGCCAACTCGTTCAACGTAACGATCGTTAGGGATGCACAATGATAGCGTTATCGAAAGGAGAGGCGGGCGAAGGCCATGCTGCCCACGGAGAGCTATCCCTTCCCGGCATGAAGGCCGGGGTTCCCCGCGCATTCTAATGAAAAGATTTTTTGTATCAATCGCCTCGTTTGTGTTGCTACTGTCGATGACGGTGACCTCAGCCGCTGCAGCCGTGGCTGCCCCGCGCCGTTGCCGATGTGGAACTGTTGATTCTCATGAATGGGAAGAATAATCTCGAACCGTTTGCTCTGCAAAACTGGGGGCAGATCGCGAACGCGGGAAGTACAGACGAGGTGGCCATTGCCGTCGAGTTCGGACGAATCGGCGATCTCGATGGACCCCGTAGCTGGGGCGGCGTGAAGCGCTTTTTTGTCGAAAAAGGCATGATTCCGGATGCGGCGAACGCAGTACAGGACCCAGCACAGCTAGTGCGGAATGCGGACATGGGCGACTTCGATGCATTTCGTAATTTCCTCGCATCGGGAAAGCAATACCATGCTGCGAAGCACTATCTGGTGGTTGTTTGGAATCACGGAGTGGAGTGGCGCGCGAACCGAAAGTCGTCGGCTCCTATGCGATCCGTGTCGTTCGATGAAGAAACTCAACATACACTTTATAACGTCGACGTGCCCAATTCGATCCAGCAGGTATTTGGAGAAGAAAAGATCGACGTCGTTGGCTTTGATGCTTGTCTAATGGCGAATCTAGAAAATGCATACGAGTTGCGCTCGCGAGCGAGTTATTTGGTTGGAAGCGAGGAACTGGAGCCGTGCGCGGGATGGGACTACGGGTTCCTCGGCGAACTCGTCAAAAAACCGGCGATGAGCGGGAGCGATCTGTCCAAAGCGATTGTCGCACACTACGCAAATTACTATACCGCTAACCCGTCGGCCACGTGACACTTTCCGCAATCGATCTTGGTAAAGTCGTCCAGATTGTCGAGGGGCTAGATCGAAGTGCCGCGTCGATCGAGGCCAACGCGCCGGTCGCATTCGTGCCACTGGCATCGCCGTTCAGTCGCGGCGCTGTGTCCTCATTGTCAGAGCCGTCGTTCGACCGTACTGCGGCTGCGCGCGAATCGCGCGCACCTCTGCGCTACTACGGCGTGACCGTCGGCGCAGTCGATCTCTCCGCGTGGCTGGTCGACCTTGTCGCGAGCAGATTGACCGATCCAGTGACGGCGTCCTCCGCAAGCAGCGCGCGGACCGCTCTCCGGGCGGCTGTTCTCGTCAATTTTCACGCAGGCTGCTCGGCTAGCGCGACGGCTTGCGGTGACAATGGTCTATCGATCCTTTTTCCCAAGAGCGGTACGGACTACAAGTTCTTAGTCGATGCAAGCGAGCTTCCGGCTCCTGTCACCCAGTTCGAAGGCGACATACAACGGTAACCTGCCCGTGAAGGGCGCGCGGCAACGCCGCTAGCAGGTTGCGGAAGTACCGCTGAAACACGTCATCGCGCAGAGTTCGTGAAGCGTTGATAGATGAACCACCACTTGCCGACTGGAAATCATGCGCGGCGCCGACACGTTCACCGAGAGTCTGTTTTCCATGCGCAAGCTGAATGACTTCGTCCCGAAGTCGCATTCATTGCGTTCGATACGCGTGATGGCGAACGAAGCGCTGGCGAGGATGGATCGACTGTTCGCCGAGAGGTACGAAGCGGACATAAAAGGTGGACGGCCGAGCATCGCGCCAGAGAAGTTGCTGCGAGCCATGCTAATCCAAGTGCTCTATAGCATTCGCTCGGAGCACCAACTGATGGAGCAGGTTCAATATAACCTGCTTTTTCGCTGGTTCATCGGCCTGGCAATGGATGACGAGCTCTGGGTGCCCACGGTCTTCACGAAGAACCTCGAACGCCTGATCAAACACGACGCAGTCATCGAATTCTTCAACGAAGTGGTGGCCATTGCCGAGAAGAAGTGCCTGCTCTCGGGTGAGCATTTCAGCGTGGACGGCCCCTCAATCCATTGCGCCTCGTATACCTTAATGTGACAACGCCCTCGCCACGACTGACCGGCTTTCAAGGCCAGGCGATTCCAGTGTTTGACGAATTCCGGCGTGAAGCGCGCTGGACCCAGCGCATGATCGTGCGCCATCGACAGACCGCGCTCGGCGATCACATTTCAGCGAGGTCCCAAAAGCTGAGCTTGTAACACAGGTACCAGCGCACATAGAGGGCAATAACCTCGCGATCGAAGTGGCGCCCGTTGAACAATCCGTCAATGTCTTTCAGCTTACCCATTGGCTCGTGCTCGTCAAAATCCCGGGCGTAACAGACCAGCGCATCCAAATTGCACCACTACCGGATTCAGAATATGTTTTCCGAACAGGAGTTGTCCATGAAATTCGCGGTCCTGACGCACAGTGGTTCGCTGTTCCAGTTGTTGAATGAAAATTTCATGGACGATGCAGTCAGGTGCCAGCTGTTCCACGATGACGTTTCGCTGTCAAGGGCCATGTATCGCGAGGACTTCTGCGCGATCTTCATCGACCTTGGTTGCCTGGACAGCAACAGCGCCGTACTGGAGCGTCGCCGATGTTACGCGGACCGTCGCGCGCCATTGATCGTCGTGGGCACCTTCAATGACCGCGCGAGCATTGAAATGGCCTATGCAGCGGGCGCGGACGAAGTCGTCATCGCGCCGTATACAAGTCTTGAACTGGCCGCACGCACATACCAGACGCTGCGCCGCTTTGGCCAGGGGACGACGCCGCTTGACGACGATAGCGTGACCGTGGGCGCTTATACCCTTGAACGACGTACGGCATCGATCCTGGTGGGCGATGAATCCGTGCGGCTGACGTCGCGCGAATTCGCCATTGCGTGGATGCTGTTCTCGCACGCAGGCGAATATGTGAGCCGCAGGCAGATTGCCGCGGCCGTGTGGGGCAGTACCGAGGATATCGTCGGTCGCACGCTTGAGCAGCACATCTACAAACTGCGCAAGAAATTAGGCCTCAACGGGTTGCTTGGCGTGCAGCTGCGCACTATGTACGCGCATGGTTACCGGATCGAACTTGGCGGTGCTCAAGCCGATGCAACCCGCACAAGCGCCGTGTCGCAGGACGCCGAGGTTGCGGACATGGGTTCCAGACAGCCACGAGGAGCGGCCGATTGCCCCGCACCGCAGCTTAGGTGCCCTGCCGCTGCCCCAGCGCGAGTTTCCGCCGGCGCACCTCACAAAGCCACTGAACGGCGCATACGCGCAAATAGCTGTCTTTCGCCCTGTTGCCGGAGCTGCCGCCCAGTCGGTGCAGCCTTGGCCGGCGTCACCGACTGCTTGCTGGATTCCCGGCTCGCTGGCCAACGGCATTGCCGGTACGCGCGCCAGCCACTGCGGGGATGATCCGGACGCCGACTGAGCGTTATGCGCCCCCATCAGAACTCGATCGCGCGCGGCGTCAGCAGGAAGATGCGCTCCATGTGCGAGTGGCTATTGGTGTTGTTGCGAAACAGCGCGCCGAGAACGGGAATTTTGGAGTTGCCCGGTACGTTGGTAGTGCCATTGGACTCTGCGTCTGTACTGTAGCCTACAATCAGCAGGCTCTCGCCCTGCGTGACAAACGCCTGCGTATTTATCACGCTCTCGGTGATGACCGGCAATGTGTCGACAGTCTGGTCGCCGGCAATCTGGCCGTCTTCGATATGCACGTTAAGCTTGATCCGAGTCTCGCCGTTCTCCTGCGCGACCATGGGCAACACGCGCAGCGAGACGCCAGTCGAGATGCTGTAGAGATCCGCCGACGTATAGCCTGATACCCGCACGAAGAAGCGTGTCTTGTTGTCCATCACCGCTTCGACATTATCGAGCGTGGCGACCTTCGGAGTGGCATCGATCTTGGCGAGCGTAGTGGATTCCGAAGCATTTGCACGCGCGAGCAGATAGCGGCCAGCGTCGCCGAGGACCGCCGTGATAGAACCGCCCACCGGTGTTGAATTGATGACGGCGGTGCCGTCCGACAGCGTGGTCGTTCCGAAGCTTGGATTCAGCGAGCCTGTGTAGCCGGTCTGAGACGTGGCGCCGGAGTCGGTCTGGAGGTCGAGATGGCGGTTGTGCGCGCGCCAGTCGATCCCGATCTGCTTGAGCAAGTCGTCGTCGATCTCGATGATGTGGGCTTCGATCTCGATCACCTTCGGGCGTACGTCGAGCGGACTGATCAGCGCGTCGTACTGATCGATGCGCTGCGGAATATCCCGCACCAGCACGGAGTTGGTGATCGGATCGGCCTGGATCACCGGCAGTGACGCATCCAGCCCGCCGGAGCCGCCGCCGTTGTTGTTGTTGCCGCCAAAGAACGCATTTCCCGCGCCCGGATTGCCCGTCATGCCGCCGACTTCACCACCGTAGGTTGCCCCCACGTTCAGGTTCGAGGGCAACGGCGGCATCAGCATTTGCGGCGCGCCGCCGCCTCCGCCACTGCCGACAGTGCTGCGAAAGCCGCCGCCGTCGGCGCTGCCGCTCAGATCGCTCATCTGCTGCACGCGCTGGATACTTGGCGAGCCTGAAGCCGGCGCATTATCTAAGCCGTGCCGAGGATGGTAGATGCTCGACAGCACGCTCGCCACGCCGGCCACCGTAATGTTCTGGCCGTCGATCTGGACCTTGTGGTCGTCGGCCCAGGCGTGATACAGCTTGAACACCCTTACCACCGGTCCCGAAGTGCGGTCTTTCGACTGGTCAACCCGCTGAGCGATCGACTGCACAACCTGCACGTATTGCGGCGGACCGTTCACCAGCACGGTGCCGGCCGCCGCGTCATAGGTCACTGGAAAGCGCGGATCGTCAAGCCGCATCGAGCGCAACGCGCGGACCAGCTGTGCGGGCGAAGCGTGATCGAGATAGATCACCTGGCGGGTTACATCGTTGGCGTTACTGATTGAGAGGATATTGCCGCCGTAGAACCAGACCAAGCCGAACGTGGACGCGAGCGTATCGAGAAAGCGCTGCGGCGTCATGTTGAATTCGCCGCTGACCGTGCCTTGCACGTTGCTGGCGATTGAGGTGGTGATGCCCTGGCTTGCCGTGAAATCGCGCAGCACGTCGGTCAGGTTCTTACCGTGCGCCAGGATATGCACGGTCTGATTGCGCCAGCGCACGGGTGTGGCGTGCGTCCATGAGGGCACGCCCGCGCTGATGAGCGCAGCAACGAGTATCGCCCTGAAGAGGAGCGTCGATTTCATGTCGGATGGGGAATAGGAATTGGACGGATGTCGAATAGGCTCGCGACCAGGAAAAGCTAGCGTTTCAGCGTTTCGGAAGGCAGTTCGTGAAATTGCTTGCGATATCCGTTGATGAGCGTCGAGCGGTTCTTCACGCCCCATCGGCCGGCCGCGTGCAATATTCCGCGCTCGCTGGCGGACGACCCGTCGAGGAGTTCCCCGCGAATACGCTCCATCCGCTGGCGGCGGATCAACTCGGTAGGCGAAAGTCCCAGTAAGGCGCGAAACGCGCTTTGCAATGCGCGTTCGGTCACGCCAATCTCCGCCGCGACTTCCCGGACCGACAGATCATGACGATCAAGGTTTTCGAGCACGAACTGATAAGCACGCCGATATTTTGCAGGCAACCGTGCGCCTATATCGTCAAGTTGCGGCGCGGCCTTCGTGTTCCGCTCAATAAGCAGCGCGCGCAGATATGAATCCGCGCGCAGGCACTGCATCGCGACCAGCGCATAACGGCTATACAGCTGCGTTGCTTCCAGCCCGCGCCCTTGCGACTGCCGCGTCTTGCAAAGGCAGTAGAGATATTCAAGTTGGCGATGTCCTGTGAAGACCTGCCGCGCCACGTGGTGCAGGGGGGCGAGCACTTCTTCCGCCAATTGCGGCGTGGCGCCGGCGAGGGCGGCGAGCGCCGCTTCAAGCCGCGCGGTGCGCTGGTAATCCGGCAGGTTTTCTTCGCCCGCCCAGCGCAGATGGTCGAGCAGCTTGCCGAACGCGGCGCGCTCGCCACTGGCCGCCGCGCGTTGCTGGCGCAGCGAGTCGATGCGAATGCGAAGCAGTGGCGAGCGGACGTACGCGGTATCGGCGAGCAGTTCGTCGATACCGCGCGAAGGCGTGCCGAATACAAGCGTGGCGTGGTCGGCAAGGCTCGACTGCCAGAACACGTGATCCTGCAGCGCGGCCGCCGAGCGGATATCTGCCTGCACGGCAAGGTCGAACGCAAGTGTATCGACGAGTTCGCCCCAGTGGCCGCGCGACTCGTCGTCGATCTCGTCCAGCCGTGAGCGCAAGTCAGCGAGTGCGGGGCCGATCTGCGCGGTAATGCCAAGCTCCTGGAGAATGCACACGAGTGCAAAGCGTGCTTCAGCCGCGCCCGAGGGCGTGATATCGGTTTCATCGGCGAGACGCGAAAAACAGGCGAGCGCGGGGCCCAGGCGGTTGCGAAACAGCGCCTGCCAACCAGCGTTGCGGGATGACGCAATACGCAGCGCCCGCTTCGATGAGCGGATCATTTTCTGCGAGCGCCGGTACTCCTCTTCCGCCTCCACTTCCACACGCGCCATGAGTTGCAGGTCGGCGTGACGTTGCACCACCCTGGCGCCCTCGTCCCCTGTGCCGGGGTCTTCCGCCCATCTTCCTGCAATAGATCTCGCGCTCGCGAGCTGGCCCTCGGTCACGGCTTTCACGAAGCGAGCAGCGAAGGGTTCGCCATTGACTGGGCGAGATGCGGAAATGGTGGCGACAAATGGAAAATACAGTGTCGAGAACAAGACTGTGCTCCTGGTGATGCGCTGGCTGCGGCGCGTGTCGTTCCGGATGACAGTCAATGTAACGGTGAGTTAAATCGAGACTTTCAATAAATCTGACTTCCTATGACAATTTGAGGAGTATTGAGTTTTCGTTACCGGATTTGTCACGGCAGGCGGCTGCGCGCCCGACACGGCGTCAGGTTTTCCGGCACCTACCTTCTGCGAAAGCGCCCGCATTCTGACCGAGAAATCCCGCAGGATGAGTTGGTCCTTGACCTCATCCACGAAGAGGCCAACGAAGAGCGCCAGCATCAGCACGGTCATCGTTCCCTTGACGGGCTGGCTCAAGGTCATCAGGTCGAACTTAGCCGCCGATTTGACTGCGAAGGCGAAGGCGAAATCGATCAGCAGCAGGATCAGCATCATTGGCGCGGCGAGTTTGGCGACCAGTTGCATGAGCGTGTCGGTTTCGCGCATGGTGAACGCTTCAACGATGTTCGGGACGTTGGGCGACGCTGCCGAAACCGGCCACCAGTTGTACGACTCGTACACCACTCCGAGGAGAAAGGTCATGCCGCCGAACGCCCAGAACGCGGTGATCGCCATGTGGCCGAGCAGCGCGGCGGTTGGAGTGCATGTTTCGGGCCGCGTGGGGTTGCTGATCTGCACGTTGTTGTAACCGTTCAGGCCATCAATATAAGTGCCTGCGCCTTCCGCGACCCAGAACACCACGGACGCAGCGAAGCCGATCACCAGGCCGATCAGCGTTTCGCGCATTCCCACTTCGACCAGCAGCGCGCCATGCAGCGTGCCAATGAAATCGCGCGGCTGGCCATACGCAACGTAAGCGCTGAACAGTAAGACAAGTGCGGTCCGGACAAGGCCTTGCAGCACGGTGTCGCCAGTTGGCGGAAAGATGTAGAAGGTGACAAACAGGCGCAGCGCACACAGCCCTGTCAGGAGCAGATAGCCGTCGATCAGTTCGACGAATGGCGGCAGCGCTGCAATTGAATTCACGCGGCCACGCTACGCGCGCGCAGCATGCGGCCAACGGCATTCTCCTGCGCCTCGTCGTCAGCGGCATCGCTTGCCGTGTTGTCGATCTCGCGCTGTATGCGACTCGCGCGGTCCTTGGCCAGATCGATACGCATGCGGTTGCCCGCGATCTGCTGGCGAGTCCGGGCAATCGCGGCGTCGCATTGCACCAGTTCTGCCTGCTGCCGTTCGAGAGCGGACAGGTTCATGTGATGGAGCTCGGCGACGCGCTCTAGGTAACGCCGCGCTTCATTGAGCGCTTCGACAGAAAACGCCCGGGTTTCACCCATGAGCGCATCCAGGCGTTCGTTGCGTTCGAGCAGCGCCGCGGCGCTGCTGTCGGCCTGACGCTGGCATGCGACACACAGCGCGACTTGCTGCGCCTGTCCCTCGCGCTGCTGCTGGAGCGTGCCACGCAACACGTCGTCCAGGCGCTGGCGACGACGCGCGGAAAGTTCGAGCGCCACGATGCGGCGATCGCTCATAGCGCTGGTCCGCCGAGTTCGGCGAGGCTGGCGCGGGTGCGCTCAAGCGGTGTGAATTCATCGGTGCCTTGCGTGAGAAAAGCTTCCAGCGCGGCGCGCTTGCCAATCGCTTCATCGGCGACAGGATCGTTGCCCGCCTGGTATTCGCCGATCTGCAGCAGCATCTCGACCTCGCGATACTTAGCCAGCATTTCGCGCACGCGGCCGGCCGCCTGCAGCGTGTGTGCGGGCACCACGCGCGGCATCACCCGCGAGAGACTGCCTAGCACGTCGATGGCGGGATAACGGTTCTTCATCGCGATCTCACGCGAGAGGATCATATGGCCGTCGAGAATGCCGCGTACTTCCTCGGCCACCGGATCGGTCCCGCTCTCGTCGTCGGCAAGTACGGTGTAAAGCGCCGTGATCGAGCCTGAATGCTCTCCCGCGCCCATCCCCGCGCGTTCCAGCAGGCGCGGCAATTCATTGAAGATAGAAGGGGGGAAACCGCGCCGTGCGGGCAGCTCGCCGGCGGTCAGGCCGATCTCGCGGCCCGCGCGAGCAAATCGGGTAAGCGAGTCCATCATCAACAGGACCCGCTGGCCCCGGTCACGAAAATATTCGGCAACTGCAGTTGCAACATACGCAGCCTTCATGCGCTCCATGGAAGACCGGTCCGAGGTCGAGCACACGACCACGGAGCGGGTCATGCCGTCCGCTCCCAGAATCTCCTCGACGAATTCGCGGACTTCACGTCCGCGTTCGCCAATCAGCGCGATCACGTTGATATCGCACTCGGCGCCACGCGCGAACATGCCAAGCAAGGTGCTCTTGCCCACGCCCGCCGATGCGAAGATGCCTACGCGCTGGCCCTCCGCCAGCGTCATCAGGCCATCCACCAGGCGCACGCCGGTGGCAAGAGGTTGCGTAATCGGGCGGCGGCCCATGGCAGGCGGCGGCGTACCGAACACGGGGCGCGTGGCGCTGGTTTCGATCGGCGGACCGCCATCGAGCGGCACGCCCAGGCTGTCGATCACACGGCCGAGCAGCGCGTCGCCTACGCCGACTTCCAGCGGCCGGCCGAGGCCGAACACCTGGGTCGAGCGCGAAATACCGGAAAGCCGCGAGAATGGAGAGAGCAGCGCGAGGTCGCGCGTGAAGCCGACAACTTCCGCGTGCTGCACCGGCCCATCAGCGAGGTTGCGCAGCTCGCATAACTCACCGAGCGATACGTCAAGCCCCGCTACCTTGATCAGCGTGCCGACCACCTCGACCACCTTGCCTGTTCGCACGATGCTCGACGCCTCGAGCAGCTCACGCTCGATTTCGTCGGTGAAAAAGCTGAAATCCGCTTCGAGCCGGGGCTGGTTCATGTGCTGTGCACCTCGCTGGTCTGGTCGCTCGGCGCACCCCCCTCTTCCGGCGAGCCGGAGCTGTGTCGCTCCGCGTCCAGGGCGGCGCGCTTGAGCGCCCGCGACACGGCACTGCGCATTGCACGCAGCTGCGTTTCGAGACTGGCGTCGACCGTGCCGAAATCCGATTCTGCGATGCAACTGCCCGGCGCAAGCCGCCGGTCCGCCACGATGGACAGCGGAAACGCCTGCCCTATTTCCCGCCAACGCATGGCCAGCCGGTCGAAAGCGATGCAGGCGTCATCGTGGTCGTTAGGATGCACGGCGATGTTCAGATAAGTCGCGCCGCCTGCAATGCGGTCGACTTCCGAAAGAGCGCGTTCAAACAACAGGCCGCGCTGTTCGACCCTCACCACCTTTTCGACAGCAACCGACACCACGGCTGCCAGGCACTCGCGCATGCGTCCGAGCAACCGCGCATGTGCGTCGCCTTCTTGCGCGGTGCGCTCGAACCAGTCTGCGAGCGCGCGCTCCTCGCCTTCGCGATAACCTTCCGCCGATGCCGTCTCGCGCTCGCGGCGCGCCTGTTCGATCAACCCGGCCGCCTCCGCACGGCCCGCATCGACAAGCCTTGCTGCTTCCTCTCGCGCCGCAGCCAGCACTGCCTCGCGTTCGCTGTGCAGCACCCGGAAGCCTTCGTCGAGCGCGACCAGCGCGCCGAATTCCGCTGCGCCCATGATTTCCGCGGGAGCACCCACGCGCGTGCTGCCCGGATCATCAGCGGCGCCGTTCTGCAATTGACGAGTGTTTCTCAACCAAATAGCCATGCCCACTCCGGTAGCAGTTCCGGCAGCCGCGCGAATAGCCGCGCGGTACCAGGTGAATCGATCTCGCGCGGCATGCCCGCAATCCATGCGGGCGGATGCAGCATGCGGGGCAACGCCAGGCCCAGCAGCGGACAGGGGGACGCCTGCATTTCGAGGTCGCGCTGCATCAGCATCAGGCCTTCGAGCGAAAGTGCATCTGCGTCCAGTTCGCCCAGCGGCATGATCGGCGCCCGCATGCCAAGACGTGCAAGATCCGGCGCCTCGGCAAGATGCGCGTCGTGGCATAGCGAATCGACTGAGCACCCAGCCCACGCGGAGAGTTGTTCACGCGAGCGCCGGTCGATCAGACGGCGCACTTCCGTGCGCCGGAACGAGAGCGCGCGCATGCGCAGCACCTGCTGTCCGGTGACGGCAGGAACCACGTCGATCAGCGAGGGATTGGGGCTCGCGCCTTGCGGCCGGGGACGCAAGGCCGGCTGCGAGAGCGTTGGGATAGACGGCGCGACCACGCCCGCGCCTGCGCACAAAGCAAGCGATACACGCTCCACGGCAGCAGGCGACGACTGTGCAAGCGCGCGGTTCCAGTCGGCGAGCTGCGCCGCGTCAAGCGCGAGCAGGAACAGTGTCCAGGATGGATGCATCCAGCGCGCGGCTTCGCCAGCGTTGGCGCGATAACTGCGCAGCGCTGCCGCCGCTCGTATGAAAGGTTGGTCGAGCCGCGCGCTCATGGTCGCGTCACTCCTGGTTTGCAGTCGGTTTGCGAACGCGGCGCACGCGCAGGCACGCGTCCCAGAATCCGGCGGACGCGCCCGACCAGACTGCCGCCCGCGCCCTTCACTGCATCCATCCCGGGCTCGCTGCCCGACTGCACGCTGCGCCGCGCCACCACCAGCAACGCGAGCGCAACCACGAGACAGCCGCCCACGATAGCCGCAATCACCCATGCCGACGTGCCGGAAGCGCTTTTTATGCGGGCCACGTCGACCGGGTCGGCTGCCACCGCGGTTACGCTGACTTCGTCGTAATTCAGGCCTTCCACGCTATGCATGACCAGTGTCTTGATCTGCGGTACCAGCGCGCCGACATCCGCGTCCGGCCGGTATTTGATGAACACCGCCGCCGACGACGGCTTGATGATTTGCGCGAGCGGATCGTTGTTCGGAAGCACGATCTGTACGCGTGCGACCAGCACACCGTCCATTTTCGATAACGTCGACGAGAGCTCCTGCGACATGCCATAGATGAACCGCACGCGCTCCTCGGTGGGCGTGGACACCAGGCCGTCCTTCTTGAACAACTCGCCGAGGTTGTCGTAACGGCTGTGCGGCAAGCCAGCCGCGCGCAACACCTGCATGGCCTGCATCAGCTGGCTGTCATCCACTTTCAGCGACCAGGTCTTGCCGCTGTCTGACGTCTCCTTGCCCGCATCCACGCCACGCTCCAGCAGCGCTACGAGCATCTCGTTGGCATCCTGCTCGGCCAACTTGTCGTACAACGCCGTCTTGCAGCCGCCGAGAAGCATGCAGAGCGCAAGCGCGCACAACAGCCATCTGCTTACGGGGCGCAGCCTGCTTTGTTCCACCATGTGCATTCCCTGCGTTTTTCTGAGTGACGATCCAACCAGCCGTTGCAAGCCCGGTGCGGAATTACTGGTTCTTCATCAGTGTCTCGATTGCCGACCTGGTCGACTGGACCACGCCCATCTTCGCCTGCAGATCAAGCTGCTCGGCCGACATATCCAGCATCAGCGTAGTGGCGCTCGCCGATAGTTGCTGCATCGACATAGTTGGTACCGCCTGGACGAACGCCTGGGCGTCAACAGGAATGCGCTGCAGTTCGGCGTCCTGGGTGGCCAGGACCTTCGCGGCGGTCTGCATGCCGCTGGGCGTGTTCGCGGCCGGCGCTTCAAGATGCGCACCCTGCATCATCGACTCGAAGCGGCTGGCCAGCTCCGCCGGCGTCGTTCCCTCCTTGCTCCCGCCCTGCGCGAGCGAATCGAGTGCGGCCCGCATTTGCAGGGCTTCAAGACTGATACTCATGGGTGTCTCCTGACAGATTGCCATGGCGTTGGCGCCGCGTTCACGTGAAAATCTTCAAACCTGCACCAGACGATGCTCGGCGTCTCGCTTTCACGCGCCGATAAAGCCCTGGTATGGCACGCTTTCGGCCGCCGCGCCTGTCTGCGGGCCGCTGCCTGCGCTATTCGGCGTGCCTCGTGCGTCCGCTGGTGCTCGCGCCATCTCGATCATCGCCGCAACCGAATCGGGAATGACAAACTTGCCGTTCAATTGACCGGCCCGGTGCGCGGCCATCAGGTCGTCCCGGGCAATCAGCGCGCGCACCAGCTTGTCGGCGTCTCCGCCCGCCGCGTCACTCTCGATCACTTCGCCCGCGCACTGGCGCCAATGCGGGTCACCCTTTGCGGCAAGGCTGAAAGCAAGCAACGACTTCGCATACAGGAAGCCCGGCGCTCGCGCCACGACCTGGTGAAGGATATGGATCGCATCGTCCCAATTGCCATTTACGATGTGCAGGATGCCGTCCAGCGCATCGACTTCGGCGACATCAGGGCGCAACACATGCAGCGCATCGAGCACGAGGCCGACGTCTTCACGATCCACCGAAGGTCTCGGAAACTTTTCGAACAGCGCCACACAGATCGTTTCGATCAATCCGCCGACAATCTCGGCACTGCAGTTCAGGTACTCCGGTTTGCTGGCGTTCACGACCGCTGACTCCCTGATGAATTTATACGGGTACGAAAGTACCATAGCAACCGGATACACCGCCTTGCAGCACCGACGCGAAGCAAACGCAGCGCACCCGAAGTGCCCGGCGTGCTTCGCCTCGCACGCGCTCGTTTCGCCCGCATACCGGTCGGCGCAGGCAGGGCGCGGTAACGTCGGCACGCTTTCCGCCCATCCCGGCTACGCGCCGGCCATATCTGTCCTGGCATCCTCCCGCCGTTCACCGAGCCGTTTCATGAGCCAGACCGACGAAAAGACTCAAAAGCCCACTCGCAAGAAGCTCGCGGACGCGCGCAAGGACGGTCAGGCCGTCCATAGCGCGGATCTCGTGTCGGCTGTCAGCATGGCAGCGGTGGTCCTGCTGCTCGCAGCGGGCGCAAGCCATCTCAACGACGCGTTTCGCGGCTTGATCGCGCTCGCGATCGTCTTCGTCGATGCCGATCATTCGGACACCAAGCTTTACGCACAGTTGTTCAAGCTCGGCGGAGCGGCGCTGCTCGTGATCATTCCCTGCGTGTGCGCGGCAGCGCTCGCGGCGATCCTCGCCTGCGGCGCGCAGGTCGGCTTCAAGATCGCGATGAAACCCGTGACGCCAAACTTGACCGCCGTCCATCCAATGACCGGCCTCAAGCGTATCTTCTCCGTGAAGACTGTGATCGACATGGCGAAGATGATCATCAAGGCTGCGCTCATGGGGGCAGTCATGTATGTCACCATCAAGTGGCTGTTCCCGCTGATCGTGGGATCGCTATATCGGCCATTGCCTGGCCTCGTGCTGATGATGTGGGACATCATGGTGCGCCTGCTGGTCATCGCGACGGCGATCCTGCTTCTCACAGGCTGCGCAGACGTCAAGCTGCAGTCGATGATGTTCATCAAGCGGCTGATGATGAGCAAGGACGAAGTCAAGCAAGAAAACAAGCAGCTCGTGGGCGATCCGCGCATCAAGCGCGAACGCGGGCGGATTGTGCGATCTCTCCTGGAGACGGCGGTGCAGGCGCCCGTGTCGCTGGCTAATGTGATGCTCGTGAATCCGACACACTATGCAGTCGCACTGCGCTATGCACCCGACGAATATCCGTTGCCGCGCGTGATCGCAAAAGGCGTGGACGAACAGGCTGCAAGGCTGCGCGGCGCGGCGCGTGATGCGGGCGTGCCGATCATCGGCAATCCTCCTGTCGCGCGCACGCTCTACGAGGTCGGCGTCGACCAGCCTATTCCCGAGGAACTGTTTGAAACCGTGGCGGCGATACTTCGCTGGGTCAATGCCATCGGCGCGCGGCGCGGCGACACCGGAACCGCCTCTTCCCGTTCCGGCGACTCAACGGACCTGCCATGCTGAAAGCGCTCAAACTGCCCGCCGGGGGAGAACTCGGTATCGCGGCCATGATCGTCGCGATCCTCTCGCTGATGATCCTGCCGTTGCCACCCGCACTGATCGACATCCTGCTCGCAATCAATATCGCGATCAGCGTGACACTGCTCATGATCACGCTTTACGTGCCGAACGTGCTCTCGCTCTCCGCGTTTCCGGCACTGTTGCTGTTCACCACGCTCTACCGGCTGTCGCTGAACATTGCCTCCACCAAATCGATCCTTCTGCACGCTGAGGCTGGCCATATCATCGACAGTTTCGGCGAGCTGGTGGTAGGCGGCAACCTGGTGGTCGGGCTGGTGGTGTTTGGCATCATCACGACCGTGCAGTTCATTGTGATATCGAAGGGGTCAGAACGCGTGGCGGAAGTCGGTGCGCGTTTTTCGCTCGACGCCATGCCGGGCAAGCAAATGAGTATTGACGCCGACTTGCGCGCCAACCTGCTGACCGGCGAACAGGCACGCATGAAGCGCGCGACGCTTGCAATCGAAAGCCAGCTGCACGGCCGCATGGACGGCGCGATGAAGTTCGTCAAGGGCGACGCGATCGCAGGCCTCATCATCACGACCATCAACATGGTCGCGGGGATCGCCGTGGGTGTCGCGTACCACGACATGAGCGCGGGCGAAGCGGCGAACCGCTTCTCGGTGCTATCGGTGGGCGACGCCATGGTCTCGCAGATTCCTTCACTGCTGCTTTCGGTAGCGGCAGGCGTGATGACCACGAGGGTCTCGGACGAACGGCGCTCGAAGCCGATTTCGCTGGGCGACGAAATCGGCCGCCAGTTGAGTTCCAGTGCGCGCGCGCTGTACTTCGCGTCGGCGCTGCTGCTTGCGTTCGCCGCCGTCCCGGGTTTTCCCGCCGCGCTTTTCCTGCTGCTCTCGGGCACGCTGGCGTTTTCTGCGTTCGGCCTGAACCGCAAGACGCCGCAGCGTCCGGCCAAGGAGGATGAAGGCCTCAATGCCATGCAACGCTCGGGCTCCAGGACGCAGACGCCTGCAATCCTCACGCGCGCGCCGCAATTCACTTGCGCGCTAGGCGTGCGCATTGCGCCGGACCTGCTCGCGCGGCTGACCATTCCGTCACTTGACAAGTCGTTCGATCTCGAACGCTGTGCGCTGCAGGAAGAACTCGGCCTGCCCTTTCCCGGCATCACCATGTGGACGCATGCCGCACTGCCCCCGTCCACCTGCGAGATCCTTATGCACGACGTCCAGCAACTGCGCATTGAACTGCCGCCCGGCAAGGTGATGCTGCCCGAGGCTGCGCACATGCTGCATTTGTCGATCCCCGCAAGCGTGCCCGTGGACGCTGGTGCGCTCGCCGCGCTGATGGCGAAGGCGCAAACGCGCGACCCGATCGAACCCAGCGGCACTCCCACGCACTGGATCGAAGACCGCCAGGTGCCCCCGAAGACCACGGTATGGCGCGCGGAGCAGGTGATCGCACATGCGTCGGTGGCGCTGCTGCACCGGCATGCTCCGCTCTTCCTCGGCATCCAGGAAGTGCAGTGGATTCTCGAGCAGTTCGGCGCCGATTATCCTGGCCTTGTCGCCGAAGTGCAGAAGGGCTTGCCGCTGCAGCGCATCGCCGACGTGCTGCGCCGCTTGCTGGAGGAACACGTATCGATCCGCAACGTGCGCACCATCATGGAAAGCCTGATGGTATGGGGCCCGAGGGAAAAAGACGCGCTGATGCTCACTGAGTACGTGCGCAGCGACCTATCGCGCTTCCTTGCGCATCGTGCGACCGCGGGCGGCAAGACCCTTTCAGTGGTGTTGTTCGACCTGCAGGTCGAACAACACATCCGGCAGTCGATCAAGCAGACGCCCACCGGAAATTTCCTTGCGCTGCCGCCCGAGGACATGGCTACCCTCACTGAACGCATCAAGGCATTTGTGGGCGAGACGCCGCAAAGCGGCGTGGCGCTCGTCACGTCGATGGATATCCGCCGTTACGTGCGGCGCATGATCGAGCCACGCATCGGCTGGCTCGCGGTGTACTCGTACCAGGAATTGGGCGAGCAGGTCGAGTTCAAGCCGCTCGGCCGCGTTGGCCTCTGAAGTTGCTGCGATGACCTCGATCCATTCGCGCCGCCTGCGCGTCGTTCCCGTCGATGACCACGCAGATGATGGCGGCACATGGAACCAGACCGAGCGCTTTTCGAACTTCGATTACGCGAGCCTGTTGCGCGGCGGTCCCGGTTTGCATCGGCCGGTCGGACAGGAGCCGCATGCCGTACAACCTGCAGGCGCGCATCGCGGCGGAGCAGGCGACGGCGGCTCGCCGGCTTCGCGCGACGGCCCGTGCCTGCTGAGCGCTGGCCTGATGAACACGCGCCTTGACAGCATGGCACTGGCCCCCGCTTCTTCCGATGCCGCCGGCAACGACGGCATCGGACCGCGTGTAGAGCATGCCTCCGAGGCGCTGGTTGCCTCTGTGTTCGCGAGCCAGCAACGGGGACTCGACATAGTCGGGACACTCGCACATGAGATCGCGGGATTCGCCAATGACAGCGCCATCGCGGCAGCGGGCAACTGGGACGTGCGCATGCCGCTCGATGAGACGCTGTTTCCGCACACCACGCTCTACCTCACGCTTTCGCGTTTCGTCATGCAGCTTCGGTTCGATGCGCCGGATCCCGCGACCAGGCAATTACTCTTGGGCCACAGTGCAATGCTTGAACGGGAACTCGATGCAACACTCAGTGGGTGGGGCAACATCCGCGACATTCAGATCACCGTTTGGTAAGCGAGGGTGAAGCCAATGGCCGCTTCGGTTCCGGAACCCGACGATGATTCGCCTCCAAGGCCGCTCGTGCACGCCGCGCTTGTGCATCGGCGCGCCGCCGGCCCGGCAATGCCCGTTGCCGCGCTCAGGCTCACGCCTGTCAGTCGTGAACTGCTGCCCTTCTTACAGTCGCTGTGCGATCTTCGGCTTGCGGATTGCGCCGCGAGAGGCGGCGCGCAGCTAATCGCCATTGATGTACTCGCGGCAGGCGAACAGGCGAGCGCCGGGTCGCGAGCACGCGATCCGGCGGTACTGCGCCTCGCGTTCAGCATGGCGGATAATCCCGCCGCGCGGGCAGAAGCGCTGCTCGAGGTCGACCTTGAACAATATCCCTCGCTGCGTATAGCGCTGGGCGGCAGCATGAGCGCTCCGGCCGGCACCGCACCGGACGCAGCCGCCTCGCGCACGCGTGACGCGCTCACGCTGGCGGTGGCGGGCTTGCTTGTCGAGCCACTGCTGACGCGCATGATGGTCCTTGGTTTTGTCGATGCACGTCTTGCCGGTATCTCGCGCGGGAGCCTTGCAAGCCGCGCTTCCGGACCAGTCGTGCAACTCGCTTATGCGCTGGCGGACCCCGCGCGAGGCGCCACCGGCCGCGCGCCAGAACGCTATGAACATCTGCTGTCGCTGCCGCGCGCCGCGCTCATGGTCTTTGACGCCTGTGTCGCGCGCATCTCGCCAGTTCCGTTTTTTGATGACCTGCTACTACCGGGCAGCATTGTGCTTGGCGTCAAGGCACTGCCAGTCGCCACCCTTCAGGAACTGTCTCCGGGCGACGTCCTGCTGCGCGCCCTCTTTCCTGGACTCGACGCTCAGATCCTCGCCTCGCGCGAAACCGCGCCGGATGGCGCTGACCGAGGCCACGGCGCGCCAGCGCCCCGCGCCGTTGCCGTATGGGGCACGCCGGGGCTCAAGCGCCTGTGCGCCGCCGTGCAATTCGACGGGCCAACGCCCATCCTCGCCAAGGAGCCGTACATGTCAGACAAGCTGGACTCGGCTTTTGTCGATGCAGCCGCCGCCGTCAATCAAGCCGATGACCTCATCCGGGTTGGCGAGCTGGAACTGCCCGTGCAATTCGAAATCGATACGGTCGCCATGCCGCTTGCACAGCTTTCCACCCTTGGGCCCGGCTACGTAGTCGAGCTTCCCGTGCCGTTTGCCGACGCGCGTCTGCGTCTCGTCGTGCATGGGCGCACGATCGGGTACGGCGAACTGGTGACGGTCGGCGAGCACCTTGGCGTGCGAATCATCCGCATGGCGTACTACGCCGCGGGGCGTCCGAGGTCTGCCGATGGTTCAGTTTAGCGACATCACCGGGCTGCTGCTGGCAATCGTTGTCATCAGCGTGATCCCGTTCGTGGCGATGGTCGTGACGTCGTACGCCAAGGTCGTGGTGGTGCTCGGGCTGCTGCGAAACGCGCTGGGCGTGCAGCAGGTACCACCCAACATGGTGCTCAACGGTATTGCGATCCTGGTGTCGATCTATGCCATGGCGCCCATTGGCATCGCCGCCAGCAAGCAGTTGCAGGGCCAGTCGATCGAGCCGCAATCCTCGCAGGCGATGATCCAGATCTTCGACGCAACCAAGGAGCCGTTCCGCACGTTTCTCAAGGCGCACGCGCAGGAACGCGAGAAGCGCTTTTTCGTGCGTTCGGCCAACATGGTGTGGCCCAAGCAGGAAGCGCAGGCGCTCAAAGAGGACGACCTGATCGTGCTCGCGCCCGCCTTCACTCTGACTGAACTCACCGAGGCGTTCAAGATCGGCTTCATGCTGTATATCGCGTTTATCGTGGTCGACCTGATCATCGCCAATGTGCTGGTTGCAATGGGGCTGAACCAAATCACGCCGACCAACGTCGCGATTCCCTTCAAGCTGCTGTTGTTCGTGGTGATGGACGGCTGGTCGACGCTCATCCACGGGCTCGTAATGAGCTATCGATAGGAAACCCGCCATGCAAATGGACACGCTGATCCAGTACACCATACAGGGCGTGCTGCTTTGCCTGACCGTGTCGTTGCCGACAATGGTGGTGGCCGCACTGGTCGGGCTGGGCGTGTCGTTCCTGCAGGCGATCACATCAATACAGGACCAGTCGATTTCGCATGCGGTAAAACTCATCGCGGTCACGGTCACGATTGTCATCGCCGCGCCGCTGTCGGGCGCCGCGGTCCTGCATTTCGCCGACCAGATGATGAGCGCGGTGCTACCGCAATAGCGCGCCGCTGACAGGAGGACAACGATGACATCGATCGGATCGCAGGATGCCGCAGCGGCTGTCGAAGCGCAACGTCATTCGGAGGCGCAATGCCTCGATCACTCGCAGGCTACGCACAACGGCATGCGCTTTGCCACACTGCATCACGGCACCAGTTATGCCTATGGCGGCAATTCGGAGCATGCGAGGCAAATCCGCTCTATCAACACCCGGAATCTGCTGCGGCTCGGGTGGCTGCGCTCGGTTATGCGGCGCAGCCGCCATGGCGAGTATGCAGGCGGCGCAGAGGAAAGCGGCGGCTCCGAAGTCAGCGTGTTTCATCCGCGTGATGCGGCTGTGGCACGGCGTCAGGACGGCCGTGGCGGCCATGCTCAGCACGAAGGCAGAGGCGCCTCGGACCAAGGGGGCTCGCAGGAGCACCGCAAGAAGCTGCATGTCAAGGCCACGGGCGGGTCGATGCGCAAGAGCTTGCGACCGCACGACGGCGGCCAGCAAGGCAGCAGTGGTGACGGAACTGGCGGCGGTGGCGGCGGCAGTCAGCAACAGCGCGAGCGCCAGCCGGACGACAGGCGCGATGCGCGTCAGTCAGGAGCGGCAAGCGAAACGATAAAGCAGACCGGCACCGCCTCGCCACTCGCTGCCATCGCCGCCTGCTTTGATGCCGCCAGCGACGATCCCCGGCATTCAAGCGCCATGCGAGGCATCTGGGGCCACGGCCTGCTTGATATCGTCGACTGGCTCGCGGCCGATCCGTCCGCGGCCTTTCATCTCGGCATGATCCAGCACGTCCGGCGCTGGCTTGCGTTCAGGCGCCGCAATGGCGCACAGCCGGTCGCGGGACTCGGACCCTTCGTCGAACTGACGAAACAACGTGCCGCCACGCCCATGGGCGCAGTTACGGCAGGCAACGCCGTGCACGCCGGCAGTACGCCTGCCGTAGCCACGGCCGCTCCCTGGTCGCGTCAGGTACAGGATGGAGACGCGCCCCGCGCCTGGGGCGAACGGGTTCGCGACGCTCGTTTGCTGGCCCCGCTCATATGGCTCAATGGTGACCGGCCGTCGGCGAACGATTCGCTCGACAAATCGATTGCCCGTATCGGCATGCAGGAAGCGCTCATCGGCTTGCAAGCAACGCGCACGACACACGAGGAACTACGGGTGGATGCGCCGCGATCGGCATCGGCGGCGAGCGGCGCTGGCCCAGGCGTACGAGGCACGCGCCGCTGACAGGCGCAAAGCTTCGCCTGCGCTGTGCACGCTTCGTATAACCTTGAGTGAGCGCGATCGTGAATCGCTACATTCGACACTGGCCACTCTCGACAGGCTCCTCCGCGCACTCGGCCAGCGGGCCCGCGCAAGCCATCCCGCGGCCCCCGCCGCCACTGAACCGCAATGCAGGACACGCGATGAAAGTTCTCCGAATACTGACGGGTATCCATGCAGGCGGGTCGTTGCCGCTCACGCCAGGGCGGCACCGCGTTGGCCCGGACGACGACGCGGACATACACCTCGCCGATTGGCAAGGTCCCGACGCGCATGTCGATGTCGATGAAACGGGCGTCGTTAGCATTTCGCGCGATCTGCCCGGCGATGCCGAAGCCGACGCGGTCCTGCTGATTGACTTCGTGCCGGTCCAGTTCGACGATACTGTGCTATGTCTCGGCCCCGAAGACACGGCCTGGCCTTCTGACCTGGACCTGCTTTCCATATTGCTTGCCAGCCCGGTGAAATCGCCCCTGGCCTCACTGAGGCATCAGCGGCGGCGGCGCCGTCAGCTAACGGCGGTTGCGGCCTGTGTGCTGCTTGGCGGCGTGATCACCGCAGGCGCGCTCGTGATCACCATGCAGATCAGCGACGCAGCGTTTCCCCCAAGCGCCAACGACCGCACGTTGAGGATATCGCAGGCACTGGCCGAGTCGCACCTTGCCGGATTGCATGCAGCCCCGCTTGGCAATAGCGTGGCGGTGACCGGCATGGTCGCAAGCACTAGCGACGACGCCGCCGTGCGTGCTCTGCTTGCACGCGTTGCGCCGGACGGCATCGTGCGCAATTACGACGTCGCCCAGGAAGACGTGCGCAGCATCCAGGATTCGCTCGGCGTGGCCGGTGCGCGAGTTTCCTATGCCGGCAATGGCCGCTTCCTGATCTCGGGCCACGTGGCGGACAAGACCCAGCTCGATGCCGCCGTGGCGCGCGTGCGCTCGGATCTCGATTCGAATGTCAAGGCGCTGCTGGTCCAGGCGGACCAGGTTTCGCGGCCGGGTCCGGAATTGGCGGTAGCAAGCTACTCGGAAATGGTTTCATCGGAGGACGTGCGATATGCGGAAACGCCCGATGGCATCAAGCACATCTTCGCGGTGGACTTGCCTGGAACGCTTGCATCCAGCGATCCCGCGAGCGGTTCTCCCCTCGTGTCCGGCGACGCCAATGCCGAAGCCGAAGTCGAAGTCAATGCCGATCCTGCCGGCGCTTACGCGAATCCGAGCGGCGCGCCGGCGCGAGCACCCGCGCCTACCGACAATGCTGTGCTGGGCGGCGCGCCGCTCGAACCGGCGGCGGCCAGGCACATAGCCGGCATGGCGCCCGGGAAGGGCGCGCAAGTGGCCCGGGCCGCACACGCCGACGCCAGCAGCAGTGCGCAGATCGTGACATGGGAGGCCGCTCAGGGCGTCATGTCAACGCCGCTGCCCGCCGCCAGTCTTTCTGCGCGCCATGCGCCGCAGGGATGAGCGCGCGGCGGCCCCAAAGTTCATCGATTTATTGCGGAGACTTACATGTACGAACAGATCGAAGCGCATGCTGCCCAGTTCGACAGCCTGCGTGCGTCGCTCGCCACCCCCGGCCTTGCGGACATCGACGGGCTGCGCGGCGCGCTGGAGGCGACTGCCCGCGAGATTGGCGAGGCGCAGGGACGCACGGAACTGGACCGCGACAATCTCGCGCGACTGTACCGGGGATTCATGGCCGCGGCACGCGTGATTGGTCATCTCCAGGAACAACAAATTGGCGCTGCGCGCTGACCCGTCCGCATGCGGGCATGCCTGTCGCTTCATTTGATGGAATCATGGCGTGAGCAGCGAACGCTACACGCAGATTGTCACCGAACTGTGCGGTGTCGTGGGCTTGCCCGATGTCGAGTTCGTGCTGAAAACGCGTTCGATAGAAGTCGAGGGCTTCGATGTGCGGCTCGATTACTTCGACAGCGATCTAGATGCTATGTACGCGAATTTCCACTATGGCACGGTGACCACGGGCCGCACGCTGGTCGTATTCCGGCTGATGCTCGAAGCAAACCTGCTGGTCTATGCCCAGGACCAGGCGCAACTTGGCCTCGATACCGATACGGGTGGCATGGTGCTGGTGGTGCGCCTGCCGTTCCAAGAGAACTTGTCGGGTTCGATGCTAGCCGACCTGCTATCGCACTACGCCGAGCATGGCCGCTACTGGCGGCAAAACATCCTGGAGTCCACCGATGAAATGTTCGAAGGCATAGCGTCGGGCGAATACTACTGGCTGCGCGCATGATACCGGATATTGAAATGAGTCCGGGCGCCCTGCTCCGCACGGGTTGCAGCGCCCACGTCTTCGCTCAGGGCGATGGCTGGGTACGGTGTATGCGACGGCCGAAGCGACCGGGTCGTTTCGCGTCCCGCCGTCGGCGCGTTGCTGCCGCAAACAGCTCGCCGCACGCTTTGCCGGGTGGCATCGCTTCACTGGGTCACTGGGCTCACCCAGGATCCGTCCAATTTCTGAGCAAATCTACCTCCTGTGCGCTCTTGCGTCTGGTATACCTTAACGTGACAACGCCCGGTCGAGGCACGTGGCAGTCGTTCGCGTTCGAGGTATGACATTTCGTTTCTGGTCGCAGCTTTGTACTATTGCCATGCTAGCATTTTCGTTCAAGCCGCTCAATTCGACCCGCCATAAGTAGAGAAACTGTGGATGCACATTCATCCGCTTCATCCGATCAGGGACCGAAAACGCACATGACACTTTCTTTGGAAGACGCATTTTCCAGTGCACAGCAAACAAGACTGAATCGCCGCCTGCTGGTGGCGCTGATTGACCAAGCCGATACCCGTTGGTGGGGTGGTCATGTCGATAACTGGCAGCCCGACGAAGCACTGTTTTCCTCAGGGACGGCACTGAAGGGTTACCGGAAACTCGTGACCCGTTTCAAGAAAGGCAAAACCGCAAAGGCACACGTGCTTATGATGCACATCGACGGCACGTTCGGGGCCGTCATGTTTGGCGTGGAGTCAGCCGAGGAAGCACAGCAGCTTCTTGAGGATACGCTGGCAGAAATACGAGCCAGAACCTCAGATTGACGTCTTCAACGCCGCGCGTGAAGCCTCGGTGAAGATCCACCAGAACAAGTATCTAAGGAAGGTCTTATGTGGACGCCTCCCGGATTGCAAACAGTGTTGCGATTTTTGGCTTTCAGGTAAAGGCAGCACGCTTATGTCCGGCCCGTTTTCGCAGGTCGGTATGCGCCTGCAGGCCCTAATGGAATTAGCTGGCGAGGTCCTCATCTGCAAATCGAACACAATGGTTCATCTTCCCTATCGGGTTTTCCTCGCCCCGGTCCAACCTGTTAGCCATCATGCAGCACTTGCTTGCGCTCCTTGAGGAAGGTTTCAGGACGTGAAGTCTACGCAGCAGCGGGCGGTGAAGCCTGATAGCCCTGCGCTCGGGCAAGTACCGCCCAGATGGTTCGTGCCAGTTTGTTGGCGACAGCAGCAACGGCGACATTAAACGGTCTGCGCCTGAGCAGGCCGTCGATCCACGCCGATCGTGTGCCCTGGATGATGACCGAGCGGGCGCCGTGCATTAGCAGTGTGCGCAAATAGGTGTCGCCGCGTTTGCTCAGGCCCATCTGTCGTACCCGTCCACCCGTTCCCGTCTGCCTCGGCACCAGACCCAGCCAGGCGGCAAACTCACGGCCGGATTTGAACGTTCGCGCATCGCCGATAGATGCAACCGTCGCGGTGGCAGTGAGAAGGCCAACGCCAGGGATGTCGGCGACCTTCTGGCAGTCCCCGTTGTTACGAAAGGCGGTAGCGAGCCGCCGCTCAAGCACGGTGATTTCCTTGTCGGTGGCCTGAACGCGATTCCATTGCTCACGCAGGCTGTCGATCAGGATCCCTGGCAGACGTTCAGCGACCCCTGCAAGCGTGGCAGGGAATGCTTTGGCGAAGGCCCGATAACTCTCGGGCAGTGTTTCGCCGAACTCGTATAACAGGCCGCGCAACGCGTTGGTTTGCATGATGCGGAACTTCATGAGCTGGGCACGCATCCGATGTATCGCCAGGATGGCTTGCTGATCTTCACTCTTGATAGCAACAAAGCGCGCATCCGGCTGCTGCGCCGCTGTGCAGATGGCTCGGGCATCGGCCGCGTCGGTCTTGTTACGCAACACAAACGGCCGCACTGACCGCGCGGAGATGAGCCTCGCATCATGACCGAGCTGCTGCAACCGTCTCGCCCAGTCGTGTGCGCTGCCACAGGCTTCCATCACAACAACCGAAGGTGCGCGCCTGGCGAAGAACTCGAGAACCTGTGCACGCTTTAGCTTGAGTCTTTCGATCTGGCCGCTCTGCGGGTCGAGTGCATGAAGCTGGAATACCTGCTTGGCAATGTCCATTCCGATGAGGGTGGGTTTCATTTCCGGTTCTCCTTGACGCGCGGTTGACGAGCACCCTTACTTTGGCATACGCAGACCGACGCGTGCCAAGTCTCCCGCGCCCGGTCCGTCACTTCCACGACGGCCCGTTTCCGGGGGGAGGCGTCCATACCATCTGCACAACTCGTTTTCAGAGCACTGATTTGGACTCGTATCGGCCGTGAGAGCCTGCTGGCAGATTGGTTGTCCGGATTTTGCAGCGTGACGACCTCCGTGTTCCGAGACTCGCAGCCTCAATCTCCTGGCGTTTCAGGCATTGCGTAAAGCCTTGCGCGCCATCCAAAGGTTGCCCAGTGCAAACAGCGTCGTGATCTGCGCGGTGTTCTTCAGCAACCCCGGTACCGGCTCTCCGTATAGTCAAACTGCTGCCTGAGCACACGGAACGGATGTTCGGCCTTGGCGCGGATGCCGCCTTTCCGGCGTTCAATCTGATCGAATATCGCGTCCAAACGATTGTTCAGGTCCAGTTTTTGACGCTTACCTGATCGCATCGCGACATGCCAGCGTACCGGGTTTGCCTGACGGCGCTTCTCAATACCCTGACATCCGGCGTCAGCGTACACGTCCTTTTCCTGGCCGTGCAACAGCGCTTCGGCCGCGGTGATATCGTGAACGTTGGCCGCTGTGCCTATAACGGTGTGCACCAAGCCGGATTCGGCGTCCACGCCGATGTCGGGTAAGCGCGTGCTGTTGCCAGCACGCGCTCCCCTAAGAACCGGACGTGCAAGTCGCCCCGCATCCGGCTCAAGCCATTCACCAGCACCAGTGTTGGTACCGGGCAATCAATCGTCAGTCGCGGCGCGGCGACGGGCAAAGTAGGACGACCACGCAGGGTCAAACGGATTGGCCTGGCCACGTACCTTCACGTGACGAACAATCGGAACCGCCGCAGCCCGGAACAGCCGGGTTACCCCGTGGGCTTCGGACCGGGCAGTAAACGCCCAGGTACGGTTCCCCTCTACGTGGAAGTATTTGTGTTTCACCCAGCCCGCGCCTTTCGTGGGGTGCCGACGCATCGCCCATTTCCACAAGAGGCGCCAGATGTGAGCATCTATCGACGTAAAATGAGCTTTTGAGACCACATGACGGTGATACATGGCCCAACCGCGAATCACTGGGTTGAGCTGTACGATCAGATTCCGCTGTGTGGCGCTCCGGTGCTGCCTCACGATTTCCCTCACCTTCTCCAGAAGTGCCTTCACACTTTTGTTGGCCGGTTTGATGAGCAGCTTGCCCGCGTACTTGCGGACATTCTGCCCAAGGAAATCGAACCCATCGGCAATATGGGTGACTCTGGTTTTCTCTTCCGAGAGTTCCAGACCCCGAACAGCCAGGAATTGCTTGACTGCAGGGAGTACGTTCTGTTCCAGAATTTCCTTCGACACTCCGGTCACAACGAAGTCGTCCGCATACCGGTTGACGTTGATCTTGAACTTTCAGCGTGCGCGTTCCGTCGGTCCCACGCTTGCATCTACTACCGCTTCCAGTCCGTCTAGCGTCATATTCGCGATGACAGGCGAGATTGCGCCGCCTACAATGTTGCATACTTTTCTCTCCTGCGTCTGAGTCGGTCGAATTTTCGCTGCCGCGAACCGGCGGTTGCGGATCGACACGGAACACAACGACGATCTCGTCCTTGTGGATTTCTACGCGCTTGACCAGGCCCAGAACGATCTTGCGTTTCGTTTCAAGATCAATCGCATCCAGCTTTTCAGTGACGGCGGCTGCAAACTCCTCAAGCCGGTTAATGACGAGAAACAGCTCGCTTTGCATCGCGCCGTGGCGCCGTGATTCCTGGATCTGCTGTTCAATCTGTTCGAGCCGACTCTTCAACTGCTGCATCCTTGCTCGAAGTCAGCCTTGTCGATGATACCGTCGGAGTAGCCGTCGATCAGTCGCGATTTGCTCTTTTCGAGCTGAAGCCGCTGCTTTTCCAGACTGCCGGTATCGAAGCCGCGCTTTTCGCTACGCTCCATCACGTCGAGTCGACGTTCATACTCTTCTTTCAGTCGATCGGGATGCCTGAGCAATTCCACAACCTGATGCCATACCAGCTCATCGAGCTTGTCTGTCCGTACCTGCAGGTTGTCGCAGATACGTTCGCCGCCGAACCGGTAGGCGTCGGTTCCAACGCAGCGGTAATAGGCATAGTCTCGCTGATGTCCCTTGGCCGCCGACTTGCTCACTTTCTTCGCGTAGTAGGCGTAACGGCACTGTCCACAAACAGTGAGCCCCTGCAGCAGGCGAAGCGGCGCATTATCCCGGCGCTGGCGTGCCAGCTTGCGGTTCTCGGCAAGCTGCTCCTGAACGATTTCGAACAGTGCTTCGCTGACGATTGCCGGCACCGGAATTTCGATCCACTGCTGCCGGTCCGCGCGTTTCGCTGAATACGGTTTCCGGGGCACGTCGGCGCTGTGACGCTGGGCACGCACGCGCACCTGATGATCGCACGCCTGCGTTTTGCCAAACGCAGCCCGCCCCATGTACGCCGGATTACGCAAGATGCCCCATACCACGCTGCGGTCCCAGTACGGCTTGCCCGATGCCGTCACGGTACCGGCCTCGCCAAGCCGACGTATCACTTCTCCGAGGCTCAGGCGCTCCAGCCCGACCCACTCGAAGATCGCTTTCACCGTGGCGGCTTGCGGCAGTTCGATGACGTACCGCGCTGGCGTCCCGTCGAGCTGTCTTCGGATATAGCGGTAGCCGTAAGGCGCCCCTGATAGCACATTGACGGTACCGCGTTTCGCGCCGTGAAGCTTGCCGCGGCGGTGACGCTCTGCGATTTTTGCCCGCTCGTACTCCGCTATCATGCCCTGCATCTGCAGCAGCAGTGATTCTTCCGGCGTCGTGCCAATTGCATGATTGAGAAACACGACCTGTACGCCGCACGAGGAGAATTCCTCCATCAGCAGAGCTTGGTGCGCATATTTGCGCGCCAGGCGGTCTGGCGCGAGGATGTACAGCCGATCGACCGTCCCGAGCGCGGCGGCGTCGCGCAGGCGCTCCAATTGCGGCCTGACCAGCGTTGCACCGCTCACCCCGGCATCGACGAAGCACATGTCCTCCACAATCTGCGCCCCGTCGGCCCGAATTCGTTCTTTCAATGCAGCGATCTGGCTGTCTATCGTGCCGCGTTTGCTTTGCTGCTCGGATGACACTCGCGCGTAAAGCGCGACCATGGCAACGTTGCTCATCGTTTCCCTCGCTTCATCGCTTTCGCCGTTGCTGGCCTTGCATCCGATGCGTGCCTCGTGCTTCGGGCATCAATCGGACTGAGCTGGTCATAGGCCTTCTCCAGTGGTCGCTGGAATAGCGGTTCGGCTCGAAAGCGAGACGCACTCGCCAGTGTTTGCGTCGTCCCCGTGTCATCGACTGGGCTCCCGGTTAGCGGGAGCAACGGCCTCAAGCACGAGAACCGCATTACTGGCAGGACATTCTCTGGACCATGGCGCCAGACACTCCCTCGATATGCGAAGGCCCCATCTTACCCGCGAGTTTGCTATGTTGTTGCCGGGGCTATCTCGCCGGTGATCGCGAATATGGCGTTGGATGGGCTTGAGGCAGCAGTCTATG
>NZ_JBMIQH010000051.1:0-35544 GCF_056155635.1 Paraburkholderia sp. BR10141 | reverse complement strand
TACCGGCTTCTTTCTGCGTTGCTGCGTCAGCAGCAGAGAAACGAGATTATGAAGAATCTTTTCCGCTTCGTCAACCCCTTTTTTTCGCTCACCGCTTGAAAAAGCTTGCTGACTCCTGCGTCCGCCGGTTTCCGCGGCGGCCTTCGCTGCCCTGACGTCGGAGACATCGAACTGCGAAGGGGGCGAATCTTATCGCCCCCGCCGGCACTGTGCAAGGGGGTGGCGAAAATAATCTCGATCGCCGCTCGCGGCGATCGAATCTCCCGGGCATTTACTTGTTCTTGAACACGGGCTTGCGCTTCTCGACGAACGCCGCCATCCCTTCCTTTTGGTCTTCCGAAGCGAAGAGCGAATGGAATAGACGGCGCTCGAAGTGCACGCCTTCAGCAAGCGTCGTCTCGTAGGCGCGGTTCACCGACTCCTTCGCCATCATCACGGCGGGCAACGAGAATTCGCAGATGGTCGTAGCCGCCGCCAGCGTTTCGTTCAGCAATTCCGCAGCCGGAATCACGCGCGATACGAGACCGGCGCGCTCCGCCTCCTCCGCACCCATCATCCGGGCGGTCAGGCACAGGTCCATCGCCTTCGCTTTGGACACCGCGCGCGGCAGACGCTGCGTACCGCCCGCCCCCGGAATCACGCCCAGCTTGATCTCTGGCTGGCCGAACTTCGCCGTATCGGCCGCGAAGATCATGTCGCACATCATGGCTAGTTCGCAGCCACCGCCGAGCGCGAAGCCCGCGACCGCCGCGATGATCGGCTTGCGAATCGAGCGGATCGTTTCCCAGTTGCGCGTGATGTAGTCGCCTTTGTACACATCCATGAAGGTGTAGCTCGCCATCATCCCGATGTCGGCGCCCGCGGCGAACGCCTTTTCGCTACCCGTGATGACGATCGCGCCAACGCCCTCATCGGCGTCGAACGCCTTGAGTGCCGCGCCCAGTTCGTCCATGAGCGCATCGTTTAGCGCGTTGAGCGCTTTTGGCCGGTTCAGCGTGATCAATCCGACCTTGCCACGCGTCTCGACCAGGATGTTTTCGTACCCCATAACTCCTCCTTCCATCAAAAGAAAGTCCCCGAAAAAATTTTTTACGCCGAACTTTGACTAATGCTAACATTGGCCAACCAACCGGTCGGTCAATTAATTGGCGCGGGCCCTGTCCAACCTCTCAATCAACGTTGAGCCATGACACATTCGCTGTTTGCCAAGCATGAGGGCGCGCTTCAAAAAGCGCTTGCCGCCATCGAGACCCGCGGCTACTGGAGCCCGTTCGCCGAAATGCCCAGCCCCAAAGTGTACGGGGAAACCGCCAGCGCAGATGGCGAAGGCGCGTTCAAGGCCCACCTGAATCGCGCCTTCGAACTCGACCAGCCGTCGACGGGCGAAACCGTCGGCAGCGAGGCCTCGCCGTTCGGCTTCGCGCTCGGCGCGCGCTATCCGAAGTCGACGCCCGACCAGTTGATCGAAGCCGCGCAGCAAGCCCAGCGCGACTGGCGCGCAGCCGGCCCGCAGGCATGGGCGGGCGTGAGCCTCGAAATCCTCGAGCGCCTGAACCGCGCGAGCTTCGAGATCGCCTTCAGCGTGATGCACACGACCGGCCAGGCATTCATGATGGCCTTCCAGGCCGGCGGCCCGCACGCTCAGGATCGCGCGCTCGAAGCCGTCGCCTACGCCTACGACCAGCTGCGCCGCATTCCCGCCGACGCGCACTGGGAAAAGCCGCAGGGCAAGAACCCGCCCCTCGCGATGCAAAAGCGCTTCACGATCGTGCCGCGCGGCACCGGCCTCGTGCTCGGCTGCTGCACGTTCCCGACCTGGAACGGCTACCCCGGCCTCTTCGCCGATCTGGCGACGGGCAACACGGTCATCGTCAAGCCGCACCCGGGCGCGATCCTGCCGCTCGCGATCACCGTGCGCATTGCGCGTGAGGTGCTGCGCGAAGCCGGCTTCGATCCGAACGTCGTGACGCTGCTCGCCACCGACCCCAACGACGGCGCACTCGTGCAGCAGCTCGCACTGCGCCCCGAGATCAAGCTGATCGACTTCACGGGCAGCACGCAAAACGGCGACTGGCTCGAGCGCAATGCGCATCAGGCGCAGGTCTACACGGAAAAGGCCGGCGTGAACCAGATCGTGATCGACTCCGCGGACGACCTGAAGGCCGTCGCCCGCAACATCGCGTTCTCGCTCTCGCTTTACTCGGGCCAGATGTGCACGGCGCCGCAGAACATCTATGTGCCGCGCGACGGCATCCGCACCGCTGAAGGCCAGCTGAGCTTCGAGGCCGTCGCCCAGGCGATTGCCGGCGCCGTGCAGAAGTTCGTCGCCGATCCGGCGCGCGCCGTCGAAGTGCTCGGCGCGATCCAGAACGAAGGCGTGACGGCTCGCATCGACGAAGCCCGCAAGCTCGGTACCGTGCTCGCCGACAGCCAGACGCTCGAACACCCGCAGTTCGCCGGCGCACGCGTGCGCACGCCGCTCGTGCTCTCGCTCGACGCAGCGCGCGACGCCGCCCAGTTCACGCGCGAATGGTTCGGCCCGATCTCGTTCGTGATCGCCACGGATTCGACTGCGCAGTCGCTCAAGCTGGCCGGCGAGACCGCGCGCGACCACGGCGCGCTCACGCTTTCCGTCTACAGCACGGACGACGCCGTGATCGAAGCCGCACATGAAGCCGCCATCACCGGCGGCGTGGCGCTCTCGATCAACCTCACGGGCGGCGTGTTCGTGAACCAGTCGGCTGCATTCTCGGACTTCCACGGCACCGGCGCGAACCCCGCGGCGAACGCCGCGCTCGCCGACGCCGCCTTCGTGGCGAACCGCTTCCGCGTGGTTCAGAGCCGCGTTCACGTCGAACCGAAAGCGGCCCCCGCCGTCGCCAGCTGATCGGCCCACGCCGCTCAGCCGAATGGCGCCCGATTGCCCATCCCTCTAGCATGCAAGGCGTGAGCGCACTTCTGCGCTCGCGCCCCAGGAACCCGAGATGACCGAAGCCTATATCTGCGACGCGATTCGCACCCCGTTCGGCCGCTATGGCGGCGCCCTCAAGGACGTCCGTGCGGACGACCTCGCCGCGGTGCCGATCCGCGCCCTCGTCGAGCGCAATCCCGGCGTGGACTGGAGCGCGCTCAACGACGTGCTCTACGGCTGCGCCAACCAGGCCGGCGAAGACAACCGCAACGTCGCGCGCATGGCCGCGCTGCTCGCGGGCCTGCCGACCGACGCGCCGGGCGGCACGCTCAACCGCCTGTGCGGCTCGGGCCTCGACGCCGTCGGCAGCGCGGCGCGCGCGATCAAGGCGGGCGAAGCGCGCCTCATGATCGCGGGCGGCGTGGAAAGCATGACGCGCGCGCCGTTCGTCATGGGCAAGGCGGCTTCGGCGTTTTCGCGTGAAGCGGCCATCTACGACACGACCATCGGCTGGCGTTTCGTCAACAAGCTGATGAAGCAGCAGTACGGTGTCGATTCGATGCCGGAGACGGCGGAAAACGTCGCGGAAGAATTCGGCATCAATCGCGCCGATCAGGACGCGTTCGCGTTGCGCAGCCAGCAGAAAGCGGCCCGCGCGCAGAAGGACGGCACGCTCGCGCAGGAAATCGTCGCGGTCGAGATCGCGCAAAAGAAGGGCGACCCCGTGCGTGTGACGCTCGACGAGCACCCGCGCGAAACTTCGCTCGAATCGCTCGGCAAGCTCAAGGGCGTCGTGAAGCCGGACGGCACGGTCACGGCGGGCAACGCCTCGGGCGTCAACGACGGCGCCTGCGCCCTGCTGCTCGCCAACGAGGAGGCCGCCAAACAGTTTGGCCTGCGTCGCCGCGCGCGCGTGCTCGGCATGGCGACCGCCGGCGTCGCGCCGCGCATCATGGGGATCGGCCCGGCGCCCGCTACGCAAAAACTGCTCAAGCAGCTCGGCATGACGCTGGACCAGTTCGACGTGATCGAACTCAATGAGGCGTTCGCCTCGCAAGGCCTCGCCGTGCTGCGCGCACTCGGCATTGCCGACGACGATCCGCGCGTGAACCCGAATGGCGGCGCGATTGCACTGGGCCACCCGCTCGGCGCTTCGGGCGCACGTCTCGTGACGACGGCGCTCCATCAGCTGGAGCGCACGAACGGACGCTTCGCACTTTGTACGATGTGCATCGGCGTCGGCCAGGGCATCGCCCTCGCGATCGAACGCATAGAGCCATAACGCGCGCAGTATCGACCGGCCGCCGGACGATGCATTCGGCGGTCTCAGACAGCTTTGCATGGGACCAGGAGACAACCGATGCCCTACGATGCGATCCGCGTCGAAATCGACGCATCCACCCGCGTGGCCACGATCACGCTGAACCGCCCGGACAAGCTCAACAGCTTTACGCGCGCCATGCACCGCGAGCTCGTCGCAGCGCTCGACGAGGTCGCCGCGGCCGGCGCGCGCGCCCTTGTGCTGACGGGCGCGGGCCGCGGCTTCTGCGCGGGCCAGGATCTCGCCGATCTCGACTTCACGCCGGGTGCGATGACCGATCTCGGCGACCTCATCGATGAGCATTTCAATCCGCTGATCAAGCGCCTGCAGGCGCTGCCGATGCCCGTGATCGCCGCCGTCAACGGCACCGCGGCCGGCGCCGGCGCCAATCTCGCCCTCGCCTGCGACCTCGTGCTTGCAGCGCGTTCCGCAAGCTTCATCCAGGCGTTCGTGAAGATCGGCCTCGTGCCCGATTCCGGCGGCACGTGGTTCCTGCCCAAACGCGTGGGCTTGGCGCGCGCGCTCGGACTCGCCATGACCGGCGAAAAACTCAGCGCGGAAAAGGCGGAAAGCTGGGGCGTCGTCTGGCAAGTGATCGACGACGCGGAACTTGCGCAAACGGCCGGCGCGCTCGCCGCACGGCTCGCGCAGCAACCGACGCGCGCCATCGTCGCCACGCGCGAAGCGCTGCGCGCATCGGCCACGAACACGCTCGACCAGCAACTAGATCTCGAACGCGACCTGCAGCGCGAGCTGGGCGCGTCGCATGACTACGCAGAAGGCGTGCAAGCCTTCATCGAAAAACGCGCACCGCACTTCGAGGGCCGCTGAGATGTCCACGCAAGCCTCGCAACTGCCTGACGACGACGGCCTGTCGCCCGACGAACTCGCTCGCGCCGCCGCGCAGGCGATGTACGAAGCCGACGGCTGCACGCGCGCGCTCGGCATGGAACTCCTCGAAGTGCGCGCCGGTTACGCGCGCCTGTCCATGGCCGTGCGGCCCGAGTTTCTCAACGGCCATCAGACCTGCCACGGCGGGATGATTTTCTCGCTCGCGGATTCGGCGTTCGCCTTCGCGTGCAATTCGTACAACATCAACACCGTCGCGGCCGGCTGCTCGATCGAGTTCCTGCGTCCGGTGCTGCGCGACGAGGTGTTGACCGCCGAAGCCGTCGAACAGGTGCTATCGGGACGCAACGGGGTCTACGACATCCGCGTGACGAATCGGGCAGGCGAAACCGTCGCGCTTTTCCGAGGCAAGTCCGCGCAGATTCGCGGCAATGTCATTCCAGTCGCAACGTGAAGCGGGTTTCCCCTTCTCGATTCCCTACGCGTCACGAGTAAAGTTCTTAGATCCAGGAGACACCCATGAGTACCACGCTGCCGCTCGAACCCATCGAAAAGGCGAGCCGCGACGAGCTTGCTGCGCTGCAGCTCGAGCGCCTGAAATGGTCGCTGAACCACGCTTACGAGAATTCGCCGGTCTATCGCCGCAAATTCGACGAAGCCGGCGTGCATCCGTCCCAGGTGCAGTCGCTCGCCGATCTCGCGCGCTTCCCGTTCACCACGAAGAAGGATCTGCGCGACAACTATCCCTTCGGCATGTTCGCAGTGCCGCAAGACCAGATTTCGCGCATCCATGCGTCGTCGGGCACGACCGGCAAGCCGACCGTGGTGGCCTACACGGCGCGCGACATCGACACGTGGGCGAACGTCGTCGCGCGTTCGGTGCGCGCAGCGGGCGCCAGGCGCGGCGACAAGGTGCACATCAGCTACGGCTACGGACTCTTTACGGGCGGCCTTGGCGCGCACTACGGCGCGGAACGTGCGGGCCTCACCGTCATTCCGTTCGGCGGGGGCCAGACCGAGAAGCAGGTCCAGTTGATCCAGGACTTCCGTCCCGACATCATCATGGTCACGCCGAGCTACATGCTCGCGATCGCCGACGAAATGGAGCGCCAGGGCATCGATCCGGCCACCTGTTCGCTGCGCATCGGCATCTTCGGCGCGGAGCCGTGGACCAACGACATGCGCCGGGCAATCGAGCAGCGCATGGGCATCACGGCCGTCGACATCTACGGTCTTTCGGAAGTGATGGGCCCGGGCGTCGCCTCGGAATGCGCGGAGACGAAAGACGGCCCGACGATCTGGGAAGATCACTTCTACCCCGAGATCATCGACCCGGAAACCGGCGAAGTGCTGCCCGACGGCGAATTGGGCGAGCTCGTCTTCACCTCGCTCACGAAGGAAGCGCTGCCCATCGTCCGTTACCGCACGCGCGACCTCACGCGTCTGTTGCCCGGTACGGCGCGCACCATGCGCCGCATGGAAAAGATCACGGGCCGCTCGGACGACATGTTGATCATCCGCGGCGTGAACGTGTTCCCCACGCAGATCGAGGAACTGCTGCTCAAGCAGCCGGCGCTCGCACCGCACTATCAGATCGTCCTGACGAAGGAAGGTCCGATGGACGTAATGTCGCTCAACTGCGAACCGTGCCCGGAAACCGCGCCCGACTACGGTGCGCTCGACGCGGCCAGCAAGGCACTCGCTTACGACATCAAGGCGCTGATCGGCGTGACGTGCAAGGTGAACGTGCTGGAAGTGAACGGCATCGAGCGCTCGGTTGGCAAAGCCCGGCGAGTCATCGACAAGCGGCCGAAGTAACCGCGGCCCGCAACGCGCAGTAAAAGAAAAAGCCGGCGCTCGCCGGCTTTTTCGCTTCACGAGTGCGGCGCAAGCGCCACCGCGATCACGAGTTCGGGAACAGCAGCCACATGCGGCCGCCCTGCTTCATCTTGCCGGCCAGGTCGCCGGCGTCGTCGCCCAAGCCCCAGAAGTAGTCTGCGCGCACGCCGCCCTTGATTGCCGTGCCCGTGTCCTGCGCGAACACGAGCCGGTTGAGCGGCGTATTCGTGAGCGGGCGCGTGGTCTGGAGAAACACCGGCGTGCCAAGCGGAATCGACGACGGATCGACGGCGATCGAGCGTTCCGGCGTGAGCGGCACGCCGAGCGCACCGATCGGACCGTCCGCGCCGCCCTGCGCGTCGCCCTCGGAGCCGCCCATCTCGCGGAAGAACACGAAGCGCGGATTGGTGTCGAGAAGCGCGTCCACGCGCGTCGGGTTCGCGCGTGCCCATGCCTTGATGCCCTGCATGGTCGCCTGCGCGGGCGTGAGTTCACCGTGGTCGAGCAGCCAGCGCCCGATCGACTTGTACGGCTGGTTGTTGGTGCCGCCGAAGCCCACGCGCATCACGCTGCCATCTTCCATCACGACGCGCCCGGAGCCCTGCACCTGCAGGAAGAACGCTTCGATCGGATCGTCCACCCACACGAGTTCGTTGCCGCCCAGCGCGCCAGAACGTTCGAGCTGCGCGCGCGGCGGCATCGCGGCGCCCGGACGATAGCCGGACGGCCAGCGATACAGCGCGGTCTGGTAGATGCCGTGACGCGTGCGCGAACCGTGCAGCAGCGGCTCGTAGTAGCCGGTCACGAGGCCGTCGAGCGTGCCGTCGTTGTTGGCGAACTGATAGGGCGTGAAATACGTTTCGAAGAATGCACGTGCGCTCGAGGCGTCCAGGTCATCGAGCTGCGAGGCCGCAGTGCACGCGCGCTGCCAGCGAGGATCGCGCGCAAGACGCGTGCAGTTCGCGCGCAGCGCCGCGGTCACACCGATCAGCGAGTCGTCCTGCCAGCCCGGCACCTGCTGCCAGGCGACCGGCGTGAGACGTTGCGCGGCGAGCTGCGAGGGCAGCGTGGGCGTGCCTTTGGGCGGCACGTTGTGCACGTAGCTCGGGCCGCCGCATGCGGCAAGCAAAGCCGCGAGCGAAGCCGCGCCCAACCAGCCGCCTAACCGCAGACCCAGGCGGCTCCCGCCACGCCGAAGCGCCGACCCCACGCAATATCGCACCTGTGTGAATCCCGGCATTACCGGGACATCGAGACCGGAATCGACGTCAAAATCACGCCTACAATACTGGCTCTCGATGGATGCCGCCATGTCAGAACTGCTCGACGAATACCCGATGCTCATGTTTGGTCTGGAAGCGCTCCTTGCGCTGTTCCTGCTGATTTTCATCGTTGTGTGGACCGCGTCGGGCAGGAAGAAGCAAGCCTCGCGCGACGATCGGCGTCAGAACTAGCAGACCCCGATTTCTCGCGGCGGTTCAATGCAACGTGCGCGGCATGCGCAGCACGAACTCGGGCACGGGCGCCTCGAAGCGCTCGGCGTCCTCGGCCACACAGAAGTACTCGCCGCGCATGGTGCCCACCGGGGTAGCGATCACGGCCCAGCTCGTGTACTCGAACTGCTCGCCCGGCTTCAGAAGCGGTTGATGGCCGACCACGCCCAGCCCCTTCACTTCCTGCACGTGATTTTCGCTGTCGGTGATCACCCAGTGGCGCGCGATCAGCTGGGCGCTTACCTGACCGGTATTGCGAATGGTCAGCGTGTACGCGAAGGCATATTGCCGGCGCTCCGGGTCCGATTCTTCGGGCAGGTAGCGCACCTGCGACGTCACGCTGAATTCGTACTGGCTCATCGTTGTTCCATTCGCTTAGGCGCGGCTGCTGAGTCCGTTGACTGAGACGCCCGCGCGGCAAGGCGCTCGCGGGCGCGCCGCGAGGCGCGGCACATGGTTTGGCATTCTGCTTGATGCAACGGGCACCCGCAACCCGGCGCCGCCCGCGGCGGCCGCCGGGAAACGCTCTGCCACTGACGGTAAAATACGGTTTTTCCGACAGTTTTCCGATTGCCGCCATGACGCAATTCCGCATCGCCCCCAGCATTCTCTCCGCCGACTTCGCGCGTCTTGGCGAAGAGGTCCGCAACGTCGTCGCTGCCGGCGCCGACTGGATCCACTTCGACGTGATGGATAACCATTACGTGCCGAACCTCACCATCGGTCCGCTGGTGTGCGAGGCGATCCGCCCGCACGTGAGCGTGCCCATCGACGTGCACCTGATGGTGCGCCCGGTCGACCGCATCGTGCCCGACTTCGCCAAGGCCGGCGCGAACCTCATCAGCTTCCACCCGGAAGGCTCGGACCATATCGACCGCACGCTCTCGCTGATCCGCGACCACGGCTGCAAGGCGGGCCTCGTGTTCAACCCGGCCACGCCGCTGAACTACCTCGACCACGTGATGGACAAGCTCGACCTCGTGCTCATCATGTCGGTGAATCCCGGCTTCGGCGGTCAGTCGTTCATTCCGGAGGCGCTCAACAAGCTGCGCGAGGCGCGCGCGAAGATCGACGCCTACACGGCCCGCACGGGCCGCGAAATCCACCTCGAAGTGGACGGCGGCGTGAAGGTCGACAACATCGCCGAAATCGCGGCGGCAGGCGCGGACACCTTCGTGGCGGGCTCGGCGATCTTCGGCAAGCCGGACTACAAGACCGTGATCGACGAGATGCGCGCGCAACTCGCGAGCACAGCAAGCGCTGCAAACGCAAAATGAACGCGCCCGTCAAGTTCACCGCGCCGCGCATCGAAGCGGCACTGATCGACCTGGACGGCACGATGGTCGACACCGCCGACGACTTCGCCGCCGGACTGAACGGCATGCTCGCGCAACTCGACGCCGATGAAACCACGCGCGAGGAAGTGATGGGCTACGTGGGCAAGGGCTCGGAGCACCTGATCCGCAGCGTGCTCGCGCCGCGCTTTGCCGCGGACAACGTCGAGGCGCGCTTCGACGAAGCGCTCGCGCTCTACCAGGACGAGTACGCGAAGATCAACGGCCGCCACACGCATCTGTACCCGGACGTCAAAGCGGGCCTCGCGGCACTGCGCGACCAGGGCATCAAGCTCGCGTGCGTGACCAACAAGCCGCACCGCTTCGCCGTCGAGCTGTTGCAGCAATACGGCCTCGCGCAGTACTTCGAAGTGGTGCTCGGCGGCGACAGCCTCGCGAAGAAGAAGCCCGACCCGCTGCCGATGCTCACTGCCTGCGAGCGCCTGGGCGTCAAGCCCGCGGCGGCGGTGGCGATCGGCGATTCGGAGAACGATGCGATCGCCGGCCGCGCGGCCGGCATGGCCACGCTCACGGTGCCCTACGGCTACAACCACGGCCAACCTGTACAAAAAATTGAATCGGATGGTATAGTTGCCTCGCTGCTCGACGCCGCCAAGGCGGTCGCAGCGCACAATGACCTGACTTAAGTTCTCGACTGAACGTCAACTATCCTCATGTTTCTGAATAAAAAACGGAGTCTGAGCACGATCGACCGGGGAGCCTGGCCCTGGCGTCGCTGGTCGCGCTAACCTCATCCGAGGTTCGCTGAAGTTGCGTATTCGTCCTTCTTCAGCACCGTTTTTTACTTCGCTGCGCACTCGCGCGTGTCTCGACTCTAAACTGTTGCGGTAACCCGTCGGCTGGTCTGGCCGTTGGCTTTCGTGGTCCTTGCGTGTCGTTTCGCCGTTCGCGGCGAGTTGCGCCGGGCGCGAGCGGCTACGCCCTACCTTCCGTCGATGTACCGCACGCCGGCCCGGCAAGCGCTTCATCATGAGCGCGATCCTGGGCCGCACGAGCGAGCGCCAGCAGCCATCAAGCACTCTAAAACAAACGCCTCGCGCTCACCGCGCGCCCCGTTTTGAGCCGCACTGGGCCCGCATCCGCCGCGACCGGCAGCACGAACAGGATCGGAACATGACCGAACTCGAATTTCAGTCCCTCGCCAACGAGGGCTACAACCGCATCCCGCTGATCGCCGAAGCGCTCGCCGATCTCGAAACGCCGCTCTCGCTGTACCTGAAGCTCGCGCAGCCCGAGCGCGGCGGCGCCAATTCTTTCCTGCTGGAGTCCGTGGTGGGCGGCGAGCGCTTCGGGCGCTATTCGTTCATCGGCCTGCCGGCGCGCTCGCTGATCCGCACGCGCAACGGCATTTCGGAGGTCGTGCGCGACGGCCAGGTGATCGAGACGCATAACGAAGATCCGCTCGAATTCATCGCGAACTACCAGGCGCGCTTCAAGGTCGCGCAGCGTCCGGGTCTGCCGCGCTTCTGCGGCGGTCTCGCGGGCTACTTCGGCTACGACGCGGTGCGCTACATCGAGAAGAAGCTCGCCGATACCTGCCCGACCGACGATCTCGGCCTGCCCGACATCCAGCTGCTGCTGACCGAAGAAGTCGCGGTCATCGACAATCTCGCGGGCAAGCTCTATCTCATCGTCTACGCCGATCCGCAAACGCCCGAGGCCTACACCAAGGCGAAGCACCGCCTGCGCGAACTCAAGCAGCGCCTGCGCACCACGGTGCAGCCGCCGGTGACTTCGGCAAGCGTGCGTACCGAAACGTTCCGCGAGTTCAAGAAAGACGATTACCTCGCCGCCGTGCGCAAGGCGAAGGAATACATCGCCGCGGGCGAGCTGATGCAGGTGCAAGTGGGCCAGCGCCTCACGAAGCCGTATCGCGACAATCCGCTGTCGCTGTACCGTGCGCTGCGCTCGCTGAACCCGTCGCCGTACATGTACTACTACAACTTCGGCGAATTCCACGTGGTGGGCGCGTCGCCGGAAATTCTCGTGCGCCAGGAAAAGCGCGGCGAGGACCGCATGGTGACGATTCGCCCGCTCGCGGGCACGCGGCCGCGCGGCAACACGCCCGAGCGCGACGCCGAACTCGCGACCGAACTGCTCAACGACCCGAAGGAAATCGCCGAGCACGTCATGCTGATCGACCTCGCGCGCAACGACGTGGGCCGCATCGCCGAGATCGGTTCGGTGGCCGTCACCGACAAGATGATCATCGAGAAGTACTCGCACGTGCAGCACATCGTGAGTTCGGTGGAAGGCAAGCTCAAACCCGGCATGAACAATTTCGACGTCCTGCGCGCCACGTTCCCGGCCGGCACGCTATCGGGCGCGCCGAAGGTTCGCGCGATGGAATTGATCGACGAACTGGAGCCGGTGAAGCGCGGGCTCTACGGCGGCGCGGTCGGCTATCTCTCGTTCAACGGCGAGATGGACCTGGCCATCGCGATCCGCACCGGCCTCATCCACAACGGCAATCTGTATGTGCAGGCCGCCGCGGGCGTGGTTGCCGATTCGGTGCCCGAGTCCGAATGGCAGGAAACCGAGAACAAGGCGCGCGCCGTGCTGCGCGCCGCCGAGCAGGTGCAGGACGGCCTCGACAGCGACTTCTGAGCGGAGAAAAGACCATGTTGCTCATGATCGACAACTACGATTCGTTTACCTACAACATCGTCCAGTACTTCGGCGAGCTCGGCGAAGACGTTCACACGTACCGCAACGACGAAATCACCATCGACGAAATCGCGAAGCTCAACCCCGCGCGCATTTGCCTCTCGCCCGGGCCGAGCAACCCGCAGCACGCGGGCATCACGCTCGACGTGCTGCGCGAATTCGCAGGCAAGACGCCGATTCTCGGTGTGTGTCTCGGCCATCAGGCGATTGGCGAAGCGTTCGGCGGCCGCGTCGTGCGCGCGAAGACCATCATGCACGGCAAGGTGAGCCAGATCGAAACCGACTGCAAAGGCGTGTTCGCCGACCTGCCGAAGCACTTCAACGTCACGCGTTATCACTCGCTCGCCATCGAGCGCGAGTCGCTGCCCGACTGCCTCGAAGTGTCGGCCTGGACCGACGACGGCGAAATCATGGGCGTGCGTCACCGCGAGCTTGCGGTGGAAGGCGTGCAGTTTCATCCGGAATCGATCCTCTCGGAGCACGGCCATGCCCTCTTCGAGAATTTCCTGAAGCAAACCAAGAGCGCTTGACCCGGAGGCGACTAATCATGATTACCCCGCAGGAAGCGCTCCAGCGCACGATCGAGCATCGCGAGATTTTTCACGACGAGATGCTCCACCTCATGCGCCTCATCATGCGCGGCGAGCTTTCGCCCGTGCAATCGGCGGCCATCCTCACCGGCCTGCGCGTGAAGAAGGAAACCATCGGCGAGATCACGGCCGCCGCGACTGTCATGCGCGAGTTCGCGAATCACGTCGAGGTGAAGGACAACTCGAACTTCATCGACATCGTCGGCACCGGCGGCGATGGCTCGCATACTTTCAATATCTCCACGGCCTCGATGTTCGTGGTCGCGGCAGCGGGCGCAAAGGTCGCGAAGCACGGCAACCGGGGCGTCTCCAGCAAGTCGGGCAGCGCGGACGTGCTCGAAGCGCTCGGCGTGAACATCGACCTGCAGCCGGACCAGGTGGCCGCCTCGATCGCCGAAACGGGCATGGGCTTCATGTTCGCGCCCAACCACCATCCGGCGATGAAGAACATCGCCGCCGTGCGCCGCGAACTGGGCGTGCGCACGATCTTCAACATCCTCGGGCCGCTCACGAATCCGGCCGGCGCGCCCAATCAGTTGATGGGCGTGTTCCATCCGGACCTCGTCGGCATTCAGGTGCGCGTGATGGAGCGTCTTGGCGCAAAACACGTTTGCGTCGTCTACGGCAAGGACGGCATGGACGAAGTCTCGCTCGGTGCGGCCACGCTCGTCGGCGAACTCAAGGACGGCCAGATTCGCGAGTACGAGATCCATCCCGAAGACTTCGGTATGCAGATGGTCTCGAATCGTTCGCTCAAGGTCGAGAACGCCGAAGAATCGAAGGCGATGCTGCTCGGCGCGCTCTCGAACGAGGCTGGCACGGCGCGCGAAATCGTCGCGCTGAACGCGGGCACGGCGCTCTATTCGGCGAACTTGGTGGACTCGATCGCAGAAGGCATCACGCTTGCGCGCGAAACGCTCGCCAGCGGCCGCGCGCGCGCCAAAGTCGACGAACTGGTACGCTTCACGCAACAGTTCAAACGCTGATCCAGCACCGTTTTTTGCCTCCGAATATCATGAGTGACATCCTCGAAAAGATCATCTCGGTCAAGCGCGAAGAAGTGCGCGCCGCCGAGCAGAGCGCCCCGCTCGAAGAATTGCGTCTGCAGGCAAGCACGCGCGACCTGCGCGATTTCGTCGGCGCCTTGCGCGCGAAGCACGACAACGGCCAGGCCGCCGTGATCGCCGAAGTGAAGAAGGCAAGTCCGTCGAAGGGCGTGCTGCGCGAAAACTTCCAGCCCGCCGAAATCGCGCGCTCGTACGCCGAGGGCGGCGCGGCCTGCCTCTCCGTGCTGACCGACGTACAGTTCTTCCAGGGCAGCGCCGCGTACCTCGAAGGCGCGCGCGCCGCGTGCAACTTGCCGGTGCTGCGCAAGGACTTCATCGTCGATCCGTATCAGGTCGTCGAAGCGCGCGCGATGGGCGCCGACGCGATCCTGCTGATCGCCGCCGCGCTCCAGCCAGGTGAAATGCGCGATCTCGAAGCGCTTGCGCATTCGCTCGGTCTCGCGGTGCTCGTCGAAGTGCACGACCGCGCAGAACTCACGCACGCGCTCACGCTGAAGACACCGCTCATCGGCATCAACAATCGCAATCTGCGCACGTTCGAAACCACGCTGGATACGACCATCGGCATGCTCGACGACGTGCCTGAAGACCGCATCGTCGTGACCGAGTCGGGCATTCTCTCGCGTGCGGACGTCGAGAAAATGCGCGCACTATCCGTGCACACGTTCCTCGTGGGCGAGGCGTTCATGCGCGCCGAACAGCCGGGCGCGGAACTCGCTCGCATGTTCTTCTGATCGCGCAACGCCATGGGTATCGAACGCGAAATCAAGCTCGCGCTGCCGCGCGACCAGGTGGACGCGGCGCGGCGTCTCTTCGAGACGCGCGCCGGCAAGCCGGGTCGCGCCATCCGGCTCGAAAACATCTACTTCGACACGCCGGCGCTTGCGCTCGCGCGCGCAAAGAGCGCGCTGCGCCTGCGCCGCGCGCCCGAGGGCTGGCTGCAGACGTTCAAGACCGTGGGAGTGGCGCAAAACGGGCTGCACGCGCGGCACGAGTGGGAAATGCCGGTGGCGGGCGAAGCGCTCGAAATCGACAGGCTGCTGCACGAGTGCGATGAAGCCGGCGTTTCGACGGCACTCTCGGATGCCGCCGCGAACCTGATCCCGCTCTTTCGCACCGACTTCCAGCGCACGCTGTGGACGCTCGAAGTCGACGGCGCGCAAGTGGAAGCGGCCATCGATCAGGGCGAAGTCACCGCGGACGTGAACGGCGAAACGCGGCGCACGCCGATCTGCGAAATCGAACTCGAACTGAAGTCGGGCGACGAAGCGGCATTGCACACGCTCGCGGCGGAACTCGCGCGGGCGCTGCCAGGCCTTGCGCCGGACGACATCAGCAAGGCCCAACGCGGGTACAAGCTGCGCGAAGGCTGAGAACGGTGCGGCGCGGCTTCAGCGCGCCGCGCAACGCGCTCAATCACCTGTAGATAGCGGATAGCGCCGAAACAGTGCTGTTAGTTGCAACATCATCGCCGATGCCGCAAGAGGGCAGCCGGCCGCGCTCGCGCCGGATTGAATCGCCGCGCAATTGCTGCGACACTTGCCGCCCATGACCTCCACGAAACGCCCGCGCGTCGCGATGCCGGTGCAAGCTTCGCTGTTCGACGACTTTCTGGCCGACGCAGCACAAGCCACGCTCGACGAGCCGCCGCTGCCCGAAATCGACCCGCGCCAGATCACGATCTTCTCGCTGTTCGGCGCCGACGAATTCCCGGCGCCCGAACGCACGCACGCCGTTATGCCCGCCCCCGCCATGCCACACGACCCCACCGCGCCGCAGGCCGCCATCGACACCACGCGCCTCGAAGACCAGTTCGACGCGCTGCCCGCCGCCTGGCGCGAGCTGCTCGCGCCGTTCATCACGAGCGACGCCTACGCGCCGTTGTGCCGCTTCGTCGATGACGAGCGCGCCGCCGGCAAGACCGTCTATCCCGCCGACGTGTTCCGCGCGCTGCGCCTCACCTCGCCCGACGACGTGAAGGTCGTGATCCTCGGCCAGGACCCGTATCACGGCGACGATCGCGGCACGCCGCAGGCGCACGGCCTCGCGTTCTCGGTGCCGCCTTCGGTGCGCCCGCCGCCTTCGCTGCGCAACATCTTCAAGGAAATCGCAGCGAGCCTCGGCATTCAGGCGCCGACGCACGGCTGTCTCGACGCCTGGGCGCGCCAGGGCGTGCTGCTGCTGAACACGGTGCTCACCGTCGAGCGCGCGAGCGCCGCGAGCCATGCGAAGCGCGGCTGGGAGCGCTGCACCGACACGCTGATCCAGCAACTCGCCGCGCGCCACGAAAACCTCGTGTTCATGCTGTGGGGCGCGCACGCGCAGAACAAGCGCGCGTTGCTCTCTGGTGCGCATTGCGTGCTCGAAGCGCCGCATCCGTCGCCGCTTTCCGCGCATCGCGGCTTTCTCGGCTGCGGGCATTTCGCGCAGGCCAACGAGTATCTGCAGGCGCACGGCCGCCAGCCGATCGACTGGCGTTTGCCGGAGGAAGGCCTCGAGCTCGCCTGAGCCGCCTGAGCCGCTTGGGCCTCGCAACGCGACGACGCGCAATGAAAAACGCCACGAGATCGTTCTCGTGGCGTTTTTGCTTTTACAGCCGTCAAACAGGCAACAAGCGCGAACGTTACGCTGCAGCGATCGCCTCACGCGCGCCTGCGAGCGCGGCGCTTGCTGCGTCCGGGCCCATGTTCAGGCCTTCGGCGAAGATGAAGTTCACGTCGGTCATGCCGAGGAAGCCGAGGAACGACTTCAGGTACGGCGTCTGGCTGTCGTGCGCGGTGCCTTGATACTTGCCGCCGCGTGCCGAAACGACATGGACCTTCTTGCCGTTCACGAGGCCTTCGGGACCGTTCGCGGTGTAGCGGAACGTGATGCCGGCACGCGCGATCCAGTCGAAGTACGTCTTGAGCTGCGACGAGACGCCGAAGTTATACATCGGCGCACCGATCACGATGATGTCCGCTGCCTGCAGTTCCGCGATCAGCGCTTCGCTGCGTGCGGCGATGGCCTGCTGCTCCGGCGTACGCTGCTCGGCCGGCGTGAAGAACGCGCCGAGCACGGCGTCGTCGAGGTGCGGCAGCGGATCGGCTTGCAGGTTGCGCGTAACGACTTGCGCGCCCGGATTCGATTGTTGCAGCCTGGCCGTCAATTCGTTGACGAGCAGCGTCGACTGGGCGCCTTGCGAGCGGGCGGCGGAATTGATTTGCAGGATCGTGGTCATGGTGGCTCCTTCGGGTCTCAGTTGCGCAACGTTGCGCGAGTGAAGGCATTGTGTTTTTTTACCGCGCTCCGAAAAAGTAGTCCGCCGATGACGGATTGTTGCAACGATAGAACAATCGCGGGCATGAAAAAACGGCGTGGGATCCGTTACCCACGCCGCTTATGGCGCCGCGTGCCGCCGCGCCCTGTCCCAGCGGCTTACGCCGTCAGCCAGCGCTCGCGCAATGCGCGCGCGGGCGCACGCTTGTCCGAGGCGGCGAGCTTGTAGCGCGCGACCTCGGGCGCATCGAGGGTCAGACGCGCCACGCGAAGCTCGTCGCGGCGGAACGCGTGGATGTCGACCTTCGTGCCCGGCTGGTAGCGCGAGAGCAGCGCGTCGAGATTCGAACCCGTCACACGCAGGCCGTCGAGCGCTACGAGCGCGTCGCCAGCCGAAAGCCCCGCCTTCTGGGCCGCGCCGCCTTCGTAGACGACGGCAAGCGTCGCTTCGGCGCCGCCACGCAGCCGCGCGCCGAGCGACGGTTTCGCGCCGCGTTCGGGCTCCCCTTCGAGCGTCACGCCGAACGGTTCGAACAGCGCCGCGAGCGGCAGGTCGCGCGTGCCGCGCACGGCGTCGCTAAAGAGCGCGCCCAGTTCCACGCCGGTCGCCTCGGCGATCAGCGCCTCGACATCGTCTTCGCCCACGCCCACCGGCTTGCCGCGATAGAAGTCGCGCCCATAGCGCTGCCACAAGAGGCGCATGACGTCGTCGAGCGATTTGCGGCCGTTCGTCTGCGCGCGAATCGCGAGATCGAACGACAGCGCCACGAGCGAACCCTTGGTGTAGTAGCTCACGATCGCATTCGACGCGTTCTCGTCCTGGCGGTAATACTTCACCCACGCGTCGAACGAGCTTTCCGCGACGCTCTGCTTCAGTCGCCCCGCCCCGCGCAGCACGCCGGCGATCGTCTTGCCGAGCAGGCCGAAGTATTCGTCTGCGGAAATGAGGCCGCTACGCACGAGCATGAGGTCGTCGTAGTACGACGTGAAGCCCTCGAACAGCCACAGCAGCGACGTGTAGTCCTCGCGCGTGAGGTCGTACGGCACGAACGCCGCAGGCTTGATGCGCTTCACGTTCCACGTGTGGAAATATTCATGGCTGCACAGGCCGAGGTAGGTGCGATAGCCGTCCGACGTCTCGGGCTTGCCCTTCACCGGCAGGTCGGTGCGATTGCAGATCAGCGCCGTCGAGGCGCGATGCTCGAGGCCGCCGTAACCGTCGCTCACGGCCTGCGTCATGAACACGTAGCGCTCCATCGGCGCGCGCTTCGTGCGCGGCTCGAACAGCGCGATCTGCGCCTCGCAGATCTTCTTGAGGTCGGCGGCGAGACGCTCGATGTCGAGCGCGACCACGCGGCCCGCGATCACGATGTCGTGCGGCACGCCGTGCGCCTTGAAGCTCGCGAGCGTGAACTCGCCGAGCGTGACCGGATGATCGATCAGCTCGTCGTAATTCGTGGCCGTGTACTCGCCGAAGCCGTAACGCTTGGTGCCGCGCGCTTCCGTAAGCGCCGTGCCCACGCGCCAGTGGCGGTAGGCGTGCCCGTCCGGACGCTGAATATCGACGGCGTGCTGCGCCTCCTCATGGCCGAGCGCCGCGAGAAACACGCTCGTGCCGTTGAAGAAGCCCACCGTGTCGTCGAGATGCGCCGCGCGCACGGACAGGTCCCACGCGTAGACTTCATAACGCAGCGTGAGCGCGCCCTTCACGGGCGCGGCCTGCCACGAATGCTTGTCGGTCTTCGTCACGCGCACCTTGCGGCCCGCGTCGTTGAAGGCGCGCAGCGTGACGATGTTGCGCGCGAACTCCCGCACCATGTAGCTGCCCGGAATCCATACGGGCAGCATGAAGCATTGGCCGTCCGGCGCGGGGTCTTCCACGGTGAGCGTCACCTCGAACAGATGCGCGGCGGGATTCTTCGGGACGATGGTGTATCGGATCGGCTTCATCGGCGGGATCGGTGAGAGATTCGGTCAGCAGACGCTGCAGTGCAAATTCAGTATGCCCGGCAGACAAAACGGACAAAAAGCGCCGGGCAAAAAAGTACCGGCCGCGAAAGCGGCCGGGCGGGTTCAGGCGAGGCGTCAGTGCGCGCCGTTCAGACCGCGCTCGAGCCGGTCGGCGCTGACGGCGCCCGGCAGGCGCGTGCCGTCCGCGAGAATCACGGTGGGCGTGCCGGTCACGTTCATCTTCTGGCCGAGCGCCAGATTGCTGTCGATGGCGGCCGTGTCGCACGTGCCGGCAGCCGTGGGCGCCTTGCGGTCGACCATCCACGATTCCCACGCCTTGCCACGGTCGGCCGAGCACCAGATCTGCTTGGCCTTCGCCGTCGAATCCGGCGAGAGCACGGGATACAGGAAGGTGTAGACCGTCACGTTGTCGACGGACCTGAGCGTGCTTTCGAGCTGATGGCAGTACGGGCAGTTCGGGTCGGAGAACACGGCCATCTTGCGCTTGCCGTCGCCCTTCACGACCTTGACCGCGTTCTCGAGCGGCAGCTTCGAGAAATCGACCTTGTTGATTTCGTTCAGGCGCGCCTCGGTGAGATTGCGGTGCGCCTTGGTGTCGATGAGTTCACCGGTGAGCACGTAATCGCCGCTGGCGTCGCTATAGACGATCTGCGTGCCGAGGTTGATCTCGTAAAGGCCCGGCATGGGCGCCTTGGTGATGCCCTTGATATCGCTGGCGTCGATGCCGAGGCGCGTCTGCAGCGCCGACTTGATCTTGTCGGTGGTCTGGTCGGCCTGGGCCGAGCAGCCGAGCGCCGAGGTGGCTACCGCGATCACGAGCGCGGCAAATCGAATACGCGTTTGCATGGGATGCATTCCTGATTCAGGCGCGCCGCGCAGGGGCGACGCGCGCAGAGTTCCGTTGAACGGCCGGGGCGGCATGTGCTGCGGGCGCGGCCAATATGTCCATTCTATGCCGCACTGGCCTCAAGCAACCGAAATGCCTGCTTGCGCAGGCGAGCCCGTCGATACTAGCCGAGCGCCGAGGCCACGAGCCAGCGCTTGAGCAACGGCTGCGCCCCCACGAATGCCATGCCCGTATTGCGCACCGCGCGCGCGAGCGTGCCCGGGAACGAGAAAAGCCGCTGCAGGCCGTCGGTGGCCACGACGAGCTTCTGGATGTCCTCACGGCGGCCGCGTTCGTAGCGGCGCAGCAGCACGATGTCGCCGAGATCGCGAAATGCCTCCTTCTTCGTGACCACGTCGACGAGCGCGGCGACGTCGCGCAAACCGAGGTTCACGCCCTGGCCCGCCAGCGGGTGAATCAGATGCGCGGCGTCGCCGACCAGGGCGACGCGCGGCGCCACGAGCCGGTCGACGGTTTGCAGAGACAGCGGAAAACCGCGCGCGGGCGTGACGCATTCGAGCGCGCCCAGCTGGCTTTGCGAGACGCGCTCGACTTCGGCGGCAAGCTGCGCCGGTTCGAGCTTGAGGAGTTCTTCGGCATGTTCGGTCTGCGCCGACCAGACGAGCGATACGTGCCGATCGGGCAGCGGCAGCAAGGCGACGATCTCGCCCTCGCGGAACCACTGGTACGCCGTTTCGCCGTGTGGCTTTTCCGCGCGGAAGTTGGCGACCACGCCGGTTTGCCGGTAATCGCGCCGCTCGACCGTCGAGCCGATCTGCGCGCGCACCCACGAATGCGCACCGTCCGCGCCGATCGCGAGGTCGGCTTCGATCGTGCGACCATTGGCGAGGCCGATCACGGCCGCGTCGGGTTTCACGTCGAGCGTCTGCGCACGCGTGTCGATCCACGCGAGATTGGGCTGGAAGTGGAGCGCGGCGTCGAGCGCACGCTCGACGATCGACGACTCGGCAATCCAGGCCAGCTGCGCAACCGAGGCCTGATATGCCGAGAAGTGCAACTCCGCCGCGGCGTCGCCGAACACGCGCATGTCGTAGACGGGCGTGAGGCGCGCGGCGTCGGCGGCCTGCCAGACCCGCAGCCGCTCGAACAGCGCCTGCGAGCTGCGCGAAAAGGCATACACGCGCGCGTCGAACACGGCGCCCGCGGGCAGCGGCGCGCAAGGCTGCGCGAGCAGCGCCACGCGCAGGCCGCTCTGGGTCAGCGCGAGCGCCGCCGACTTGCCGACGAGGCCGCCGCCGATCACGGCGACATCAAAGGTCTGGTTGCTTGCAGTCATGCGCGCATTATAGCCGCGGGCGCTTGTGCGGCCGGGCGGGACGGGCGCGGTGTTGCGGCGCAGCAAGACGTTGCGGGAAGACGGCCCGCCAGCGCGGCGACACCCGCGGCTAACCCTCACCCGGACGAGGTTACAATTACGGTTTTCGTGACTCCCCGTCACGTCCCCCGACGTGCCACCTGCGCCGCCCCGCCCGCCGCTTCCGCTTTCGCGAGACGCCCGGCCCCGGGCCTTCGCGCGCGGCGAGCCACACGTCACCACCCTGACATGCAGAGATTTACATGAGCCTCCAATGCGGCATCGTCGGCTTGCCTAACGTCGGCAAGTCCACCCTCTTCAACGCGCTGACCAAGGCGGGCATCGCGGCCGAGAACTACCCGTTCTGCACGATCGAGCCCAACGTCGGCGTGGTAGAAGTGCCGGATCAGCGCCTGAAGGCGCTCGCCGAAATCGTCAAGCCCGAGCGCGTCGTGCCGGCCGTGGTCGAATTCGTCGACATCGCGGGTCTGGTCGCGGGCGCGAGCAAGGGCGAAGGCCTCGGCAACCAGTTCCTCGCGAACATCCGCGAAACCGATGCGATCACGCACGTCGTGCGCTGCTTCGAAGATGAAAACGTGATCCACGTGGCGGGCAAGATCGATCCGCTCGCCGACATCGAAGTCATCAACACCGAACTGGCGCTCGCCGACCTCGCCACCGTCGAGAAGGCGCTCACGCGCTACTCGAAGGCCGCGAAATCGGGCAACGACAAGGAAGCCGCGAAGCTCGTGGCCGTGCTCGAAAAGGTGCGCGCGCAACTCGATCAGGCAAAGCCCGTGCGCGGGCTCGCACTGAGCGACGACGAGCAGGCGCTGATCAAGCCCTTCTGCCTCATCACCGCGAAGAAGACCATGTACGTCGCGAACGTGAAGGAAGACGGGTTCGAGAACAACCCGCATCTGGACGCCGTGCGCAAGTACGCCGAAGGCGAGAATTCGCCGGTCGTGGCCGTGTGCGCCGCGATCGAAGCGGAAATCGCCGACCTCGAAGACGAAGACAAGATCGCGTTCCTCGCCGATATGGGCATGGAAGAGCCGGGCCTCGACCGCGTGATCCGCGCGGGCTTCAAGCTGCTCGGCCTGCAGACCTACTTCACGGCGGGCGTGAAAGAAGTGCGCGCGTGGACGATCCATGTCGGCGATACGGCCCCGCAAGCCGCGGGCGTGATCCACACCGACTTCGAGCGCGGCTTCATCCGCGCGCAGACCATCGCGTTCGACGACTACGTCCAGTACAAGGGCGAAACCGGCGCGAAGGAAGCCGGCAAGATGCGCGCCGAAGGCAAGGAATATGTCGTGCACGACGGCGACGTAATGAACTTCCTGTTCAACGTATAAGCGACACCTTTTTCTACCCGTTTCCAAAAGACACTCTCATGGCCCAATACGTCTTCACCATGAACCGGGTCGGCAAGATCGTGCCGCCCAAGCGCCAGATCCTGAAGGACATCTCGCTGTCGTTCTTCCCCGGCGCCAAGATCGGTCTGCTCGGCCTGAACGGCTCGGGCAAGTCCACGCTCATCAAGATCATGGCCGGCGTCGACAAGGACATCGAAGGCGAAGCCACGCCGATGCCCAATCTGAACATCGGCTACCTGCCGCAGGAACCGCAGCTCGATCCGGAAAAGACCGTGCGCGAAGCGGTCGAGGAAGGTCTGGGCGACGTGTTCAACGCGCAGAAGAAGCTCGACGAGATCTATGCCGCCTACGCCGAACCGGACGCCGACTTCGACGCGCTGGCCGCCGAGCAGGGGAAGTACGAAGCGATCCTCGCGACGACCGACGGCAGCGCGGAACAGCAGATCGAAATCGCCGCCGACGCACTGCGCCTGCCGGCCTGGGACGCGAAGATCGGCAACCTCTCGGGCGGTGAAAAGCGCCGCGTCGCGCTGTGCAAGCTGCTGCTCGAAAAGCCCGACATGCTGCTGCTCGACGAGCCGACCAACCACCTCGACGCCGAATCGGTCGAGTGGCTCGAACAGTTCCTCACGCGCTTCCCGGGCACCGTGGTCGCCGTGACCCACGACCGCTACTTCCTCGACAACGCCGCCGAGTGGATTCTCGAACTCGACCGCGGCCACGGCATTCCCTGGAAGGGCAACTACTCCAGCTGGCTCGACCAGAAGGAAGAGCGCCTGAAGCAGGAAGAAGCGTCGGAATCGGCGCGCCAGAAGGCGATCAAGAAGGAGCTGGAGTGGGTGCGCCAGAACCCGAAGGGCCGCCAGGCGAAGTCGAAGGCGCGTATCGCGCGTTTCGAGGAACTGTCGAGCTCGGAATACCAGAAGCGCAACGAAACGCAGGAAATCTTCATTCCGGCGGGCGAGCGTCTGGGCGACGAAGTCATCGAGTTCAAGAACGTCAGCAAGTCTTATGGCGACCGTCTGCTCATCGACAACCTGAGCTTCAAGATTCCCGCGGGCGCGATCGTCGGCATCATCGGGCCGAACGGCGCCGGTAAATCGACGCTGTTCCGCATGCTCACGGGCAAGGAGCAGCCGGATTCGGGCGAAATCGTGCAAGGCCCGACCGTCAAGCTCGCCTACGTCGATCAGAGCCGCGACGCGCTGGCCGCCAACAAGACCGTGTTCGAGGAAATCTCGGGCGGCGCGGACGTGCTCACGGTGGGCAAGTACGAAACGCCGTCGCGCGCGTACATCGGCCGCTTCAACTTCAAGGGCGGCGATCAGCAGAAGATCGTCGGCAACCTCTCGGGTGGTGAGCGCGGCCGTCTGCACCTGGCCAAGACGCTGATCTCGGGCGGCAACGTCCTGCTGCTCGACGAACCGTCGAACGATCTGGACGTCGAAACGCTGCGCGCGCTCGAAGACGCCCTGCTCGAATTCGCGGGCTCGGTCATGGTGATTTCGCACGATCGCTGGTTCCTCGACCGTATCGCCACGCACATCCTCGCGTTCGAAGGCGACTCGCAGGTCACGTTCTTCGACGGCAACTACCAGGAGTACGAGGCCGACAAGATCAAGCGTCTCGGCGAAGAAGCTGCACGTCCGAAGCGTCTGCGCTACAAGCCGATCAGCCGCTAAGCAGGCGCGATCGATAGCAAACAACGGCGGCCCGCGGGCCGCCGTTGTCGTTCTGGCAGGTTCAAGCACACACGGCATGGCGGTTGCTCGAAAGCCGCTACGCTTAGGCTCACTTGGGGCTTGATCATGCCCAGCTCCCGCGAGGAATTCCGTATGGCGATGCCGCTGCGCAACCGTGTTGTCCTTATCGTGGCGATCGTCGTCGCGCTGCTCGTGCTCGCGGCGCTGGGCACGCTCTACGCGCTGCAGCGCGAGGCAAAGGCGTACGTGGAGCGCGCGCTCGCGCCCGTCGGCACGGCCGCGAGCGTGAACGTGGCGTTCAATCTCTCATCCGTCGAGCTCACCGACGTGCGCCTGAAGCCGCCCCCGAACTGGCCGACTGCCGACACGCTGCGCGCCGCCCGCATCACCATCACGCCCGACTTGCGCGCGCTGATCTCGCACCGCGTGCATATTCGCGACGTCACGGTGAGCGATTTCACGATGACGGTGCTGCGCCGGGAAAGCGGTTCGATCCTGATCCTGCCGAATCTGCGCGAAGCGATGGCGCAAAGCGCCGCGCCCTCGAACGGCGCGCAGGGCGAAAGCAGCCTGCCGCAGCAAAAGGTCATCGACCATATCGGCTTCGAGAACGGCACATTCGACTTCTACGACCGTTCGGTGAGCAATCCGCCGTGGCGCGTCACCGTGAACCGCGCGCAGGCGAGCGTCGACAATGTCCAGTTGCCGGCGCTTACGGAGCCCACCCGCGTTTCGGTCGTGGGCAATGTCGTCGGCCCGGCGCACACAGGACGCGTCACTTTCGACGGCTGGATGCAAATCGCGAATAAGGACTCGCAACTCCGCACGACGCTGCGTGGCGTGGATGTGCGCACGATCGATCCCTATCTGCTTAAAAAGGCCGGCGCGAAGGCCAATGTGACGGGCGGTACACTCGATCTCGATCTCAACTCGACCGTGCGCGGCTATCACCTGCACGCGCCGGGCATCGTCACGCTGCACAACCTGCAACTCTCGGATAGCGGCGACGCGGTGGACACCTTCCTGTCGATCCCGACGCGCGCCGCCGTGGCCGCATTGAAGGCACACAAGGGGGAAATCACGCTGCATTTCGTGCTCGACGGCAACCTGCGCGACCCTAAATTCAAGCTGAACGAAAACCTGATGACGGAGTTGCGCGCAGGGTTTGCGCAGGCGCTCGGGGTGAGCGCGGAAGGGGTGGCGAAGGGCGCCGGGCAAACCGCAAAGGGTATCGCTGACGCGCTGCGCAGTCTGCTGCAGCCGGTGCCGGCGCCCGCTTCGAAATAGCGCGGGACGCCGGCTTTAGCCTGCCTGGATGAGCTGCTTAGACCGGCAAGCCGAGTTCGCGCAGCTTAGCGTCGGTGGTGGCGTTGCTCGTATGGTGCACGCCGTGCCAGCCGAGCGCCGTGGCTGCCAGGGCGTTGTGCGCGTTGTCGTCGATGAAAACGAGTTCCTCGGGCTTCACGCCCGGCAACTGTGCCTCGATGCGGCGGAACATCTCGTGGAAGATCGCCGGATCGGGCTTCACGAGCTTCACGTGGCCCGATACGACGATATCGCGGCAGCGCCGCAGGATGCCAAAGCGCTCCCACGCCCACGGAAACGTCTCGGCCGACCAGTTCGTGAGACCGAAGATCGGCATCCCCGCGGCCTCGAGGCGCTCGAACGTCGCGACGCCGCCGGCGAGCAAGCCGCCGATCATCTCGTGCCAGCGCTCGTAGAACGCGCGAATGAGCGCTTCATGCTCGGGAAACGCCGCGACCAGTTCCTCCGTGCCCACGGCAATGGGCTCGCCGCCGTCCTGGCGGACCACCCAGTCCATCTTGCAGACGTGCGTGAGAAACCAGCGGCGCTCGTCGTCGTTGGGAATCAGCTTGCGATAGAGATACTCGGGACTCCAGTCCACGAGCACCCCGCCGAAATCGAACACCACGGCCTTGATCGTCATGCGCTTCTCGCTCCACTTGATCGTTATCCGATCGTTATCCGATCGTTATCTGATCGTTGTCGGGATGACAGGGAAATCAGATCGGCTGCGTGCGCTTTTCGAGCCACGCGAGCGCATCGCCGCTCACGTGCGGCGCCACGCGCACGCGCACCGTCTGGTGATACGCATTGAGCCACTCGCGCTCGTCCGCACGCAGGAGCGCGAGATCGATGCATCGCGTGTCGATCGGGCAGAGCGTAAGCGTCTCGAAGCTCAGGAACTCGCCGAACCCGGTAGTTTCGGCGCGCTGGTTGAGCACGAGATTCTCGATACGCACGCCCCATTTGCCCGGCCGGTAGATGCCCGGCTCGACCGAGGTGATCATGCCTTCTTCCATCGCGGTCCAGGGCTCGGCCGGCGCGTAGTGCGAAATGACCTGCGGACCTTCGTGCACGTTCAGGAAGTAGCCCACGCCGTGGCCCGTGCCGTGGCCGTAGTCCGCGCCCGCTTCCCAGATCGGAGCGCGCGCAATCGCGTCGAGCATCGGCGAACGAATGCCGCGCGGGAACTTCGCGCGCGAGAGCGCCATCATGCCCTTGAGCACGAGCGTGAAATCGCGCTTTTGTTCCGCACTCGGCGAGCCCACGGGCACGACGCGCGTGATGTCGGTGGTGCCGTCGAGGTACTGGCCCCCCGAGTCGATGAGCAGCAGGCCATCGCCTTCGATCACGCTGTGCGACTCGGGCGTGGCGCGATAGTGCGGCATCGCGCCGTTCGCGTTGAAGCCCGCAATGGTCGCGAACGAGAGCGACTTGAAGCCCGCGCGGCGCGCACGCGCGGCGGAAAGCTTTTCGTCGATGGTCAGCTCGGTGATTCGCTCGTGGCCAAGCGCCGCCTCGAACCACGCGAAGAACTCGGCAAGCGCCGCACCGTCGTGCTCCATGGTCGCGCGCACGTGGTCGGCTTCGGCGGCGGTCTTGCGCGACTTGAAGAACGTGCTCGGATTGACCGATTCCACGAGCTTCACCGCCGACGACACCGCTTGCAGCAAGCCATACGTCACGCGGCGCGGATCGACGAGCAGCGCGGCCTTCGCGGGCAGCGCCGCGAGCGCGGCGGCGGCCTCGGCATACGGCGCGACGCGCACCTTGTCTTTCGCGAGCGACTGCACGAGCGCCTCGCTCACCTTGCCGTCGGCGACGAAGAGCGTCGCGTCGTCCGGCCCGATCAGCGCGTGCGCGACGAACACCGGGTTGTAATTCACGTCCGCGCCGCGCAGGTTGAAGAGCCAGGCGAGGTCGTCGAGCGTCGAGATGAAGTGCCAAAGCGCGCCCTTCTCCTGCATCGCGCGGCGCACCTGATCGAGCTTGCCGGCGCGGCTCGTGTCGGCGTGCGGCGCGACGTGCTCGTACACGGGCTCGAGCGGCAGCGACGGGCGGCCTTGCCAGACATCGTCGAGCAGATCGAGGTCCGTGCGCAGCGCGACGTCACGCGCGTTGAGTGCCTCGGCCAGCGCGCGCGCCGAGGCGACCCCGAGCACCGCGCCATCGACGGCGACCGCGCCGCCCGCACTCACGTTCTGCGCGAGCCAGTCGATGTGGGGCGCGCTCTGCTGGCCGCCCATCATCTTCATGAGCTCGATGCCGGTGCCGGCCAGTTGCTGCTCGGCCTGCACCCAGTAGCGGCTGTCCACCCAGACGCCCGCGAAGTCCTTCGTCACCACGAGCGTGCCCACCGAGCCGGTGAAGCCCGACAGCCACTCGCGCCCCTGCCAGCGGCGCGGCAGGTATTCGGACAGATGGGGATCGGCGGAGGGCACGAGGGCGGCATCGACGCCCGCGCGCGTCATCGCGGCGCGCAGGGCGGCAATGCGTTCGGGAATCGAGGAGGTTTCGGGGAGTCGGGCGTTCATGTTTTCACCTGCGAAGAATTCGAAGCGGAAGATGGGAATCTAGCCAAAGGCGGCGCGTTTGAGGACCGGCTGCGCGCGACTAGCTGCGCCGGGCGCGCAATGCTACGCACACGCCCACGAAAACGAGCGCGAGCGCCGTGCAAAGCGGCCACTGGAGCAATTCGCCATCGTAGAAAAGGCCGGTCGCACTGCCCGCCGCGTTCGCGAGCGCCGCGCCGAGCGCGCCGGCCACAGCCGCCAGCGCGAGTCCGTGACGTGCGGCGCGGCGCAAGGGATGGAGCCACCACCCCGCACAGCCCACCGCCAGACCAAGAATAACGATACCGGGCCAGCCCATTAAGGACTTGTCCTATAGGTTTTCGGATAAGTCCGATAGGACCGCCGAAGCACGAGAGCTAGCATTTATAGCCTGATTAGACTCTATTGAAACTGGAAAACGGTCGGCTCGGCGCGTCCCGCGTAGCGGTTGAGTGTAGGGGGCGGGATTGCGCAAGGCAAGCGCGTCCGGGCTGCCCTAGCCGCACTCTCTCGTATGCGAATCGCCCTCGTCGAACCGGACACCCGTCAGGCCGAAACCCTCATCCGCCTGCTCATTGCGGGCGGGCACGCGTGCCACCACTTCCCGCTTGGCGCACAACTCTTCGAAACTCTCGAACAGGAAACCTTCGATCTGCTGATCACAGCATGGTGGTGCGGCGACGCCGGCGCAGACGACCTCATCCCCCAGGCGCGCAAGCTGCTGCCGGGTTTGCCCGCGATCGCGCTGATGCTCGCGCCGCATGAAAGCGAAATCGTCGCGAGTTTGCAGGCCGGCGCGGATGACTGCATCGCCAAGCCGGTGCGCGGCCCTGAAATGCTCGCGCGCATCGACGCGCTCCTGCGCCGCGCCGGCGTGCGCCGGCCGCGCAACCGCGCCCGCCACGGCTTTGGCGAGTATCTTTTCGATTCCGGGCGCTACGAGGTGTCGTTTCGGGGTCACACCGTCACGCTCACGCCCAAGGAATACCGTTTCGCGCTGCTGCTCTTCACCAATGCATCGCGCCCCGTTTCGCGGGCGCGCATTCTCGAAACCGTCTGGAATCTGAACCGCGACGTTCGGTCGCGCACGCTCGACACGCACGCCTCCCGACTGCGCAGCAAATTGCAGCTCGGGCCCGAGCACGGCTGGCGTTTGACCACTTTGTACGGCTATGGCTACCAGCTCGAAAGGCTCCCCCTATCACCTACCGGAGTGTCGGACTCTGTCGGCGCGAATATCGGAAGCGAGGAAAAGTTATAATATCCGCCTAAATCTCGCCCCCATGGTATGCAGCTTCTAACGATCGGAATCAATCACCACACCGCGCCCGTCGCCTTGCGCGAACGCGTGGCGTTTCCGCTCGAACAGATCAAGCCCGCACTCGCCCTGTTCAAGGAAGCGTGGTCCGGGAAGCGTTCGCTGAGCGCGCCGGAAGCCGCCATTCTCTCCACCTGCAACCGCACCGAGCTCTACTGCGCGACCGACGCGCACGGCTCGCGCGACCAGGCCGTGAGCTGGCTCTCCCGGTACCATGGCATCCGCGAAGAGGAACTTGCGCCGCACGTCTATACGCTGCCGCAGTCCGAAGCGGTACGTCATGCATTCCGGGTGGCTTCGGGGCTCGATTCGATGGTGCTGGGCGAGACGCAGATCGTCGGCCAGATGAAGACCGCGGTACGCACCGCGACCGAGGCCGGCGCGCTCGGCACCTATTTGAACCAGTTGTTCCAGCGCACCTTCGCCGTGGCGAAGGAAGTGCGCAGCACGACCGAGATCGGCGCGCAGTCGGTGTCGATGGCCGCCGCCGCCGTACGCCTCGCGCAGCGTATCTTCGACAAGATCGCCAACCAGCGCGTGCTCTTCATCGGCGCGGGCGAGATGATCGAGCTGTGCGCCGCGCACTTCGCCGCGCAGCAGCCGCGCGAACTCGTGATCGCAAACCGTACCGCCGAGCGCGGGCGCTATGTTGCGGAGCGCTTCGGCGGCCGTTCCATTCCGCTCTCCGATCTGCCAGCACGCATGCACGAGTTCGACATCATCGTCTCGTGCACGGCGTCCACGCTGCCCATCATCGGACTCGGCGCAGTGGAGCGTGCCGTGAAGGCGCGCCGTCACCGCCCCATTTTCATGGTCGACCTCGCGGTGCCCCGCGACATCGAGCCCGAAGTCGCCCAGCTCGAAGACGTCTTCCTCTATACCGTCGACGATCTTGGCACGATCGTGCGCGAAGGCAATGCCTCGCGCCAGGCCGCCGTCGCGCAGGCCGAGACCATCATCGAGTCGCGCGTGGCGAACTTCATGCAGTGGCTCGACTCGCGCAGCATCGTGCCGGTCATCCGCCACATGCACACCCAGGCCGACGCGCTGCGTCGCGCCGAGCTCGAACGCGCCCGCAAGATGCTTGCACGCGGCGACGATCCGTCGGCCGTGCTCGAAGCGCTGTCGCAGGCGCTCACCAACAAGCTGATCCACGGCCCGACGCACGCGCTCAACACGTCGAGCGGCGATCAGCGCGATTCGCTCATCGAGCTGATGGGCGGCTTTTACCGCCACGGCCAGCCGGCCCGGACAGACGACGTCGCGCAGCCCGCGGCGGAGGTCGCCGCCTCGCCGCGCTCCGCCGGCTCTTCTGATTCGTCCAATTCGTCCGATTCCTCCGGTAGTTCGGACCGTTAGCGACGTTCGCGGTCGGGCGCGCGCCATGCGTGCCCTGCACGACCGGGCCGCGCGCCCGCCTCTTCTCTCTCGCAGTCCTATCCGGAGCCCGCTCCGCACCGCCCGATGAAAACGAGCATGCAATCGAAGCTCGACCAGCTGACTACGCGCCTGGCCGAGCTGAACGACCTGTTGAGCCGTCCCGACGTGACCTCGAACCGCGACCAGTACCGCAAGCTCACACGCGAGCACTCGGAACTGGGGCCCGTGGTCGAACACTACGGACAGTGGCGTCAGGCCAAAGACGACGAGGCCGCGGCGAAGGATCTGCTCTCCGACGCCTCGATGCGCGACTTCGCCGAAGAAGAGGTGAAAGCGTCGCGCGAGCGCATGGCGCAACTCCAGCACGAATTGCAGATGATGCTGCTGCCGAAGGACCCCAACGACGACCGCAACGTGTTCCTCGAAATCCGCGCGGGCACGGGCGGCGACGAGTCGGCCCTGTTCGCGGGCGACCTGCTGCGCATGTACCTGCGCTACGCGGAGCGCAACCGCTGGCAGATCGAGATGATGTCGGCGAGCGAGTCGGATCTGGGCGGCTACAAGGAGGTGATCGTGCGCATTGCGGGCGAGGCGGCGTACTCGAAGCTCAAGTTCGAGTCGGGCGGCCACCGCGTGCAACGCGTGCCCGCCACCGAAACGCAGGGCCGCATCCATACGTCGGCCTGTACGGTCGCGGTGATGCCGGAAGCCGACGAAATCGGCGAAGTCGAGATCAATCCCGCCGACCTGCGCATCGACACCTTCCGTGCCTCGGGCGCGGGCGGCCAGCACATCAACAAGACCGATTCGGCCGTGCGCGTGACGCACCTTCCGACCGGCATCGTCGTGGAGTGCCAGGACGACCGCTCGCAGCACAAGAACAAGGACCGCGCGCTCAAGGTCCTCGCCGCGCGCATCAAGGACAAGCAGTACCAGGAGCAGCACGCCAAGGAAGCGGCGACGCGCAAGAGCCTCGTAGGCTCGGGCGACCGCTCGGAGCGCATCCGCACCTACAACTTCCCGCAGGGGCGGCTCACCGATCACCGCATCAATCTCACGCTCTATCGCCTCGAAGCGATCATGGACGGCGACCTCGACGAACTGATCGGCGCGCTCGTCTCCGAGCATCAGGCAGAGCAGCTCGCGTCGCTCGGCGACGCGGATTGAGCGCGCAAGAGACATGAGCGAAGCCGTTACCGCCGAGGCGTTGCTGCGCGCCACGCCGCTGCCCGCGCTAGAAGCGCGCATTCTGCTGATGCACGTACTCGGCTGGCGCCGCACGGAACTCATCACGCGCGGCGATCAGACGCTCGACGCGGCCCGCGTGGACGCGTACCGCGCGCTAGAAGCGCGCCGCGTGCAAGGCGAGCCGATCGCGCAGCTCGTGGGGGCGCGCGAGTTCTACGGCCTCGACTTCGACGTGACGCCCGACGTGCTGATTCCGCGCCCCGATACCGAGCTGCTCGTGGAAACGGCGCTCGCGGCGCTCGAAGGCATTGCTCTGCCGCGCGTGCTCGACCTCGGCACCGGCAGCGGCGCGATTGCCGTGGCGCTCGCCTCGTCACGCCCCGATGCGCGTGTCTGGGCCGTCGATCGTTCGGCGGCCGCGCTCGAGGTGGCGGCGCGCAACGCCGCGAAGCTACTCGACGCCCAGCGTCCCGGCGGCCCGCTCGCGTTCGTGCCGGGCAGCTGGTACGACACGCTCGATGCGGCACTGCGATTCGACGCGATCGTGAGCAATCCACCGTATATCGCGAGCGGCGATCCCCATCTGGAACGAGGCGACCTGCGCTTCGAGCCGCGCGGCGCGCTCACCGACGAAGCCGACGGCCTCACCGCCCTGCGCGCGATCGTCGCGGGCGCACCTGCCCGGCTCGCGCCGGCTGGCGTGCTCTGGATGGAGCACGGCTACGACCAGGCGGCCGCCGTTCGGGCGTTGCTGGAAGACGCCGGTTTCAAGGACGTGCGCTCCGAGCGCGATCTGGCCGGCATCGAGCGCATCAGCGGGGGCCGTCTACCGTAGCCGCCCGACCAGGCACGCTCCCGGCAACGCCGGGCTTGCACGGGCGAAATCCGCTATCATTTCATCCTGCATTCCAACGTATTCAGCATCAATTCAATCGCAAGGTCAGTCATGGACACCCAACAACGCATCAAGCAGATCGTCGACGAAAACGCCGTCGTCCTCTTCATGAAGGGCAACGCGCAGTTCCCGATGTGCGGCTTCTCCGGTCGCGCGGTGCAGATCCTGAAAGCCTGCGGCGTCGATCAGTTCAAGACCGTCAACGTGCTCGAGGACGACGAAGTCCGCCAGGGCATCAAGGAATTCTCGAACTGGCCGACCATCCCGCAACTCTACGTGAAGGGTGAGTTCATCGGCGGCTCGGACATCATGATGGAGATGTACCAGAACGGCGAGCTGCAGCAGCTTTTCGCCGCGGCGTAAGCGCCAGCCACGGGGCGGCATGGGACGCATAGCGTTGCGCCTGTTCCGTCCCGAGCGCTCGGTGCGCCGCGCCGACGCGCTTTCACGAGGCGCCTTCGCCTCGATCTCACCTCGCCTTCGCTCCGACTCCCGCCTGACGTGAATACCGCCGCCCCTGCCTCGTCCGCTATCGCACAACTGCCGCAACGCCGGCTGATCGTCGCGATCACGGGGGCCACGGGCGCGATCTACGGCGTGCGCACGCTCGACATGCTGCGACGGCTCGGCGGCGTCGAAACGCATCTGCTCGTTTCGGCGGCAGGCTGGCTCAACATCCAGCACGAACTGCAACTCAGCAAGGACGATCTGCACGCACGCGCCGATGTCGTGCATTCCGTGCGCGACGTCGGCGCGACCATCGCGTCGGGCTCGTTCGCGACCGACGGCATGATCGTCGCGCCCTGCTCGATGAAGACGCTCGCGAGCGTCGCTCACGGTCTCTCAGACAATCTGATCGCGCGCGCCGCCGACGTCACGCTGAAGGAACGCCGCCGTCTCGTGCTGCTCGTGCGCGAAACGCCGTTCAACCTCGCGCATCTGCGCAACATGACGGCCGTGACCGAAATGGGCGGCGTGATCTTCCCGCCGTTGCCCGCTTTCTACAACCAGCCGGCTTCGATCGACGAGATGATCGATCACACGGTCGCGCGCGTGCTCGATCTGTTCGCGCTCGGGCCCGCGCTCTCGCCCGCCTGGCCGGGGTTGCGCGGCACCGACGAATAAGTGCCGGGCGCACATTCGCGCAGCGCGCCGATTATCAATATTGGCGACACAATCAATTCCCTTTCGCCCGGTTTAATTCGCTACGGTAGGGTCATATATTGATGGCAATACGATACTTTCGGCCCGCCCCGGCGCGTTCAGCCCACGATCATGACAACCCGCACACCTAGCCTCTTCCTCTCGCACGGCGCTCCTACGCTGCCGATCGACCCGTCGCTGCCCTCTGGCGGCTTCATCGTGCTCTCGGAGCATTTGCCGCGTCCGCAGTCGGTGCTCATGCTCTCGGCCCATTGGGGCACGATGCGCCCCGTGGTCAGCACCGCCACGCAGCCTGAGACGATCCACGACTTCTACGGCTTTCCGCGCGCGCTCTACGAGATCCAGTACCCGGCGCCCGGAGCGCCCGAGATGGCGCAGCGCGCAGCGGCGCTGCTGCGCGATCAAGGCGTGCCTGTCGACGAGGAAGCGCACGGCCTCGATCATGGCGCGTGGGTGCCCATGCTGCTGATGTTCCCCGACGCGAACGTGCCCGTCGCCCAGCTTTCGATCCAGCCGCGCGCCGACGCCGCCCATCACTTCTCGCTTGGCCGTGCGCTGCGCTCGCTGCGCGACGAAGGCGTGATGGTGATCGGCTCGGGCCAGATCACCCACAACCTGCGCGAGGCGGACTTCTCGGCGCGGCCGGAAGACGCCGATCCGCGCGTGGCCGAGTTCACGCAATGGTTCGAAAATCACCTCGCCGCGCGCGACATCGACGCGTTGCTCGATTACCGCCAGCGCGCCCCGCACGCGGTGCTCATGCACCCGACCGACGAGCACCTGCTGCCCGTCTTCGCGGCGCTTGGCGCCGCCGACGACGACTACACGCTCGGCGTGCAGTCGCTTGGCACCTACCAGCGCGCGCTCGCGATGACGAACTACGTATTCGGCAGCGCCGCCGTGCAATAAGGCCGCCGCGAGCCGCCACGCCGGCTCCGCTTGCGCTCCAAAAGCAAAAAAGCCCGCCTGAATCGCTTCAGGCGGGCTTTTTGTATTGCGCGACGTTTAGATGATGCTTAGTGCGCGCCGATGCCCTCGAGGACTTCGTCGTGCTCCTGGCGTTCCGCGAGGTACGGCGAGCGATAGCCCGAATTCACGCCCCAGTAATAGAACACGAGCGAGACCAGCGCGACGACCA
>NZ_JBMIQH010000050.1:0-39341 GCF_056155635.1 Paraburkholderia sp. BR10141 | reverse complement strand
TCCAGGAAGACCGGGAAATTGATTCAACGAACTTCTAACTCACGACACTAGCTACATCTAGTCAGTAGCCGCTACCGTTGGCACACCAAATTAGGTCGCTTGGCGTGGTTGGCACAACTGTACTCGTCAAATCAAAAACATGAGCCGCCACGCACGGCGGGTCAGGAAGAATACTGACCTTGCTGTCACAAACTTGAACTCCACACCGTCTTATATACCGCTGCATATCCTGACTCTGCCGCACTTAGATGCCACAGCTATGCTTTAGCTGGCAGGAAAATGGCGATATAGAAGAATAGGTCATGGACCAGCCATTAGGCGGGTTGATGTACGTTTCGACCGGTTCTCTACCGGCTACCGAATGCGGGTCTTGCTACCAAAATTCATCGACAATGGCAAACGGCACTGTTGTCGAGAGGACAACACTATGATTCCCTCCAACTACCTGTCGGTATCTTGGCGTTGAAACGACGATGACATTCACACAGCACGTCTACGTTACCTATTCGTCGGGTGCACGTAGTTCCGACCTTTCGGTGAGGTTTCGCCTTGGTGATTTGTTGCCGCATCGCACGGGACGTCGTCGATTTGGAGCGAATCACCGCTCATATCGACGATGCGCATGCTCTATGGGACTTTCTCTTGTCCAGAGGAAAATGTCCCTCCGAGCCGCGGCCGGCCAAGGCTCACTCGCCTGCAGTTTCACTAGCAGCTATCTTGGCATCATTGAATACCCTGCCGTCGTGAAGGAAGGTAGGTTCTCGAAGGCCAGTGACGGATTTCGAGTCGACCCGCCTCGGCGAGTCGAAAATTGCGGGAGCGGGGGGCGCGGCCGAATGCTAGGCTATTTTCGAGGTCGACACAAAGTATTTCATTGGCGCGCGAGGGCGAACTCATCTACGAGAGAACTGCCGTCAGGAAATCGACCGGATTGCCCCAGGAAAATGAAGTGATGCGTGTACTTCACCGTGATCCGCATTGTGGACGTTTGCGAATTTGCTCTACGACGGGGTTTGGCCGCCGAATTGTTGGGCCGCTGTTAACTAGTTTCCGTGCTAAGTATCCAGATATAGCGATCGACTTTTGGCTCCAAGATATCGCCCCGGACCTTACCGCAAATCGAATCGACATCGCGTTTTGTGATGATCGAATGGATGACGCTCGAATTGTGGCGAGGCAACTCATACCCATGCAGCTACATGTTTGCGCATCGGCTGCCTACGCTCGCGAGCTCGGCTTGCCACGCACTGTGGATGAGCTTAGCGGCCATCGCTGCATTAATGTCCGAACGGCATCCGGTCGCGTTGCCGAGTGGGAATTCAAGACGGGCGGGGTGAGCCAAAAGACGGTCCCGAGGGCCTTGCTTACATTCAATGACCCGGATCTCGTCTTGCAATCGGTGTTGGACGGGGAGGGCATTGCTCAGTTGCCCGCCTATCAGGCAAGTGTGCTACTGCGTGAAAGGCGTCTCCTTGCGTGTCTAGCTCAATACGCACCGGACGACAGAGGTCACTACGCATGCTATCGGATGTGCAAGCAATTGCCGCCCCACGTAAGTGTTCTCCTCGACTACATGACTGTGCGAATTAGAGCACTCGACTTGAGTAGTTCAATTTAGTGCTCCCCCGCTGGTCTCCGGTTGATTGTTGTGGTCTGGACAACACGTTGGTTCGGTCTGCTGGTCTATTGCGTAGCCAACCGTAAGCCTACGATGCGCTACATGGGTCGTCGGCGAATAGAAGCAGTGGGCGCGCTGCGAGTAGTCCAGCCATTCGGTCGAGTGCAATTCACTTACCGGATCCCGATGCAGATCTAACCTCGGAGCGCGATCATGAAGCTTTGTAATGATTGATGGCAGCGGGCTCATCGGAACCACGGTGGTCCACCGCTTTTCGGACGAGGGCACGAGGTTCTTCCGGTATCTCGTTCAGAAGGCATAGGTGGCGTGAAAGGCATAGGCTCGACGAATGCACTGGTCGAAGATAGGATCCCTCTGAGATTCTTCGAAATGTCCCGCGGAATTCTATTTTCCGGAGAGGCAGCGAAGGGGAGGTGTCACGGGTCGCGCAGATTGCTGTCGAAATCGACAATTTGTTCGAGCGCGTATTTCCGCGAGAGGATTGCAGAGGAGAAACGCGTTCGTGCGCCGAGCATTCCCTGCATGTTGGGAAGTTGTTCGACCTATTTTCCGCGTTGCTGAGTGATGGCGCCCATACGGGAAATTGCGCAGATACGGTATTTTCCCGCAAACCCACAAGGATCAATTGAACCGGGATCTGTTGGCCTTCTTGAGAGACTGAATTCGAAAGCCTGAGCTGCCACATTTGTCTCATAAGCGGCAGAATCTATGTACGGGGGAGGGCAGACGTTACTCCCCCTACCCACCTCGACGCAGTTGTCCGACGCCGTTGCCAAATCCGGACCGTGACTACTTATGGAGTCCATCATGCCCCAATCCCGTGAAGGTCAACGCATTCCGAACGTGACGTTCCGCATGCGTGTTGAAGACGTATGGAAGAACGTGACCACTGCCGAACTATTCAACGCCAAAACGATTGCTGTGTTCTCGCTACCAGGCGCATTCACCCCTACGTGTTCCTCGACCCACCTTCCGCGCTTCAATGAGCTGGCTCCCGCGTTCCGTGCTGCAGGCGTGGATGCTGTCCTTTGCGTGTCCGTCAATGACGCCTTCGTGATGAACGAATGGGCTAGGGACCAGGAATGCGGGAACATTGTGACGATTCCAGATGGCAATGGCGAGTTCACTGACGGCATGGGCATGCTTGTGGACAAAACTGACCTGGGGTTCGGCAAGCGCAGCAGGCGCTATTCGATGCTGGTAAGGGACTGCATAGTGGATAAGATGTTCATCGAGCTTGACGAACCGGGTGACCCTTTCAAGGTGTCGGATGCCGACACACTGCTCAACTATGCGGCGCCGAACGCGCTGCGTCCAGACCAGATTGTGGTGTTTTCGAAGGTTGGCTGCCCCTATTGCGCTAAGGCGAAACAGTTGCTGTCGGATCGCAAGATGGACTACGTCGATGTACCGCTCGATCGCAAAATCCGTGGGAAAGTGCTCGGTGCAGTATCCGGCAGCACCACCGCGCCGCAAGTATTCATCAACGGCCGGCATATTGGCGGATCCGAAGCGCTCAAGCTGTATCTGCAGGGCTGAGTCAGCACACCGCGAAATCCAACATGATTCAACTTTTCCAGCCGTTCAATCTCGACGGGATACCACCCATGAAGTGCTGGCGGAGGCATTAAGAAAGCCAGGCTCGTGGCATGCATTTCGTCGCCGTTCTGGTTGAGGTAGGTCGACTGCTATTCGTGAGTCGTGTTCGACAAGAGACTTTCTAGATCTAATATGGCTACCCTATTACTCGATCCCTGGTTACGGACGATCAGCTTGTTGGCAAGGGAGTATGCCGGTCCAACTACACCGGAGTGCGTCGCAGCAAACAGTGTGAATCGTCGAACCTCAAAGGGTCGCGCTCGACCATCGGCGAGCGCGTCCGTGCGTTTGATAGAGCGTCCAACTCCAACGACCGTAACGGTGGCTTGGAGTGACTCGACGCTGGGCTGCTTCGGCAATCAAACATGGCGGCTGGGCGTAGCGCGTCATGCAGGCGTTTGCGCAATTAGCGGACGAATCATCGGCCGCGGTGATGAGGTATTTAAGCCATTTTCGCGACCAACTCCCGCAAACGCGAGGGCGATGATACTGGCAGTAATGATTTGCGGAAACGTTGACAACTGAGGTCGTCTCGTTGGTCGATGGATACAAGTAATTTTCATCAATAGATCGCCTGTGCATTGTCGTTAAATTAACTGAGTTAAGCCGGCATCTTGTGTATATCGCTTTTTATCTAAGAAACACTTCTCTGAGTAGAGGGGATGATGCTCGGGCAATGCCCGTTAGTTAGAAACGGCTTGACTCATCCTGAGGAGAGTGCGTGCGTAGGCAATCCAAGGAGCGCAGTATGTTGTCACATGAACTAATTTCCCGATACGGCGCACTGATAGTCTTTTTGAACGTTCTTGGCTCGTCACTTGGTTTGCCGTTGCCCGCCATCCCGACTTTAATCACCATCGGTGCGAGCATTGCCATCTCAACGCACGCGATTTCTTCGACTTTGGCGAATTTCTCAATCATGCTGACAGCAGCTGTCGTGGGAGGTTCGATCGGTGACTTTGTCTGGTTTCAAGGCGGCAAGCGGTACGGTGAGCGCACACTTCAAACAATATGTAAGCTGTCGATGTCCCGCGAGACCTGTGTTCGAAAGACAGAGCGATTCTTCGGGCGTTGGGGAGTCCGTGTCATGATCGTCGCCCGGTTTCTACCAGGATTGTCCCTCGTTTCTGTGCCGTTGTGTGGCGCTATGGCAGTTAGGCTACGTGTGTTCATATCCTACGACTGTATCGGGATCTGCCTTTGGGCATTTGTTGGGCTGACTATGGGTGCGCTATTTTCTGCACAAATTGACTTGATATTTCGGATATTTTCCCAGCTTGGATGGCAGGCGTTAGTTGTGGTTGCTGTGGGACTGGTGTCCTATATTCTTTATCGCTATTTGCGACGGATACTGCTCGCAAGAGCTCTTGAAACTGCTCGGATTACGGCGGGCGAGTTGCATGTTCTCCAGTCATGTGACCCGCGACCTGTGGTCTTCGACATTAGATCGCCTGAGCGACGCATCCTCGATCCCTTTGTCATTCCTGGCTCAATCTATGTCGATGAACGCAGAGCGTATGAGATCGTCAACGAATTTGGCACTCGTCGAACGATGGTGATCTATTGCTCATGTCCCGGAGAAGTATCAGCGGCATGGATGGCGAAGCGCCTACGAGGCGCTGGCGTCCAGACTGCGTTGCCGCTAACAGGTGGGATCGATGCGTGGCGCGCGGCGGGATTTAGTGTTGACCCAATAGAAGCGATATACAGCACGTATATTGCAGCGGAAACGCGAGGTATGGCGGGATAACGTGCCATGCGTCAACCGCTTGCTAGCGAAGTGACAGGCAGCCGCCGCCGACTCGCTCGCCGCCAGAATTCGTTTGTCCGACGTTCGAGCGACGGCTATCGGGGGCTGAATCCCCTACGGCTTGCGGCTGAGAGGCTGCCCGGCTTCAGCAATCTCCACCGTCAATGTTAGGTGCTACGTCTGCACGACCCGGTAAAACCTTGGAAGTGCTCGTGATCATTTTGCATAACAGCGATTTCACGCTCGTCTTTGAAAAGGAATGACCTCGATGTTCTCGTCAACTTGGACCATTAAGGACCAAACGTGCGATTGTTAGCACAGCGATTTAGAGAGCATCAAGCAGCACGGCCGGTCAGCGACAACTATGTTGGCCGGTCGGCCAACATAGTTGTGGCCCCCAGCAATTGTGGTGCGCTTGTTGCGCGCCAAGCAACAAAGTGGTTTCGTGGATCCCACTTCCGAGTAGTTCTCGCTGGCGTTACCGTGCGATAGAAGTGTCGTCGGACCTTTCACCAATCCACAGGAGTTTGCTATGCGATTTCTTCTCATAACACAAAAAGCGGTCTGTGTTTTTACACTGCTCGCAACACTGCCCGCGATCGCGCTCGCCGAAACACTTGCTGTGAAAGTCAGCGATCTGGATCAGGGCCGCTTCACAAAAGAGCAGGTGTACAGCGGTTTCGGCTGCCGCGGCGAAAACGTATCGCCGCGGATTTCATGGAAGCACATACCGCCCGGAGCCCGCAGCCTCGCTGTGATGATGTATGACCCCGACGCGCCAACCGGCGGCCTCGGCTGGACCCACTGGGCCGTTGCTAACATACCCCCATCGCAAGCCTCTCTGGAGAAAGGTGCCTCCGGCAACACTCAACTATTGCCGGCTGGCGCCGTCGAAACGTTGACCGACTTCGGAGAGTCGAAGTACGGCGGACCGTGTCCGCCGCAAGGCAAGCCGCATCGCTACGTGATTACTGTCTACGCACTCGATGTGCCCCATATCGATGCGGATCCGAAGTCGAGTCCGGCGCTCGTTGCGTTTCAGATGCATGGGAAGGTCATCGCGAAAGCGCGCTATGTCGCAACGTACCAGAGCCCGGCAAACTGAGCAGTCTTGCTCATGAGATCACGTGAGCGACATGCCGCCATCGACTCTCAGATTGACGCCGTTGATGAAGCTGCTCTCGTCACTCATGAGAAAGAGCGCCGCGCGCGCGAGCTCTCCCGGACGTCCGAGGCGCCCGAGCGGAATGCGGCCCGCTACGGCGGCCTCGAACGCTGGCCGCTCGGCATCCGCCACGCCAAGCTTCGAAAGTATTGGCGTGTCGACTGGTCCCGGACTCATGACATTCACTCGAATGCCGCGCGCCTTGAACTCGAGCGCCCAGCTCCGCGCAAACGCCTCGATTGCGGCCTTTGTGCCTGCGTAGACGGCGTGCCCATCAAACACTTTGTAACTTGCAATCGAACTGGTCAGCAAGACGGCACCGCGATCGCGCATCAACGGCGCAATTTTTTGTACGCCGAAGAAGATTGCCTTTGTGTTGGTCGCAAAGTGCAGGTCGTAGGAATCAGCGCTAACTTCGCTCGACGACTCGAGTGTGTTGATTCCCGCATTTGCGAAGTAAAAGTCGAGCCCACCGAAACGATGAGACACGAGTGATGCTACATCGTCATGCGTTTTCGGATCTGCGAGATTTCCCGTCACTCCCAGTGCTTTGTCGCCAAGCTCGGACACAGCCGCATGGACGGCATCTGCTCGGCGCCCCACAACGATGACGTTCGCACCTGCGGCGACTAGTAGTTTGGCAGTGGCCAGTCCGATTCCACTATTTCCGCCGGTGATGACAGCAACTTTATTTGCGAGCCGATTCATGTTTTCTCCACGATGTTCCGCCGATCTGGCGTAGCGCTGAAATTTAGCAACGGCCGCCACGCTGATGTAGTCACACATCGGCTATTTCACTTGTTCCGCTTTGTCATCATGTCTGCCGAAAAATTTAATGGCCTTCCGGCTTTTGTTCGTTCCGTCGAAACGGGGTCGTTTACGATGGCAGCCCAATCGTTATGCACCACACCGTCAGCCGTGTCAAAGAGCGTCGCGAGGCTCGAAAAGCGACTGGGTGTTCGGTTGTTTCAACGCTCGACGCGCGCTTTTGTCCTGACCATGGAGGGTCAGGCGTACTATGAGCGCGTAGCACCACTGATGCGCGGACTGGAAGGTGCGGACGAAGTGCTGCGCTCGCCTGCGGCCGCTACTGGACGACTACGTGTGAGCTTGCCTGCGGAGCTGAGCTGCCTTTTGCTCGACCCCGTCACGCGGAAACTCATGGCGAGTCACCCGGAACTCGCGCTAGACGTGAGCGTTAGCGATCGCCATGCGGACCTGATACGCGATCGCTTCGACATCGTCATAAGAGTGGGCTGGCTAGAAGACAGCAGCTTGCATGCGCTGCGGGTCGCCAGTCTTCAACTGGCTCTGGTGGCCGCGCCCGCTTACCTGCGCGAGCGAGGTACGCCGCGTGTGGTCGCGGATCTTGCCGAGCATCAGCATGTGCGTTACCGGCTCAACGGACGTGCGTACCCCCTAGTCTTCGGAGACGGGATGTCGATGGCGATCGAAGGGAGGTTTGACGCGGACAACGGCGATGCAATGCGGGTTGCAGCGTTGAATGGACTAGGTATCGCGCAGATTCTGGAGATCGCCGTGGGAGAAGACATTGCAGCGGGGCGGTTGCATGTGGTTCTGCCCGATAGCGCGTTAGCATCGGTGCCCGTTCACGCAGTTCACGCGTTCGGAAGAAATATGCCAATGCGTGTGCGGGTATTTATCGACTTCGTCGCTGCGCAACTGGCCGCGTGGAACGTCGTATCCTCGTTTGAACCGCTACGAGCGGGCGCTGGGTTGGAAGAGGAGTGCGAGGGGACGACCTGATATTGCTCGACGCTGTCAGCCCAGCGTTCACCTTCCGCTGGAAGCCGTGTCCTTTTCATTTCGACTTATAGCGGACGCCGAAAACGGCGTCCACCCCACATCGCTCGAGTTTTAAATGTTTCGACTTGGTAACTGGATAGCGCCAACTCGTCTGGCGCGGACTGCCGAGGTGCGGGTGTTATCCAGTTTCATGTTTGCCTCCTCTTGGGAGTTGCAAGTCATCTGGTTCATCTCTGGAGGCTCCTAAGCGCGATGTTTGGCAGATCGCGCTTTCAGCGTGGAAAACGCGTTCGATCCTCGCGAGGTGTTCAGAGATCGGTCACACGCTCTGGATCGGCCGACGCGAGTGCGGCGGCGCGCTCGGCCTTCGGTGGATATATCCAGACGGTGTTGATCTCCTGCTTCGTCTTTTTTGCGACATCGCCGACCATCTCTACCTTGCGCTCCCAACCGCGCGTGAACAGTGCGCCGGCTTCGCCGAGGTCGAGGCAAGTGACGTAAGCCTTCTGCTGGTAGGGCTTGGTCGGAACGCCAAGCAATTCCGCTGCGGCGTTGTTGCCGGCAAATGCGCCCATACGCGTCGCGTGCTGGCATGACATCAGTGCATAGTTGCCGTCGTCATCGCAGGCGGCACGGGCGGCATCGCCGGTGGCGAAGACACCCTGAACGCCCGGTACGCGCAGATCGCGATCGACCAGAAGTCGGCCAGAATTATCGCGTTCGGCCGGAATCTGCGCGGTCAGCGGGGCGGCACGCATGCCTGCTGCCCAGATCACGGTCTCCGTCTCGATGTGTTCGCCGGTGGATAATGTCACGCCCGATTCGTCGAGAGAGGCGACGCCGGCGTCGAGGCGGGTTTCCACACCGAGCTTGCGCAGCGCGTCGTCAATGAGGGGGCGGGGACCTTCGCCCATGTCGGGTGCGATCACACTGTTGCGGTCGATGATGATGACACGGGTCTTGGTATCTTTACCGAGAATCTCGGGCAGACGGCCCGCCATTTCAGTTGCCGCCTCGATGCCAGTGAATCCGCCGCCAGCCACGACGACCGTGTCGCGCCCGTTCAACCGCGGGCGGTTGGCGAGGCTGTGCAGGTGCTTGTCGAGGGCAACCGCATCGTCGAGCGAGTCGACGCTGAAGCCGTGCTCGGCGAGTCCGGGAATGTTGGGACGGAATAGTCGACTGCCGGTGGCCACCACCAGGCGGTCGTAAGAGAGCGACTTGCTCAGGTCTTTTCCGTATGCGATCTGCACCATGCGGGATTGGGTGTCAACCGTCTCGACGCTACCTTGCACATACACCACGTCGATGGCGTTGAGCACATTCAGCAGTGGTGCCGTGAGGGTTTCAGGATTCCGTTCGTAGAGCCGCGGGCGAACCACCAGCTTCGGCTCCGGAGCTACCAGCGCGATTTCGAGTTCTTCGGGAGTCACTCCCTGGATGTCGCGCAGACGAGCTGCGGAAAGCGCAGCGTACATGCCGGCGAAGCCGGCACCTATAATGACGAGTCGCATGAATGCTTACTCCCTTGAGTGGATAAATATAGGAATGCAGAAGATTATTGCGTGATTACGAAAGCGAGTATTTTCTGGCCTGATGCGGTCATGCACTTGCTACTAAAGATTTGCCAGCCGATCTTTTTGTCTCAGTCAGTTCTTGTCTGCCACAGCTATAGTCTCGCCAACCGCATTCGCGGTTCTCCCGAGCGCTTGACGCAATCGCAGGAGCGAATGCTGCTAACCGAGCGTTGCCACCACTTAACCGGTGGCTGTCGCATTGGCGCGGCGGCGAGGCGCTCGGTAGAGGCAACTCCCTCGATTTCGCCAGGCACAACTTTCCGGATGGAATGCCATGTTTTCCTAGGGTCGGGAACGTTCGACCTGGGGCAACGTAGGCGTCTGGTTTATTTCGCCGGTACAAGAACCGGCGCGCCTTTATCTTTCAGCAGCATCACGAGGAATTTTGCGGGCTCCGTTTGGCTCGCGTTGCGCCCGATCGTATGGACATCGTTCAGGCCTTCATAGAACGTTTGCCCTGGCGAAAGTGTGACCTGCTTTTTGCCCCTTACCTGCATGATGATCGTGCCTTCCAGCACGTAGATGAAGCCGTATGCATTGTGCCGATGCACCGGATCCGCGGCGCCCGGCGGATATTCGACGCTGATCATCAACGCTTCCTTGCCCGGATAGTGCTCAAGCGGGACCGTCATGAGAGGCGTGACGCGAGCTTCTGGCGGCGCGGCCTGAACGCTGCACATCAACGCCTGTGCAGTGATGAGCGCCGTGACTGCGGTATGTTTGAAACCAGCCATGATTGGCTTCCAGTAGAGCAGCCCGCATACGCGGGCTCGCGACGAGAGCAAAGTATGAGCAGTCAGGCCAGGTTGGCCTTGTCGAGGCCGAAGGCCTTGTCGGCCGATCCCGGCACGGTCCTGAAAGCGAGATTCGCACGATTCCAGCCGTTGATGGCCATCACATCGAAGGTCAGATCCGAGAGTTCCTTCTCCGAGAATTGCGTACGCACGCGCTCGTAAATATCGTCTGCAAGGCCGTGCGCGCCTAGCTGTGTCAGTGCTTCGGTCCATGCGAGGGCGGCGCGCTCGCGTGGTGCGAATAGCGTGGATTCACGCCAGATCGCCAGATGATGGATACGCAGCTCGCGCTCACCGTGCATGCGAGCTTCCTTTACGTGCATGTCGACGCAGAAGCCACAACCGTTGATCTGGGAAGCGCGTATCGAGATGAGGTCGCGAATCGACTCTTCGATCGCGCTCTCCTTCAACTGATTGCTGAATTCCATGTACTTCTTGAATAGTTCCGGTGACTGCTGGATGTAGTTGATACGCTGCGTCATGCGTTTCCCCTTGAGTAGGTGACTTTCGACTCCGCGACTGGTTGATGCCTCAACCGAGGATCAGCGCGTAAGTAAATCGTAGGTCGGTGTGCTGTCTCGCGCTAGCCGCATGTAAGGATCCATAGTGTTGTCTTTCTTACACCAATTGGGTTACGCATCCAGCCACATACTCTGCACACCAACGGCAATTTCGTGTTCGATGTCACAAAATGAGTGTGTCGAACGTCTTGAGAGTGCGGGAAGCACACGCATCGCGCATCCGTCGAGCGGACCATCCATGCGCCCACTCATTCACCGTGTAACGAGGCGATCACGATATGCACCTCGGCAAGTCTTATAAGTTATCCGAATTTCTTTACTGGACCCGGAGACAAATCTACGCGCTCGCGATCTGGGGCACGTTGCCTGTCATTCTGTTCAGGTTTTGCAACATAGAGTGGCTATCGGTGCCGCTTACCATCGTCGTGCTGCTTGGCACCGCGACGTCGTTCATCGTCGGCTTCAAGAACGTTCAAACCTACAATAGGGCAATGGACGCGCAGGACATCTGGACCGGCATTGTGAGCGCGAGCCGGCGCTGGGGGCAGCTCGCCCGCGATTTTCCAGACGACGAAATCGTCAGCCGCAGGCTGATCGAGCGTCATTTAGCCTGGCTCACTACGTTGCGTTATTCGTTGCGCAGCCCGCGAGTGTGGGAGAGCATGAACAAGGGATTTAATGCCGAATACCGTCGTCACTACAGGGTGCCGGAATGGGAATTGAGCCTCAAGGAGACGCTGCATAGATATTTACCAGCGTCGGATACCGCGCTCGCGCTAAACGCCCCAAACGCCGCGACAGCCTTGCTGAACACCCAGGGCGCATGCCTGCAGAAGCTTCATACCGCGGGAAAGCTGAATTTGTCGTTCTATCTGGAACTTCAACGCGCCTTGGGCGATTTCGTTGCGTTGCAGGCAAAGGCAGAACGGTTGAAGGATTTTCCATATCCGCGTCAATACGCGACCGTGAGCACGTTATTCGTCCGCTTCTTTTGCCTGCTCTTTCCTTTTGGCTTGCTGCACGAATTCGACAAGCTCAACGATAGCGTGAGTGGCTTCATGCACGGAAACATGATATGGCTCGTCGTGCCGTGCAGCGTCGCAGTATCGTGGATGTACACCTCGCTAGAACAGGTCGGCGAGAGTACAGAAAATCCGTTTGAAGGAAGCGCGAACGACGTACCGATTTCGACGTTATGTGTGCAGATCGAGCGCGAACTGCGATCGCTGCTCGGCGAACACACGGAAGATATCGCAGCGGAGTCGATCGCGATGTAGTGCCGGGAATGTGCGGCGCGCAGTCTCAGTCCGTGTCGTCCGGAGCAGCGAGCGCGACGACGTTTTCGATTCCCTGCCGCGCCATCTTAGTGTAAGGCGTAAAACGCTCAGTTTCGCGAACGAGCTGTTCGGCGAGCTCACGCTCTAGACCCGGCAAGCGGACACGTGTGTACGCAGTTAGGACGAACAAGCCATCAACGGGATCGCGGCCGAATCGCACCGTGACGTCGACGGAGGTGTTGGCGAGCGCAATGCCGGCGCGCGCGGCAAGCAGACTCAGCGCACCATGAAAGCAGGCCGCATAGCCCGCGGCGAAAAGCTGCTCCGGGTTGGTGCCGCCACCGGGTCCGCCCAGTTCCTCGGGTAGGCGGAGCTCGACGGCCAACTGGCCGTCGTCGGAACTCGCGATGCCTGAGGCACGGCCGTGTCCCGCTGTGCCACCGGTAACGGTGACTGTCGTTGAATACAGCGTTTGCCCTTCTTTGCCGCGATACTTCTCGAGCAGGGTCAGAGGTGGGGGATGCAAAGGATTGCTCATGGGGTCCCAAATTCGATCACGGTAGTTTCTTGGTCGGGCGCTGCTGGAACCGCATGATCGTCCACGGTACGTCCGTTGCCGGCCGAGCGGCAATTGCCAAATAATCGCGCTCGCGCAATTTATATACTACTGTCTTGACCTCGGTAAGTTCTGTACCGCAATGCCGACGATCGTCTGACGATTCTCCGTGAGATTGTGGTTCGACAGGTCGCCTCCGCGCCCACTGCGCGGATTCGCATCGTGATGCATCGGTTTGCAGACGCCTCTCTGCTGTGGGAGGTGGTGACGGCCTGGTCGCGAACGATCATACATATGCTCGGTGTTGTCCGGTAGGCCTTTGCGAGGAATCACCGTGTTTCCTGCAAAACATCATTGGAGTCGTCATGCGGGCTGCTGGTCGGCTGCCTGCGCAATAGTGAGCGGCGTCGAACACTGGAGATCGAGCGCTCTCGTTTGCTCAGTCATGTAGTCAACGAACACCCGAATGCGGGCCGGAAGCTGCTTTCGGCTGAGAAAGCAGAGGTAGTGGCCACCGTCGTCTGGCGCGTGTTGGGCGAGGCAGCTGACGAGCCGCCTGTCACGAAGTAGTTCACACACCTGGTAGGCAGGCAACTGCGCCAGGCCTAGTCCGTCGAGTACGGCCTGCAAGGCCAGATCCGGGTCGTTGAACGTATGGCGCGCGGTCGGCTGGTACCGCTGCGTAAGACCGTCCACCTTGAATTCCCACTCCTTGAGGCGCCCCGATGCCGTCCGCAGGTTGATGTGGCGATGCTCGAGCAGTTCATCGACGTGGCTAGGCAAGCCGTGAATTCGGGCGTACGCGGGCGATGCACAAACGATCATTTGCATGGGGATCAAGCGGCGCGCGACGATGCCGCTGTCTTCCATGCGTCCATCGCGAAACGACACGTCGACGCGATCCGAAGTGAAATCGGCGGGCCGTTCGTTCAGCAGCAGTTCCAGGGAAATATCCGGATAGCGCGCGTGAAAGCCCCGCAATAGCGGCGCGACGACCCTGCGCCCGAAGGCCGCCGTCGAGGCGATGCTCAAATGGCCGCGAGGCGGTCCGTTGCGCAGCTCCCGCATGTCTTCGAGTGCCTGAGCGATGCGCGCGAGACCAGCCTGGCAGTTCTCGTAGAAGAGCTCGCCTTCGCGCGTCAACGAGGTGCTGCGCGTCGTGCGCAGGAAGAGCCGCGCGTCGAGTTGAGCCTCAAGTTTCTGAACGTTGCGGCTCACAGATGAGCGCCCAATGCCCAAGCGGTCGCCCGCTCGCGCAAAACTGCCCTCATTCGCGACTGCGATAAACGACACCACGCCAGCATAGCTGGTCGCGAAACTGCTGGCCAACGGATCGTCGGCGCCGTTCGAGCGGCACGAAAGATGGTCTGTCATGGAAGCAAGAGTCGTAATGTTCCTGACAACTAGACGGGTGGGTGCGTTCGTTTGTGACGCAAATCCAGATTTATTTATCGACGAGCGGCGCGATAGGGGGGCCGGGGTACTTACTGCCTCTCAAGTGCGCGTGCGCAGCGCATGGTATCAGCCGTTGCCGTGCACAGCTGCGATACGTGCCAGCTTGTCGGGGTTGCGCTGCACATGAATGCAAACGATGCGATTGCCGTTGATTTCGAACGACTGTGCGGATTCGAGCTGGTCTTCGAAATAGCGTAGCAGCGCCCATTGGCCGTTGAGTTGCACCAGCTTGAGTCGCATTTCGCTGCCAAATCGTAAATGAGACGCATAGAAGAGCTGCGCGATGCGCCTGCCGCCCACCATCGGCTTCGGGAAGCTCTGCACCTTGCCGCCGCCATCGCCAATCAGGATGGCGTCCTCGGAGAGCAACGCGTTGATTGCGTGGAAGTCACCGCGCTCGATCGCCTGCGCGAGCCCCTCCAGCAGGCGCCGATGCGTTTCGCGCGAGACTGTATAACGTGGACGCTCATCGCGCAGTTGGACCTTCGCACGACTCACGAGCTGACGGCACGCCGCTTCGCTCTTGCCGATGGCCAGTGCCACCTCCGCGTAGTCCGCGTCGAAGACCTCGCGCAGCAGGAACGCTGCGCGTGCCTCGGGCGTGAGGCGCTCGAGCAACAGTAGGAAAGCAACTGATACGTCATCGGCGCGTTCTTTGGCCTGTTCTGGCGTGGTCGGGGAATCTGTCAATTCCGGTTCCGGTAGCCAGATGCCCGTGTAGTGTTCGCGTCGGATTTTCGCGGCGCGCAGGTGGTCGATGGACATGCGTGTCGTGACCGCGACTAGCCAAGCTTCCGCGTTGTCGATGCTCTCGCGGTCGGCCGACTGCCAGCGCAGCCATAGGTCTTGCACAATGTCTTCCGCCTCGGCTACCGAGCCGAGCATTCGATACGCGATTTTCTGCAATCGTGGGCGCAGCTCGCTGAAGACACATGCTTTCTGGTCCATGAAAACGCTTCCTTGAAGGGGATTTCTCGGGGGGCGAGAAGGTTACTGAAAGGTGCATATTGCCATAGTAAAGACGAACTTGTGGCCCGTCTCATCCCCCTGCTGCAAGAGGTCAAGGACATGACCACCGGCATTGGGGGCGAGCAATGGCTGAACGCGAAATATGGCGTTGAGAGCGAGTTGTACAAAGACCTGGCGCGACTGGTTCTTCTTTAGCGCCACAGCGGTACTGCTGGACAGCACAGATAGCGTCCAGAACAACCCCGAGGGCAGCTTGCGCGCCGACTATCACTTGCACCCATACGGCGAGATCAACCTGGTGGTCCCGCTCAACGAAGGCGCGGCGCTCGCAGGTTGGAACGGCAGGTGTTATGGCGGCTGGACGGCACCCGAGCCTGGGAGGCCGTCATCTCGCTCACTTTTTTGCCGGCGGGGCGGATTGCGTTCGACGTTAAACCGCCGCCGCATTGAAGCGCTCAGACGGGCGCGTGTGAAGGCCTCGCCGATCCAACTCGCCTTCCGAATCAGCCGGCAGCGATCCTCGCGCAATTGACACAAAGCTCGCGAAGTTGCGTGAGGAATTCCAGCCTCTGCGGACCGCACGACAGAGCCGCAACAGTTGTGTGCGGCGCCGCAAATGCAACATGGTCGAATGCAGCAATCGCACCATGGTTGGAAATGCCTGACTGCCTGGCAGGCGGTGAAGACAGAGTTTGAGCATCCGATTGCCGGCTGCCTGTTCGGGGCGGTAGCAATCAGTCTTCTGCTGCTGCCAATCGTGTTGGTTGGTGTCAGCCATGAACCTGCTACCTGGCAGCCTGTTGTCCCTGTCGTCTCGCGTGGCGGGCCGTCAGCTTTCCTCTCGCCGCGTCGGCGATCTGCGCTCTCAACGTCGCAGCAGAAAGTCCCGGTCGCTTTACCAATAGCAACAACGCCGCCTGAGCAACCACGTCTACGTTTTAGTTCATCGCGCCTATTTTTGCGTTGGAGCCGCAGGTTGAGCGAAGGACGCCGAAAATGACGAGACTCGAGCGTTATGAAACGTCGACGTGGTTTTTTCCAGGGTCACGGCAAGCCGGCGTAGCGAGGTCGCGACGGTCGATAATGGCCGCCGCACATGCACTCAATTTGCGGACCGTCGTCGAAAGGGGCAAATGGCCGAAACGCGGCGAGTTTCTGCCACCTGTCACTGTCGGGCGAGCGTCGCTTCATGGCCGCACTCGGAAGTTCGTCGCCCGACCGCCGCTCCGAACTTCCGTAGTCACCCAATCCGGACCTTCGCTACTCTGGCGGCCCAATGGCGGTTTTCTGATTGGGAGCAGTCGATCGGGGTGACGTGGCGACCGAGTGCTCCGGGCCATGAAGAGACATGCGTCAGCTGGATCCCGTCGCCGCAAAGTTGCCGTTCGAGCGCGAACACAGCCACCTGAAGGAGACCCCGCATCCGAGGGCGCACATCGGCGGGCAGCCCTCAGAGCGATTGAGACGACGAGCACGGCGTGAGACCGTGCGGTCTCACCCCTTCGGGAGCACATCGTGCACGCCACTGGCCTGCAGCCCCAGGTCAACGAGCCACCTTGAAGGGGCGACGTGAAGACCGAACAATACAGCCTCAAACAACCCGCCGGCGCCGCAGCGCGGTCACTACCGAAAACCTCCCCCACTGACGACTATGTGTCCGTCGCCGCATCGCAAGAGGCGGTCCCAGCCCGTGGACGGCGGGGCAGTCGATCCGTCTGGCGACCCTGCTCGACACCATCGCCGCCTCACCAGTCGTCCGCTGAGGTCGCCACCCCTGTGTCGCGCATCTGCGCGGCATTCCGGCGACCGTATCGGAGTGCCGGTGCTCTTCGAGGTGGCTCAGGGTTTGGTGAAGGCGTAGCCGTCCAGGGTCGCTCCGCCGAAGTAGGTGCCGGGGAACGCGCCGAACTCCGTGAAGCACTCGCCGTTGACCGGATCGAGGATCAGCAGCCCCTCGCCCTGGATGCCGGCAATCACGACGAAGTGGGTCCCGCCGCTGAGCCAGGTGATCGAGGCGACAACAGGTCGCCCGGCGTCGATCTCGGCTCTGAGGTCGGCGAGAGTCAGATCCGGTCCGTGATAGCTGGCGTAGTTGCCGACCGTCTTCAACGCGTCGGTCACCCCGCCGGATTTCAGATAGCGGGTGTCGATCCCCAGGCGGGCGTCGTCGAGCACGTAGCGGGCGCCGATGGCGTAGGGGTTGGCGTAGCGAGCGGCCAGGTCGGGGTTCTGGATCAGTGCCTGCGCCGACGGGCAGGCAGTGGTGTTCGTCGGGAACCCGTTGATCTCCTGTCCTATCTGCGTCATCACCTCGCATTGCTTCCAGGTGCTTGCCGGGTCGTAGAAGTGATCGACGGTGGCGCCGCAGGCGATCCAGCACCACTGGTCACTCTGCTGGTACTGCAACCGCACCGCGAGGCGGTTGGTCACGTCCGGTACGTACGTCTGCACCTCGATCGGCTTGGCGTCGAGGACGGTGATGTCGGTGACGACGTTCAGCGGCGAGTTCCAGTCCACATTGACGACGAAGGTGACGCCGTGGTTGGGGTCGTAGGGTGGTCCGTGGGGGCAGACGTTGTCGGCGGAGATCGTCGCCGCACCGATGAACCGGACCTTGTTGTCGGCGTACTCCGACGCCGTGACGATGACCGTCGAGTCGTGGTCGATGGCGTCCCAGTTGAAGTTGAGGGTCGTGCGGCCGAGGAACTTCCCCCAGTACTTGCGGATGGTCAGCGGCATGATCCCAGCCTCAGTACTGGATCTCGATCGGCGCATCGTCGAGAACGGTGACGTCCGTGACGATGTTCAGCGGCGCCCCCCAATTGACGTTGACGACGAAGGTGACGCCGTGGTTGGAGTCGAATGGCGGCCCGTGGGGGCAGACGTTGTCGACGGTGATGGTGGCCGCGCCGATGAAACGGTGCTCGCTGTCGGCGGGCGTAGTCACCTTGTACTCGGCGGCGGTGACGATGACCGTTGAGTCGTGGTTGATGGCGTCCCAGTTGAAATTGAGCGTCGTGCGCCCCTGGAAGGGGCCCCAATACTTTCGGACGGTTTGCGGCATGTCGGCACCCCTGTCGCGTTGGAGAGTAGTAACCTCAAGCGCCCTCTGGGTCGACCGGTGATGGTCGGAGGTGCCTGGATATGGCAACCGTGACGTCGCGCAATCCTCGTTTCGGACAGAAAAAGGCTAGATGATTTGACGTAGATGACCAGGGGCGACGAAGCGTATATGTAGGGCAACGCACATAAGATAAGCGGCAGGCGGACACATAAACCCCGTCTCAGGGCAAGCGATAAAGGCTCGCGCATGTGAACGGCCGCTGTAAGGGGTGTGTGAGTCATCCGAACATCGGCGGCGGCCCGAGAGCGAGTGGCCCTTCATGGCTGCCTGCGGCCCGACGCGGATGCCCGCAGGCGACCCGATAGCGGACCACAGCGCTGTTGGACATCACTCTCCGCTGCGGTTCAGAGGTCATTTGAGCGGACAGCCAGATTCGACGGGGCGCACGTTCTGCGGCGGATTCTCTAGTTATCCAAAATAGCTGATCCCCGAGACAATCAACAGCAGATTCACAAGCCGTACGAAATGATTGTCGGACAGCCGTTTATAGAGCGTCATGCCGATCGCGGTTCCGAGCAGCGACCCGGGTATGCAGAGCAGAATGGCTGGGGTGAAACCGGTTTTGCCGGCGGAGTGTCGCAAGAGACTAATTGCAGCGAGCGCAGCGACCTGCGTGATCAGGATAAACGGCTGATACATGGCACGCTGGCGGTCCTTGTTCCACCCCTTGAACCCGCACCAGATGGTCACGAATGCTCCGGGAAAGCCGGCCGCGCCACCCGTGACGCCGCCGAGAAATCCCGCCAAGACATCGAGTGCCTTCTCCTGGCGCCGGATGACGAGCGGCCGCCGGGCGAGCATGTAGCACCCGTAGAGAACCAGAAACACACCAAGCACGTGGGTGTAGACGTGACGATCCAGCGTGAGCAGTACGGCGATGCCCAGGGGCAGTCCGACCCCGCCGCCGACCAGGAAAACAGCCAGCGGCCGCCACTGGATATCCCGTTTGAGTGACCAGACCATTGCTGTCTGGTTCGCGATACTGCAGACAATCATGATCTGGACGACCTGCACCGGGTCGGCGGAGAGATGGAACAGCATTGCGCCGCAGACTGCGGAGAAGGCGAAGCCCGCGATGCTGGATATGCCAGACGCCAGAAAAACGGCACCGATGACAAAGACTTCGACGCCTTCGTGCACGGACAAGGCCAGGCAAAGTGCCGTGGCGAGCACGAGCACCGCCCACTGAAGTTTGACCTGCCAGGGGTACCATCCCGTTGCCGGGGTCAATGACCGGGCTGGTCCCGCGGCGCTCTCGGGCGCGGGCTGAGGTTCGCTATCCATTTGCCGTGTCTCTCCGTGTTGGACATTACAGGAAAGGCCAGTGTTTCCCGCCCGTTGTGGCGGGAAGCGCGCGTTCAAGGATTGATTACATCGGTGCGGCGGGTGCGCAGGCTCGCCACGTCGCGCGCAGTGGCCTTGTCCCGCGTCCGCTGGGTGTCGTCGCACCATGAAACATCGAGTGCCCAGTGCTGTTTAGTTCCAGTTGATGACGGTCGCGGCTGTGAGCGGCACATCAGTATCGAGCACCGTGATACGCGTCGGTACTACCTGAAAAGGTGATACCCTCATGCTCACCGAAGATCGGTGATCCGCACATTCTTCTTGAGGACGACATGCTTCCATTCGCGGATTCCACCAATCCACCGGTGCACGATGACGTCTATGCACTCTGGGATCGGCTGGCCGAGTTCTCAGCAGGTGATGGCGATGTCGCGCTGTCCCATCTGCTAACCAAGCTCAGTGCCATGGTCAACGCACAGAATGCGCTTTGGGCCGTTGTCGTGCGATTGCCTTCGCTCGCGCCAAAGGATCCTTTGTTCGGCTGGCGTCCACGACTGGTTCGGCTTCTGCATCCGGTACCGGCGATGGTCGCTTCGGTGCAGGAGCAGTACGACACGCTCTGGTCCGGCCACGTCGACTCGTCACATGTCGTGGCCGCCTCAGGGAACGAGCCGTTCTGCGCCAACCTGCTCTTCGAGGCGATGCCCGCCGAATGGTTTGAAGGTGAGCACTATCGGCGCCACTACCTCGAAGTCGGCCACGGCGACAGCATCCAGGTGCGTTGCTCGCTCAATGACGATGTGCGGATTCATCTCTTCGTGTTTCGCGATGTGCGGGCACCCCGATTCTCTGCGCCGGATCTCGAGCGTCTGGGTTTCGTGATGCATGGGCTGAGATGGTTCAACCGGCAGCAACTGCTCAGCCACGGCCTGCTCATCGCCGACGCTCCCCTGACGACGGCCGAGCGAAGGGTGCTGCTGTGGCTGCTCGACGGACTCACGGAAAAGCAGATCGCGCAGAAGCTCGACCAAAGTCCGAACACGACGCATGTCCATATCAAGGCGATCTACGCCAAATTCAACGTCCGGAATCGCTCAACGCTCACCGCGCTGTGGCTCGGCAAGCTGAGATAGCGAACTGCAGGCGCTGGCGTTGCAGGCGACGATGGCGAGGCACCCGCGCAAGGCGAGGCCGAAAGGCTTCTTGTCCGTGGATGCAAATCGCGGAGCCTCCGCGCTGCGCAAGATAAAGATGTGCACGCGGACATCCTCGTTGAGGTCGCAACGCATTGACATGCTGTCTGTGTGGCCGACGGCCAGGTCGGCCAGAGGGCTCATCCCGGAGTGCGAACATCGAGTCGTCAGGCTGGCTGTCCGAAGTGGACTGGACAGGTCGCACCGGCACGGGCTGAGAGAGAGTCACGCGATCACCTATTCAGGTTATGTTCCGGTGTCAGCGAATCATCTACGATTAGACCCATGCCGCTATTGCATTGCGGCGTGCCCGCCTTGAACGTGCCGCTGTCGACAGCACAGCTGGATGCCATTGAGTGCCGCACAGTCCGAGGCCCGCAGACGCCCAAGGTATCGCTTGCGTCGCGATTTGTGACGCGGAACTAGCGGTTCGATCAGTAACTACAGCTGGCGATCGATGATAGCAGCCGGCACTTCACTCCTTGCTCCATTGCTCAGGTATCCCAGGTTAACCGCTTGCCGGAAAAGTAGACTGCCGTTACGAGCTCTTTTTGAACTGGCCTTTTGAGGAACCTCGACATGAGATGCGCGAGCCGGGTCAACATTGTTCGAACCTGCTGCCTGCTCACGGCGATGGCCACCGCCGGGGTCCAATGCTGTATTGCCGCGACCGGTAACGACGATTTCGATTCTGGGCTAGAAGACTCCGCCGTATTTTCCCGTGCTTCGGGAAACACTCCGTTTCCGCGCTTCGACGCATCGCAGATTCCGTTTGCTCCGCAGCCCGCACTGGATGACTCAATTGCCCTTTGTATTCCGGACCTCTACTGTTCACTCGCAGTGCGATAGCGCAGCCGGCGCGATCGCGCTCAACGATAAGAAAAGTCTATTCAAGGCGGGTGTTTGCCCAAGGAGCACTGACCCCTCCGGGAATTGAATCAGATTGTGGAATCAAGGCGCCTCAGCACCGAGCGATCGGCTCGGGACGGTCTGCCAAAGCCACGTGATGGGAGCACCAGACGAGGACCCGTCGCAAACAAGCAGGAGGAGCAACTATGCGCGCGCAAGACATCATGACTGCGTCCGTCATCACTGCCACACCGGACATGACGATCCACGAAGCGGCAACACTTTTGGTCGAAAACCATATCGGAAGCATGCCGGTCGTCGACGAGAACGGACAAGTTGTCGGTATCGTCGGCGAACGCGATCTTCTGCATCGAGTAGAGAACAGCACCTGCCACAGAAAGCGCCAGTGGTGGCTCGAACTCCTGTTGTCGTCCCCCCGCGCTCAGGCCGCGAGGTATCTGAAGGAGCACGGGCGCGTCGTAGGCGACGTGATGTGCGAAGAGGTGATTTCGATCTCGGAGGACATGCCGCTCCAGCAGATCGCGGACCTCATGGAGCGTCGACGTCTCGACAGCGTGCCAGTGTTGAAGAGTGGCACGCTGATCGGAAATTTGAGTCGCTCGAATCTGATTCGCGCACTCGCGCGGATTGCTCCGGTCGTGGAATTAGTTTCGCGCGATGACGCGAGCCTGCGCGAAGAAATAGTCCGGACAATGCACGGGCAGAGCTGGGGGTTGCCCAAAAACTGCGTGCGCGTCAAGGATGGCGTCGCGCATCTATGCGGGGTGATCGAATCTGTAGAGGAAAAGCGGGCCATCCGCGTTGCGGCGGAGAGCGTGCCGGGCGTCAAGCGTGTGGAGTACCATCTTGAATATCCAAACGTGATTCCGGCCCTGTAGCTCACGATCGCAAGACGCGTGTCGATCGTCCGGGCTGAACGACGAATCACTGCGATCGTGACGGTCACGTCAAACCGGGGGACGAAATATCGACGGGTTTCGATCGCGGGCTTGAAATCAGGCAAGCGCTCGACGTAGGCAATCACACCACTGACGCCGTGTCACGGCTCAATCTGCCGAGTGATCTGCGCGTCCGTGGTGCGGCTTGCAGCGCCGGACTCTGGATTCGATCTTTTTAGAGAAGGTCCGATGTTCGCTGCCGGACAGCCATTCGAATGACTGAGTGGGTGCGATCGTAAAAGGCAGCTTCTGGCCGACCACCGTCGCATGCCGTACACAGTGCCATCGACGGAAAGCGAGCCAGAGCGGTCCAGCAGGCAGGCGCTCGGTGGACGGCGAATTGGCAGTGCAAGCGGTATATCAGGAGGTAACCGCTCGTTCATCACGGAGCGTCGCCGTGAGTATTATCGCCACGCATGCAATCGCCGACGCGGTGATAAAAACGTCCTTGAGCGAACCAAACCAGGCTACGAAATTGCCCCCCATCACGTTGCCCAATGTCGTTCCAAGACCGAGAAAGACGTTGGCAACACCAAACACCGTGGTTGCCGAGCAAGGGTCCATAGTCTTGCTGATATACGCGGGAATCAGTCCGTAAATCGCATAGAACGAGAGACCGAAACACACGGCGGCCGCTCGCAATTGCCATGCTTCGGAATGGAAAGCGATCAGGAGACCGGAGCCGGCGAGTGCAGTGAAGGAGAATGCGAGCGCAATCCGTGCCCCTGCCTTGTCGGCAGCCATCCCCGCCGCAAATCCGCTGAACAGTCCCACCGCGCCAATCGTCGACCAGACTTGCCCGATAGTTGCCAGGGAATGTCCCTCATCGGCCAGAAAGCTCGACAGGTAGTTTTGCCACGGCCCGCAAGCCATTCCGCTCAACGCGAGCAGTATCCAGACCGTCAGGTTGGGGCGAGTCATCAATTGCCACCGGCCGCCGGACGCGCGACGACTTACGGCGCGCTTTGGCGCCTTGCGGCTGAAAACCTGTGGAGCGAAGCGGCGAAGCGCAAGCAGTCCCACAAGCGCGATGACGAGCGAGACCGACCCCGCCACAATCCATATGGAGTGCCAACTGTGTGCTGGTAAGCCCCGCGACACAAGAAGACCATTCGCGAATTGCCCATAGGCCGTGCCGCTCGAAACCAGACCATTGACGCGGGAACGGTACCCGAAGGGAACTGTACCGGAGATTGCACCGACGCTCGGGACCATCATGAAAGCCGCCGTCGCCCCAAGTCCGGCGAGAACGAGTCCGACCGACATTACGCTCTGGACTTTCGCGAACAGTAGCAAAAGCAAGGCTGCCGCAGTGACAGCGCCCACAATGACCTGCCCCTCGCCGAAGCGGGTTGTGAGGCGCGGAGAAACTAACGCCGCAACGAGGTACGCCGTCTGGGTCCCACCAGTTACGATGCCAATCGCCGTATAGTCGATTCCGAGACTTTGCCGCATCACTGGCACGACCAGCACAAAAAGATAGAGCCCAAAGCCGAACACGACCGCCACGAACAGCGTGAAGACGACAGCAACGCTGATCGTGCGTACGATCGACTGGGTTCTCGTGGAAGTCATTGCGTGCGTCGCCATAGTCGACCTATATCGATAAGTAGCTATATAGAAAGAGTACAATATAGATTGGTCCCGTCAAGGAAAATCTGAGCAATGTCGAAAATGGACAATGTCGATGAGAACCAGCTGCAGGAGGCGCTGCATGCACTCTCGAATCGCCACCGGCTGACGATACTCATTTGGCTTACCGAGCCGGAAAAGCACTTTCCACCGCAGCGGGACGCGGACCTTGTGAAGGATGGGGTCTGTGTCAGCTTCATCACCGAGAAGACTGGCCTCAGTCAGCCCACTGTCACCACGCATATGCAGGCGCTGGCAGCGGCAGACCTGGTGACTTCGAAGAAAATCAAAAACTGGGTGTACTACAAGCCCAATAGCGTGGCGATCCAACGCTTGCTCGACGACCTGGATCGCGCGCTACGCCATACTTGACCGATACGCTTTCCACAACTGGAGTGGGGCTCCGCATCAGTCATCGCGTATGTGCCGAGAGGGGCGTTTGTTGGGGGGCGGAACGACGCTTTGGTGACCAAATGCAGCGGTTGCTACTGACTGTTCGTGGCCCGACCTCTCCACCGATGCGGTCGGCCTCAGCCGACCCGCAGAGACGTTCGGGGTCGCCGAAAGCGGTCCTTCAAAAAAGCGTGCGGCGCGCCCGCATGCTTCAGCAATTCGATGCGCCAAGCCGTTCTAGATCGGCAATCAGCCCGGGCCCGGTCGGAGTCCAGCCGAGCGTCCTCCGCGTCTTTTCGCTTGATGCCACAAGGTCGCGGCTAGCGAACATTGCCAGCCAACCAAAGTGCGTCGAAGCTTCTCCCGCGGATATGGATCTTGTGGGCAGTTTCAGCCCGCGGCCGATTGCTTCGGCAATATTCAGCATCAGCACGCCTTCTTCAGCCACCGCATGATATTTCGCGCCCGCTTCGTTCTTTTCCAGCGCCAACCGGTAAAGACGGGCGACATCCGAGATGTGTGCCGCCGCCCAGCGGTTGCGTCCTTCCCCGACATAGGCTGAGACGCCTTTCTCGCGCGCCACAGCAACGGCGTAAGTCAGAAGCCCTTGCCGCATTGTGTTGTGAACTTGGGGAAGCCGCACCACCGAGGCGCGCACGCCCCTCAGTGATAGCGCCGTCTGCTCCGAGACGCGGGGAAAGGGGAAATCTGGCGGCACGTCATGGTCCTCGGTCGCGATCTGGCCCGGCCCGGCTAGTCCTGCCGTCCCCGACGTGGCGATCAGAAGCCGATCTGAGCCAGCGAGGACTGAGCCCAAAGCTTCGATTGCGATGCGATCGACCTCGCAAGACCTTGCAAAGTTGGACCAGTCGTGAATAAAGCCCAGGTGAATCACGGCATCGGCCGCCGCTGCGCCCCTCCGAAGGCTTTCGAGGTCTTCAAGCGAACCGCGATGCACGTCCGCTCCAATAGTTGCCAGGGCTTTTTCTCCCTCGTCTGAACGAGCCATGCCGAGAACCTTATGTCCCGCAGCAATCAGTTCCTTAACGGTGGGAATGCCGATAAATCCGGTAGCGCCGGTGATGAAAACGCGCATGAACTTGTCTCCAGGTTTCGCTGGAGACAAGTGTCAGCTTTGCGAGTATTCCGGTAAAGTAGTGACCTTATTATGGTAAGACTACTAACAGCATGAAGTCGCGCCAGGACAACGAAAACCTCCTCGCCGCCTATTTGCGGGACCGGCGAATGAAGCTTGATCCCGCAGTACTCGGCTTTCCCGCAGAGCGCCGGCGGACGCCTGGGCTGCGCCGTGAGGAAGTGGCGCAGCGCGCCAATATCAGCCCCACCTGGTACACGTGGCTTGAACAAGGTCGCGGCGGTGCCCCCTCGGCGGATGTGCTCGATCGAATATCGCGGGCCCTGATGCTGACGGATGTCGAGCGCGAGCACCTTTTTCTAGTTGGCCTCGGGCGACCGCCCGAAGCCCGCTACCAAGAGAAGGAAGGTGTCACGCCTCGGCTGCAGCGTGTCCTCGACGCTTTGGACCCCAGCCCCGCCCTCATTCGCACTGCCACCTGGAACGTCCTTGCCTGGAATCGGGCGGCCACTGTCATGTTGGGCGACTATGGCTCCCTGCCGCCAAACCAACGCAATGTGCTGCGCACTATCTTCCTTGATCCGCGTGCGCGCGCCGTGCAGTATGACTGGGAGAGCGTGGCGCGCCACATCATCGGTGCATTCGCGTCGATGCAGCGCGTGCGGGAGCGGCAACGGAGGTGGCGCCTCTCGTTGATGAGCTATGCCGGCTCAGTCCCGAGTTCAAGGTGATGTGGCGCGACAACGAGGTTCGAGAGATCCACGGCGAGGCCATCAAGCGCATCCGCCATCCGGTACTCGGCCCGCTCGCCTTCGAATATTCGACCTTCTCCGTCGACGGCCGGACTGATCTCAGCATGTGTGTCTACAATCCCGCGACGCCGGAGGATGCGAAGAAGATAGCGTCCCAGATCAGCTTGCTCTCGAACCGACTACCGACGGCCGACATGCAAGGGCCGTAGTGGCACTCGCAATAACGCAGGTTCAGGCATTCGAAGCTCGATTCCCAAGAGTCTCTCAGGGCCCCGCAGGCACCGAATATGGCAAGCGGCTGTGGGCACTAACGCTCGGCTTGTGAACGGCCGTTCGTGGCCGAACGCGGCTCTCTGCCGCAAACGCACGTCCGAACGACCGCGCAGTACCTGATCCAGCAGCGCTAGCGCGTCCAACAAGCATTCTGCAGGACCACGCGGTAGCCATCGGGATCTTCGAACGTCAGACCCCGTCGATCCCAGTACGGATTCTCTGCTGGCACTGGTTCATTTCCCAATTCGCGGAACCTTTCGACGGCGATTTCCCACTCCTCAGGCATCGGCAAATAGATGACCAAGAGATGCTCCTTAGTGGGTGCATTCGGGACCGTCACATGGTGCTGGTGAGTCAGTTCAATATGCCACGCGTACTCTCGATGGCCGAGAACGATGCCATCAAATCCTTGGTGATCGACAAATTGCGCCAATACCTCGAAACCAAGGCCTTGAATATAAAACGCAGCCGCGCGAGCGACATCATTCGTTGGACGAGCGACACGTAGTACGTGAACTGGCATTAGGGGTTCCAATCGAAGAAGTGGATGTGGCAACCAATCGTCGGCGAAGAACCAATTGTCAACCATCTTCATGCCCGTGTCGAACGACCGGTTGTGGCCGAGGCCGCCGGCCGTGGACGGCTCAGCTCGACCCGCTTCCGCCGTTGGGCGTACTTAAAGTCACATGACCGCTTTGGAGCGCACCAGCCGCCATCGAGCGCGCGCGGTGTCGCCTGTGTTCACCCATGGCCGCCATGGATGAAGTTGCACCCAGGCTCCACCAGCGATGAGGTTCGCTGCTTCGGGACCGTAACGCGCTAACGTAGATCGGTAGTCATGCTTTCCCAATATCCCCAGCTCCGGAGCCATGCTTCGCAGGCATGCCGGTGAGCCTGGAAAGTCTTTTTCCGTTGCGAGCTGAAACGCTACTCTGCATGCACGAGTTAGAGCATTCCACACGCGCCGGACGACGTCACCGTCGCTGTCGCGTAACTCGCGTCCAGTGACGGGAGCTGCATATTAAGCAATAGATATTGCGCGCTTCCCTGGAATCGAAGCTCTCTCTGCGTTGCGTTTGACATGAACTTACCTAACTGGAGCCGCAAAATGAACCAACCCGTCGTCCTGATCACCGGCGCCCTCACGGGCATCGGCCGCGCAACCGCTTTTGCATTCGCCCGCTTGGGCGCACGTCTCGTCGTGTCGGGCCGCCGTGCCGCGGAAGGTTCGGCGCTCGAGGCCGAATTGCGCGAAGCAGGCGCACAAGCTTTCTTCGTGCAGGCTGACGTACGCCGCGACGAAGACGTCCGTCACCTCGTCGATGAAACCGTTGCTCGCTTCGGCCGGCTCGACGTTGCAGTCAACAATGCTGGCACGGAAGGTAAACCGGGACCTGTGGTCGATCAGACTGCCGAGAGCTACGCTGATACCTTCGACACCAACGTGCTCGGCACGTTGCTGAGCCTCAAGCACGAACTGCGCGTGATGACCGCACAGCAAGCTGGCAGCATCATCAACATATCCTCGACTTATGGTCATGAGGGTGCGGCCTTCGCTTCGGTGTATGCGGGCAGCAAGCATGCTGTGGAAGGGATCACGAAATCGGCTGCACTCGAGGCCGCTTCGGCGCGCGTTCGCGTCAACGCCGTAGCGCCTGGTCCCACCGACACGGGCATGTTGGACCGTTTCACCGGCACGCCGGAGAACAAGGCCTCGCTCGCGGCAACGGTTCCGCTCGCACGAATCGGTAGACCTGACGACATCGCGGCGGCGGTGCTCTACCTGGCCAATGACGGTGCTGCGTTTGTCACAGGGCAGATCCTCACCGTCGACGGCGGCAAGACAGCGGGTTGAGCTTTCAACGCGGTTTGGGCTTCCTGCTGAACCGGCGAAGCCCTATACAAGCGACACTTCTGGATGGAACCATCAATGAACACCGATCTCACCTTCTTCGAATCGAAGGCTTCCCCGAACTCTCGCCGTATTCGCATCTTCCTTGCCGAGAAGGGCATCGAATTTCCTGCCAAGGCGGTGGACCTCGGCGCCAAAGAGCAATTCTCCGATGCCTACGTTGCGATCAACCCTCGCCGCCAGGTTCCCACGCTCGTGCTGCGAGACGGCACAGCGATTGGCGAAGTCCCGGCAATCTGGCGTTACATCGAGGAGGCCTACCCCGAGAAGCCCGCATTGCTAGGCACGACGCCAACTACGAAGGCGCTCGTCACGATGTGGGAACGACGTGCCGAGCTGGACGGATTCTCGGCGGTAATGGAGGGCGTCAGGAACGCCGTTGCCGGGCTGAAAGGTCGGGCGCTCTCAGGCCCGCATGCGTACGAGCAGATCCCCGAAATCGTCGAGCGCAGCAAGCTGCGCGTCGCGCACTTCTTTGTCGATTTCAACGACCGCCTCAAGACAGTGCCATTCGTCGCGGGCGACGCATTCTCGGTGGCTGACATTACTACGCTGGTTGCGATCGACTTCGCGGCGGGCGGCATGAAGCTGAGCATTCCTACGGGCTTCGACGCACTGCAAGCGTGGTACGACAAAGTCAACGCACGTCCGTCGTCGAAGGCATGACGGCCCGCAAGGTAGCCTGTCGTGACCGATGCCGTGCGCTCAGTATCTGCGCGGCCGGCTTCTGCGATTCGCCTCACGGCGGGTAAGCGTCGGACCTGCCGCGCCAATGTCACCCGCACCCGCGGACTGCTGCGTCACGGGAAAGATGGCATTGAGCGCGGCTTTCGCGTCGCCTTTCATGTGTCGGAGCCGGGCAAGACTCAACGAGCAACGCGACTGCCACGCAAGGAATCCGTGTTTCTGGGCCGTCTTAAGAGCATCGGTCAAAATCGATTCGGCCGCCGGTATCGCTTCGTCGCCCCGGATCGCGACCAGCACCTCCGCCTTCGCTCTCCATAGCTCAGGCAGAGCTGGAAGCGATTCCCGAGCCGGTCGGCCACGCCCTGTAGCCCAAACGCCGGCACACAAACCGCAGCAAGTTCCAGCGCCAGCGGAATTCCATCGAGCCGGCGGCAGATTTGCGACTTCAGCCTCAACGCTGTCCGTGAATCCACGCTGAGCCCGGCATGCGGTCCGACACGCTCTTCGAAGAGACGTACCGCACTGTAGTCGAGCGCGACATCGCAATTTTCGTCCGGCGGAACCTCGAGCGACGGAACACGATAGATCAGCTCCCCTGCAACGCGCAGCGTTTCGCGGCTTGTTGCAAGTACGAGTGCTCGCGGGGCGATCCGAAGCAGCCTTTCGGCAATCCTGGCGGCCCCGTGCGCGGCTTCGAGCGCCAACCGCGTCTTTCCCACACCGCCGGTACCCACGGGCGTGACCAGACGATGCGTTTGCAGGCCACGGTAAATCTCGCGTACGGCAATTTCCCGGCCGATGAGAGGACTGACCTCTGCAGGTAGCGGCAGGCCCGAAAAAGCCGGACCGTCTGCAGGTGCAACAGGGGGCCTATCCGAATTCGTGACTTGCGGGAGCACTTCTGCGATGAACTGGTATCCGCGCCCGGTCACCGTACGTATTGCCGCCCGGTCGTCTCCGAGAGCGCGGCGAAGTGCGGAAATCTGAGCTTCGACAGTTTTGCCCGGCCTCACGAGTGTCGTCAGAATTTTGTCTGCCGCCCGAACGGCGCGAACACCGGTAAGCATCAGCTTCTTTCAGCGCGTTTCAGCACTTTCAACGCGTGCGGGACTGCACCCCGCACAGGCCACACCGCGTCGTGCATCTTATTGCTTGATCTGGTCGATGCGCGACAGAAACGTCGACAGAATCGCTGAGCGGTTATTCCGGTTATAGCCCACCACAAGCTCGATTCTCGGCGGTTCGCCCTTGAGTGGTCGGCTTGTTACCGACCAGGGCAGCAGTTTCTCGGCATAGGAGGGCAGTAGTGCGACGCCTCTCGTCGAGGCGATTAGCGACATCGCCATCGTCAGGTTGTGCACGCGATGCGCGGGCTCGATGACGACGTCGTTTGTCGCCAGATAGTTTTCGATCGCGCCGCGCATGGGACCGGCTATGTCTGAACCACCTATGAATAATTCACCCGCCAGTTCGTGCACGTCGATCTCATCGAAGGCCGCAAGGCGATGATCGCTTGGCATCAGCACGACGAAAGGCTCGCGTGCGACTGTCACGTAATCGAGGTCGGGTCGGTTGGCTTCGGCACGCATGAAGGCGACGTCCAGCCGTCCCGTCGACAATCCCTCTGCGAGTTCAGGGGAGTGCTCGCTCGATACCGTCATTTCGATGCTCTGCAGATCGCTCGCGAGCACGCGAGTCGCTTCCGCGAGCCAGGTCACTTCCTGTCCGCTCAGGAAGCCAACCGCAAACGTCGGCTTGGACGGTCGCGCCGCCCGCCGCGCTGCCTCGCACGCCGCATCGACTTGTGCAAGGGCGAGACGCGTGTGGACCAGAAATGCCTTGCCGGCGTCGGTCAGTTCAATGCCACGCGCGCTACGCACGAACAGTTGCGCACCTACTTCGTATTCAAGGTCTCTGATCTGCCGGCTCAGAGACGGCTGGGACGTGTACAGCCGACGTTCCGCCGCGACGGTCAGGCTGCCCTCTTCGGCCACGGCGAGGAAATAACGAAGATGACGCAGTTCCATTCACGCGTTCCTTTTAGTCATGCATGACAGGTATGGGGATCAGCTTACAAAGTCTTTTTCGCGCGGACAAGTGGCGGCTATCGTTCGATCACATCAGCCGGACGAAACCCTACCTCGCCCCAATGTCAGTTATCTGCTGGAAGGACGATCATGAACACCCTGACAGGAAAGACCGCGCTCGTCACCGGCGCTTCCCGTGGCATCGGACGCGCCACTGCGCTTGCGCTCGCGCAGGCAGGCGCTCAGATCATCGTTCACTATGGCCGCGGTGCGCGTGAGGCCAAGGCCGTCGTCGCCGAAATCACTGCGACGGGCACTCGTGCCCATGCCCTCCAGGCCGATCTAGTCGAATCCGACGGGCCGCACAGGCTCGCGCGCCATGTCCGGGCAATCGTCGGTGAACGGCTCGACATCCTCGTTTCCAACGCTGGCATCGCGAAGGCAGCCACGCTCGAGGAAACAGGCGTCGAAGATTTCGACGAACTGTTCGCAGTCAACGTCCGCGCTCCGTATTTTCTCGTTCAGCAATTGCTGCCGATCATGTGCAAGGGCAGCAGCGTCACGCTGCTTTCGTCGCTCGCGGCCCATGCGGCCGTCGGCGAACTATCGGCCTACTCGGCCACGAAAGGCGCCGTGGACACCCTTGTGCGCCACTTCGCGGTTGGCCTGGGACCGCGCGGCATCCGCGTGAACGCAGTCGCGCCCGGCGTGGTGCAAACCGACATGTCGAGCTTCACCCGCACCGACGAAGGCCGCGACATGACACTCAGCCTTCAGGCCATCAAACGGCTCGCCGAACCCGATGACATCGCCGCTGCGATCACCTTTCTCGCCTCCGACCAGGCCAGATGGACAACCGGCGCGACGCTCAATGTGGATGGCGGCTCGAAGCTCTGAGCGAGTCGAGCGCGACGCCGCCATTTCGGCCATCCAATTCGATTCACGCACCCGGATATATCAATGTCGCTAACTACCTCAATACAGCCCCCGCGCACGCGAAACTGGCTCGCGGTTCTTTCGGTCGCACTCAGCGCGACCGTGTTCTGCACCACGGAATTCCTTCCCGTCGGGCTACTGCGTTACATCAGCCAGGGACTGGGCGTAAGCGTTGGAGCCGCCGGCATCATGGTCACGGCGCCCGGGCTGCTGGCCGCCATTGCCGCGCCGTTTCTTACGGTAGCGGTCGGGCGTTTCGACCGTCGGCGCGTGCTACTAGGCCTGGGCCTGCTGCTCGTAATCTCGAATCTGACGGCCATGCTGGCGCCGAACTTCGCGATTCTTGTCGTAGCCCGCGCGCTGTTCGGATTCGGAATCGGCGGATTCTGGGCGATCAGCGTAGGGCTCGGCGTTCGACTCGTACCGGAGGAACACGTCGGCCGGGCCACATCGCTGATTTTCGCGGGCGTCTCGCTCGGCATGCTGATCGGCGGGCCGGCAGGGGCACTGATCGGAGACCTGGCTGGTTGGCGTACCGTATTTGGCGCAGCGCTCGCGCTGTCCGTTGCCGCGCTGCTGGCCCAGTGGGTTTCGTTGCCGTCGCTACACGTAGAGCATCGGGTAAGCACACGCGATCTGCTCGGCATCTTCGGTACGCGACCGGCACGCATCGGGCTGATCGCGATGACGCTGGCCCTATGCGGACAGTTCGCGACCTATACGTATATCACTCCGTTCCTCGCAACGGTGTCGGGATTTGGCGGCAAGGTCATCTCGTTGCTGCTGCTCGGCTACACGTTCATCGGGCTGCTCGGTAATTTCATCGGTGGTTCATCCGCGCAACGGAACGTCAGGACCACGCTCATCGCGAGCATCCTGTTTATCGCATTGCCGCTCGCCATGCTTCCCGCACTCGGCACCAGTCGGCCGTCGGTGCTGGTCGCGCTGGCCGCGTGGGGAACCGCATACGGTGCCATGCCCGTCGCACTGCAGATGTGGATGGCGCAGGCAACCCGCGAAGTCCGCGAAGGTGGCATGGCGCTGTTCGTAGCCAATTTCCAGATCTCGATTGCACTGGGTTCGTTCGTCGGCGGCCGGATCGTCGACGGGTTGGGTCTCTTCAATGCAATGTACTTCGGTGCCGGACTCGCCTTGGTTTCGATCCTGACGCTCGCGCTGACCGGCGGGCATCCTCGCAGGATTGACGAGCCCGCGTCCACCTGAACTATTCCAGCGGGCTGCGACCGCGCAGTCATGCACGCGCCATATCTTTCAGGCATGGCCACTTGCCTACAAAGTCTTTTTCCTCTTGCCAGCCACCGCATACAGTACCCATCAGCAGGCACCGCCCCACGAGATTTCCAGGCGCGTGACTGGATTGCCAAAGCAGCACCCCATGCATTTCAAACATACCGGCAAAACAACTGCTGCACTTACTTCTGAAAGGATCGCAATCATGAGCCACCAGACGCACCAGACCGCACCAACGCAGTACGTTGAAGCAAACGGTATCCGCTTCGCCTATCGCCGCTTCGGCAATCGCGCGGGCGTACCGCTTGTGATGAACATCCACTTCACCGGCACCATGGATCACTGGGACCCCGCCGTGACCGACGGCCTGGCCGCCGGACGTGAGGTCATCCTGTTCAACAACGCCGGCATTTCGAGCAGTTCAGGCAGCGTTCCCGAATCGATCGAGGAAATGGCGGCCAACGCTGCCGCATTCATTCGTGCGCTCGGTCTCGAACAGGTCGATGTACTGGGATTCTCGATGGGTGGCCTGATTGCGCAGACGCTCGCCATTGCTGAGCCCACGCTGGTTCGCCGCCTGATCCTCGTCGGCACGGGCCCGCGCAGCGGAGAAGGCATGGCCTCGCTGACGCCCGAAGCGCAGGATATCTTCGGCGCGAGCTATGCCGAACCGGACCATCTCTGGCTGCGCGTCCATTTCTCGCCGACAGGGACCAGCCAGACGGCCGGGCGTGCGTTCCTCGAACGCTTCCGCCTTCGCACGGAGAACCGTGATCCGGTGGCCAACGAAGCCGTGGCACCGGCCCAGCTCGCGGCACTCGCGAAATGGGGCGCGCCGCAAGACAAGCCGTATGCCTACCTGTCTGCACTCAGCCAGCCGACCCTGGTCGTCAATGGTGACGACGACGTCATCATCTATACGGTCAATTCGCTGATTCTGCGCCAGCACATCCCGAATGCCCAACTGATCATCTATCCGGACGCCAATCACGGCTCGCTCTATCAATACCCCGAGCGTTTCGTGGAAGACGTTTCCAGGTTCCTTTCCTGAGTCGCCAGGTACACCCACATTTGATCCCGAATTCAACAGGAGTTAATCGTGACTACTAATCTTCACGGCAAAACTGCACTCGTCACGGGCGCTTCGCGCGGCATCGGCCGCGCAACCGCTCAGGCTCTGGCAGCAGCAGGCGCGCGCGTGATCGTGCACTTCGGCAGCGACGAGAAGGCTGCGAATTCCGTCGTCGAGGCGATCCGTGCGTCGGGTGGTTCGGCCGACAAGGTCGCGGCAGACCTGAGCGCGGCGAACGGCCCTCACGAACTGGCCCGTCAGGTACGCGGGCTGATTGGCGAGCGTCTCAACATTCTCGTTGCGAATGCCGGCATCTCGAAGGCCTCGTCGATCGCGGAAACGACGGTAGAGGACTTCGACCGGTTGTTCGCCGTCAATGTGCGCGCCCCATACTTCCTCGTCCAGCAACTGCTGCCCGTGCTGGGCGAGGGCAGTAGCGTAGTCCTGCTGTCCTCACTTGCAGCCCGCGCTTCGGTTGGCAATCTGTCAGCCTACGCCGCGAGTAAGGGAGCAATCGACACCCTGGTCAAGCATTTCGCCGCAGCGCTCGGCGAGCGCGGCATTCGCGTGAACGCCGTCGCGCCGGGCGTTGTTGAAACTGACATGTCGAACTTCGCCAAAACCGATGCCGGGCGGGACTTCACCCTCGGCATGCAGGCCCTCAAGCGCGTGGCGCAACCCGACGACATCGCAGGCGCTGCCCTGTTCCTCGCATCCGATGCGGCACGCTGGGTGACGGGTGACACGCTGCGTGTCGATGGCGGCTCCAAGCTCTGATACCGGGGGAGACGGGCATGACCCATACAGCCTGCCCGACTGCCCCCGCGATTTCATCAACCGCGCGACCCCCGGCGATGGACGAGGCGGCACCCTGTCGGCGCTGTATCTCCTCGGTTATCTGGCCGCCGGCATACTCGCGCCGATTCTGGGACGCGTGGCGACGGTTCACGGACTGGGCTTCGCCGTGTATCTGGGCGCCGGCGTCATCGCCGCCTTGAGCTTCGCCACGCTCACACTCGCGCTCGGCCTGCGTCGCATTGCGAAGGACGAGCGACGCTGATTCCCAACTGAAACGCCGAATCTGCTCGTTTTTCTGCTCGAAGCCGTCGCACGGGAATGAGCGCAGTAATTTCAGTTCAGCCGGTTCGACGGCAAGCGCAATAGCAGCCGGCGCATCACGGTATTAGCAGATCGAACGGCCGCTTTCAGGCCGGCTACTGACTGACGCGGTGGGCGGAACTCGGGGCGAACGTGTCCTATTAGTGACCTATCCGGGCCTTTTCGACAAATCGTCGGCAGGCCCGGACACTGCAGAACGTCAGGGCATCAGAACGTCACGACCGTTCGCAGTCCGGCTACGGCCTCGTTGCCGATGCGTGCGCCGCTGTTATTCGGGTCGGGGATGCCGCCACCCGGATGGAAGATGTACTGGAGTTCGCCCTGCAGCAGCCACCACGGCGCAACCTGATACTGGTAGGTCGCCTCGATCACCGTCTCCGCCGAACGCACAGGGTAGCCCGGCGTCCGGAGTGTTGCGATGTCACGGTCGAGCGCGCTCGCGCTCGAGCTGACGTTCGCGTAGCTCACCGCGAGCCCGACCGAGTCGCTGTCCCGGCCCTTGAACGGAGCTTTCAGGACGACGCCTCCATTGATATTGAAGTCGAGCAGGTTACGGTCGCCCGGCGCGCCCATCACACGCGTGAAGACGCCAACCGATTGCGGGCTGTCGGCGCTCGGGCGCCACACCATCTGGTCTGCAACGGCATAAATGCTGAAGTTGCCGCGATGCGTGGCCGGCACGCCGTTCGACGCCGGGCTCGCGAGCGAGATGCCGTTCGTGTCGAGGTGCTGATCCGCGAAGTGATTGTTGTTGTACCAGAAGCCCAGCTTGTAGGTGCCCGGCAGCCCGCCCGGCTGTGCCGAACCAGATCCGCCTGCCGGCGGCTGGTTGATCGCGTACTGGACCTCGCCGATCATCATGACGCCGTTGTGCAGGTTGAACCGGGTGCCGCTGGCGTTGAGTTGCTGCGGGTCGCCATTGCCCGGCGCGGGGTTGCCGTCGAAGATGCCGCCGAGAATCGTCATCGAGTCACTCGGCTTGAACCGCAGGCGCACGCCGAGTGACGAGAGCGGATAGGCAGGGCCGCCCGCAGGCATGTCAGTGGCGGCCAGGACGGGCCAGCCGAAAGTCGCGTTCGCGAACGTGCTGCCGTACTGGCTGATGATGAATTCCTGATCAAGGCTCTGCTGGCCGATCCTGACGTCGAATTTGTCACCTATCGCCTGCTGGTACCAGAGTTCCCACAAACGCGTCGACGCTTCGGCTTCGACGCCGCTCACGGCTTGCAGCGCATTCAGACGTGCCGCCGTGATGCCGTGTCCGTGAATCTGCAGGGCATCGACGAAGAAGGTGCCGCCCTTCAGGCCGAGCGCCTTGTCAGTATCGACGCTAAGGCCGAACTGCGTGGCGCCGTTGTATGAAGCGCCCTTCGAGATACCGCCGGAGAAGTTTCCGTAGAGCTCGCTGGTTTCTTGCGCGTTGAACGTGATGCCGTGGTCGCCCAGTAGCGTGCGCAGTCCGCCCATGTCGCCGAGCAGGTTAGAGCGCTCCCAGAAGCCGGTCGGCGCGGCGGCGGCCCCGGCCGATGCCGCGCTTGTGTCGGTGTTTGTGGTTGCGGAAGAGCCCTGGTCCGCCGATGTGGGCGCGGCTGACTCCGACTGTGCGTAAGCCGGCATGGTGATGCTGGCGCCCAGTACCACCAAGAGCGCTGCGGCGGCGCAGCCTGGCTTCAGGCGCGAGGGCGGAGCGAGCATACATCGGCTGTCAATGCTGTTGTCGTTACGTATGGGCGTGCCAAAGGAGATCATTTTGTGTTCTTCTGGGAAGCGAACTGATGAATAAGCGATGCCAACGCAGGAGGGTGTCCGGCGCCGCCTCGCCGTGGGGGCTGCAGTCTTGCAAAGTCCTATCTGCGACGATGACACGCTCAGGCGGGCCACCAAGTACCGCCACCGGTGCGTCCTGGCATCTTCCAGAGGGCTGCAACCGAGGTGCCGCGTTGCACTGCCTGGACTCTGTCGGCACCTGTGTGCCGCCAGAGCTGGCTGTGCCCGTCAGGTTCGCGTTGCGGTGCGACTGCTGGCGTTGCACGCAGGTAATCGCGTGAGGCGAGGAGAAAGCGTTCGATATGCATGATTCAACTCCCGTCGAGCCCGGCTGGCCGGGCAACGTTCGATAAGTGGCACACCGTCAGCGAAGTCGGGCGCTGTCGGCGTACTTAAGCAAAAAGGGAGCGAGCTACAGACAGACCGCACGGGCGGTCCGGAAGAAGCGCGCTGACCCGTCAATCGGAGTCAGCGGCAGGAGGGAAAGTCCGGCGTCGCTAACGCGCGATTGCAGTCTGGTTGCCGGCACACGCCGGCATACAAGATCGACAACTAGAGCTTGCGTCCACGAAGGACTCTCCTGTTTCTAAGACAGGGCGGATTCTATGCGCGCCATCTGCGAGCGCGCAAGTAAAAATTGTCATGCAGTGCAGAGCAGTTCGAAGAGGGATGCCAAACGCACCGGACTGTGCCAGCGCAATGGCATTCTGGGAGGCTCACGAGCGTGCGCGGCGCAGCACGTGTGCAACACAAACTCACGGGAAATGGTTCTGTTGTGGAGTGCATAACAAAACGGAATGCAAATGAATTTCGTCAAATGGAAGTAACAGATTCGAAAGAAAAATCTTTGAAATAGTCGTTGACTCGGCTCACGCGTCGTCACTAGAATTCGCCTGTTTCCACGAAAGGGGCATATGCCTTGGACAGTTGTAGTTGTCGACCTTCGAATCGTTTTTCTGCCTGACCGGCACGACGCCCGCCTGGATTCTTCCTTAGCCGCCGTCCTGCCAGCAGGCAGACGGTGCGCGCCGCAGTAGCTTCCGCAGTCTCTCCCGCGCATCTCTTCGATTGGCCGCCGTCGTTGGCGTGTGTCCTATCACGCACGTTCGTCAACGCGACCCGGCGCGTCGAGCCATTGGCTCGCGCCGCCGCTTGTTCACGCCGTTTTCGCGCGCGCAACACTGCGCCGGAACGGGCGTGCGGTAAAACACGTCCGTCAAACATGAACCGGACCCAAATGAAAGAGGAGTTCACGATGCCCGACCCTGAGCCTAAACCCTGCACATCTCGCCTTGCGTTCTCGCAGAACGCGGGCCACTTCGCCTGACATCTGGCGGCCGCATACGTTCCTCCCACACGCCCGGGCATATCGCCCCCCGCGTGCAGCGAAACGAAGGCACGCCTGATCGATGGCGCCACGTTTCAGGCATCTGGAGGAATCACCATGCACTTCGCTCTCCTCGTTTCGCAACTCCCGCACGTCGAAGAAGCTCGCACGCACTACAACGGCATGCTCGGGCTCGACTCACATTCGCACGGTTCAACCGGCGTAGTTGCTGCCGTCTGGACGGCATTCAAAAAGCTCGTTCGCTGACACGGCCTGGCGTCGCCGACTTCTGCCCCTGCTCCTGCACCAGCAGTCGGCGGGGCAGCGCCACGTCTCAATCATTAAGTTCAAAAAAGTACTACTAAGGAATAGATACAGATGTCCACCACTCCTGCAAACCTCACGCAACGTCGGAGTGCCGTGCTCGACGACGCGCACGTGGGCGATATCAAAGGTGCCCTCGGCACCATCGCCCGCCACGACACCGCTCCGCGTAGCAACTGGATGGCGCGCCTGCGCACACTGCTCGCCATCCTTGGCCCCGGCCTCATTGTCATGGTCGGTGATAACGACGCCGGCGCCTTCGGCACTTATACGCAGGCGGGGCAGAACTACGGCA
>NZ_JBMIQH010000049.1:0-45314 GCF_056155635.1 Paraburkholderia sp. BR10141 | reverse complement strand
TCGTCGAACTGAACGAGGCCTTCGCGTGCCAGGTGCTCGCGGTGCTCAAGGGCTGGGGCTGGCACGACGAAGCGCGGCTGAACGTGAACGGCTCGGGCATTTCGCTCGGTCATCCGATCGGCGCGACCGGCGTACGTATGCTCACGACCTTGCTTTACGAACTGCAGCGCCGCAAGGGCCGCTATGGCCTCGAAACCATGTGCGTAGGCGGCGGCCAGGGCATCGCGGCGATTTTCGAGCGGGCGGCTTGAGTACGAACGCTTCGCATCCCTACGGAACATAACAAGGAGGAGACGATGCTCGATGCACTCAACGCGCAGCTCGCCCGGCTGCAAACGCATCCGTTCTATGCGGGACGTCTTCCGGGCAGCGTCGCGAGCGCGGCGGAGTTCGCCGAGCGCGTGCCGCTCATGACGCGCGCCGAACTGGTGGCCGAGATGAATTGCCCCGGCTACGGCGCGTTTGCGCCGGCCATTCCGCCGGTGCGCGTGCACCTCACGCCGATGGGCGCTTCGCTCGTCCCGATCCTGCAGAGCGCGGCCGATCTGCGTGCCATCGAAGCCGCGTGTGGGCAGCATCTCGACGCGTGCGGCATCGGCCCCGGCGACGTGTGCATGGTGACGTTCGGCTATCACCTCTTCGTTGCGGGGCTTTTCTATCAGACCCAGATGGAAGCGCGCGGCGTGGCGTGCATTCCGCATGGCCCGGGCGAGACCGAGCGCGCGGCACGTGTCGCGCAGCAGTGCGGCGTGACGGTGCTGGCCGGCAACCCGTCGCATGCGCTCAAGCTCATCGAAGCGGGTTGCCCCGTGCCGCGCGTGTTCTTCGCGGGTGGCGAAGCGTTCACGGGCAATGCCGCGCTGTACGCACGCGTGCGCGAAGCGATGCCGGGCACGTTGTTGATCGACAGTTACTCGCTTTCCGAATGCCTGCCGGTGGCGCGGACATTCCCCGGTGGTACGGGGGTGCATGTGTTCGACGAACTGCTGTACGCCGAAGTCATCGACCCGGACACCGGCAATCCGGTTGCCGAGGGCGAACGTGGCGAACTCGTGCTCACGCATCTGAACAAGGAACTGCAACCGCTCGTGCGCTATCGCACTGGCGACCTAACCTTGCTCGAGCGCACTGCGCCCTTGCATGGGCGCACGGTGGCGCTGCCGCGCGTGGTGTTCGGCCGCGCAGATTCGATGGTGAAGATCAAGGGCGTGAAGGTCTACCCATCCGAATTGAAGACGGTGCTGCTGGGCCTGGAGGGCGCGACGGGCGCCTATCGGCTCGTGGTCGGCACTAAGACTCATGGTGGCGACCATCTGACGCTGCAGGTGGAAGGGACGGTGCAGGGCGGTGCGATCGAGGCCATAGCCGAGCGCTTCAAGCGCCAGACGCTCATACACGCGGACGCCATCGAGACGGTCGCGAAGCTCGAAGGCGCGGCACTCGTAGAAGATCAACGGAGAGAGACGACATGAATGCAAGCGCAACGCACGCCCCAACCCCGTGGCGACTCGTCGTAGGCGGCCACAGCTACGCGGACTTTTCCATTTCGGTGTCGCCGGCCGTCGAGTGCGCCGTGGCCGAGAATCTCGTACCGCCCACGGTCTATCTGAACGTCTTCAACGAAGACAGCATCACCGTAGGCGTGAACGAAGATCCGAACCAGGTGCTCGATCTGCCGTTCTGCCGCGACAACAACGTGCTCGCGCGGCGGCGCGTGAGCGGCGGCGGCGCGATTTACGCGGGGCGCGGCTCGGCATTTCTCGCGTTCTATCTGCCCATCGGTCTGCCCGGCGTGCCCCAAACGGCGGCGCAAGCGTTTCCGACGATACTGGGCCACGTCGCCGAAGCGCTACGCGATGTGTTCGGCCTGCAAGCCGCTTATCGGCCGCTGAACGACGTCGAGATCGACGGACGCAAGCTCGTGGCCACATCGCTGAAGATCGAAGGCGGCGTGCTGACGTTCCGCATTTTGCTGAACGTGAAGGCGATCGACACGGCAATCGCGGCGCGCGCCATGCCCATGGCGCCAGAGAAGGTGAAGGACAAGAAGCACAAGGATCTCGGGTCGCGCTACACGTTTCTGGAGCAGGAACTCGGCCGCGAGGTGAGCGCCGATGAGTTGACCGCGTGGGTCACGGCCTGCGTTCGCCGCACGTTCGGGGAAGTGGCGCTCGTATCTGGCGCGCTCGGCAGTGAAGAACTCGTTTTTGCCCGGCAATACGAGCGCGAGCTGCACGAAGAGAGCTGGTTCCATGAGAAGAGCGAGGCCGCGCGTTACAGTCCAATCAGCGCGATGGGAGACCGTATCGTGCGCGGACGCGAAAAGGCGCCGGCAGGGCTGATCTGGCTGAGTCTGCTCGTGCGTGACGGCACGGTGGTCAAGGCGATCGTCAACGGCGACTGGCACCCGCGTCCGCTGGCTTCGGTCGCCTGGCTCGAAGACGGCTTCACCGGCCTTGCCGCCACGCGAGAAGCCTGCGCGGCGCATATCGAGGCATTTCTCACGCGTCCCGACGTGGAGTTCGCAGGCGTCGAGCCGGTGCATCTCATCACGGCGCTCGACAAGGCGCTCGCTGAACTCGCAAGCGTAGGGGTGAGCGCATGAGCGAAAAAACGGTGCTGGTTGAACAGGACGCGGGCGTCGCGACGCTCACGTTCAATCGTCCGGAGGCGAAGAACGCGCTCAACGGCGAGATGCGGGTGGAATTGCTCGAAGCCGTGCAGCGCATACGTGCCGACCGCGGCGTGCGTGCGGTCATTTTGCGCGGCGCGGGCAATGACTTCTGCTCGGGCGGCGACGTGCGCGGCATGAACGTGACGAGCGCCGAAACGGGACGCGACCGGATCGACGACCTGCATGGCTGGGTGAGCATGCTGATCGACCTTGACCGCCCGGTGATCGCGGCCGTGGATGGCGTGTGCTACGGCGCGGGCTTCAGCTTCGCACTCGCCGCCGATTTCGTGATTGCCAGCACGCGGGCGCGCTTTTGCATGCCTTTCATGAAAGTCGGTCTCGTACCCGATTGCGGCGCGTTCTATACGCTGCCGCGCGTGGTGGGACTCGCGCGCGCGAAGGATCTCGTCTTTACGGCGCGCGAGGTACGCGCCGCTGAAGCGAAGGAGATCGGCGTGGTGCTCGAAGTCGTCGAGCCCGAACAGCTCCATGCACGCGCTACGCAGGTCGCGGCCAGTCTCGCGACGGCGTCGCCCATTGCGTTCGGTCTGGCCAAGCGCGCGTTGAATCAGTCGCTTGGCAGCGACCTGCGCGCGATGCTCGAAATCGAGTCGGCGGCGCAGGGCATTGCGTTCACGACCGAATTCCATCGCGAAGCCGTGAAGCGCTTTCGCGAGAAGGCCGACCCGCTCTTCAAGTGGCCCGCCGCCGAGGCCTGATCTTTCATCCCACGCACCGCCATGACGATCGACTATCACACCCTGCGCAACTGGCCGTTCAAGGACGTCGAGCAAACCTATACCGCGCGCGACGCCATGCTCTACAGCCTCGCTGTGGGATACGGCGCCAATCCCGTCGATCCGGACGACCTGGCATTCGTCTACGAAAAAGAGTTGCGCGTGCCGCCGACGCTTGCCGTCGTGCTCGGCTTTCCCGGCTTCTGGGCGCGCGACCCGCGCTCGGGCATCGACTGGGTGCGGCTGTTGCACGGCGAGCAGAGCCTCGTGATGCACAAGCCGCTGCCGCCGGCCGCAACGGTGATCGGCCGTTCGCGCATCACGCGGGTGGTCGACAAAGGCGCAGGCAAGGGCGCGCTGCTCGAAATCCAGCGTAGCATTACCGACAAGGCAAGCGGCGACCTGTATGCCACCGTCACGCAGCTCACGTTCTGCCGTGGGGACGGCGGCTTCAGCGCGGACAACGGTTTGAGCGACGAAGCGCCCGCGCCGCCGCCGCCGATGCCCGAGCGCGCGCCCGATCATCATTGCGATCTGCCGACGCGCCCGGAAACGGCGCTGATTTATCGCCTGTGCGGTGACGACAACGCGTTGCATGCCGACCCGCAGGTCGCACGCGCGGCGGGTTTCGAACGGCCTATCCTGCACGGGCTCGCCACGTGGGGCGTGGCCGCGCATGCCGTGCTCAAGACGCTGTGCGCAAGCGACCCACAACGCCTCGCGGCGTTTCACGCACGCTTTACGGCACCTGTGTATCCGGGCGAGACGATCCGCACCGAGATGTGGCGAGATGGCGACGAAGTGAGTTTTCGCGCGCGCGTGCTGGAACGCGACGTGCTCGTGCTCAACCATGGGCGCGCGCAATTGCGCTGAGCGCTATTCTGTATAACGAAGGAAATCAGGACTATGGCCCGTCAACCGAAACCGCTCGTGCGCTCCGATATCGCATACAGCACGCCCGATCGTATCGTCGTGCGAGGCAAGAGCCTGCCCGACGAAGTGCTCGGCCACATGAATCTCGGCGACTTCGCGTTTCTGCAACTCACGGGCAAGGCGGCCACGCCGCAGCAGTCCGCGATGTTCAACGCCATCGTCATCACGCTCGTCGAGCACGGCATGACGCCAAGCGCCATCGCCGCGCGCATGACCTATGCGGGCGCGCCCGAGTCGCTGCAGGCGGCTGTCGCCGCGGGGCTATGCGGGCTTGGCTCGGTGTTCGTCGGCAGCATGGAAGGCGCGTGCCGCATGCTGTCCGAAGCGCTGCCCTATGACGGCCAGTGCGACGACCTGGAGAAACTCGCGGTCGATACCGTCGCCGCATGGCGCGCGCGTGGTATGCCGATTCCGGGGCTCGGCCATCCGCTGCACAAGCCCATCGATCCCCGCACGCCGCGCCTTTTCGAACTGGCCGCGCAAAACGGCATGTCGGGGCGCTATGTGACGCTCATGCAACTCATTGGCGCGGAGGCCGAGCGTGCGTCGGGCAAAGCACTGCCGATCAATGCGACGGGTGCGATCGGCGCGATTTGCTGCGAATTCGGCTTCCCGTGGCGTATCGTGCGCGGCTTCGGCGTGATGGCGCGCGCCATTGGCCTCGTGGGTCATCTGCTCGAAGAAGGCGAGCGCCCCATGTCGTTCGAGTTGTGGCAGCGCGTGGAAGACGAAGCCTCCGCCCATCTGCGCGGCGAAGCGTGAGGCCTGCGCGCGGCCGTGGTTGAAAGCCGCGTGCAAGTATCGGGCCGCAATGGTCGGGGGATTAACGAAAGCGAAAGGGCCGATTCGGCAAAGGCAACTTCGCGAAACGATGTGAGCCGTTCATAGTATGGCCAACAGTCTCGAATCGGAGAAACGCCATGCCGGAATCGCAAACGCCAACGCTCAGTGCGTGGCTCGACAAGACCGAAACGCTCACCGACGATATCACCGCGTTTCCGCTGCGCGCCCTCGCGGCCACGCTCGATCGCGAAGCCCCCGATAGCGCCGTGCCGCCGCTGTGGCACTGGCTCTATTTTCTGCCCGTCTCGCCGCTCGCGCAAGCGGGTCCCGATGGCCACCCGAAACGCGGTGGCTTTCTGCCGCCGGTCGAACTGCCGCGCCGCATGTGGGCGGGCGGACGCCTTACCTTTTACGCGCCGCTGCGCGCGGGCAGCGAGGCCGCGCGCACCTCTACCATCGCGAACATCGAGGACAAGACAGGCCGTAGCGGCCGTCTCGTGTTCGTGACCGTGCAGCATCGCTACGAGAGCGGCGGGGCGCTGTGCATCGAGGAAGAGCACGACATCGTTTATCGCGACGCGCCGCAACCCGGCGCGAGCGCGCCCAAGCCGGTAGTGGCACCCGAAGGCGAGACATGGTCGCGAACGCTCACCGCCAGTGCGCTCATGCTGTTCCGCTATTCCGCGCTGACCTTCAACGGTCATCGCATTCACTACGACTTCCCGTACGTCACGCAGGAAGAGGGCTATCCGGGCCTCGTCGTGCACGGCCCGCTCATCGCCACGCTGCTGCTCGACCTCGTGCACCGCGAGCGGCCCGACGCCACCATCGCAACGTTTGCGTTTCGCGCGGTACGGCCCACGTTCGCAGGCAACGCGTTCACGCTGTGCGGCAAGCTCGCGGACGACGCGCACTCGGTCGAACTCTGGGCGAAAGACCACGACGGCTATCTGACGATGCAGGCCACCGCCACGCTGGCCTGAACGGCAACACGAACTACATAGCGAATTCATATCGATCATGCAAACCACGCAACAAGATTCGTTTCAGGACATCCGCGAAGCCGTGCGCGATCTGTGCCAGCAGTTCTCCGGTGAATACTTCCGCAAGATCGACGAGGCGCGCGGTTATCCCGAGGAATTCGTCGACGCACTCACGAAAGCGGGCTGGCTCGCTGCGCTGATTCCTCAGGAGTACGGCGGATCGGGTCTGGGCCTGACCGAAGCTTCGGTCATCATGGAAGAGATCAACCGCTCGGGCGGCAACTCGGGTGTCTGTCACGGCCAGATGTACAACATGGGCACGCTGCTGCGCCACGGCTCGGCCGAGCAAAAGCGCAAGTACCTGCCGAAAGTCGCGAGCGGCGAACTGCGCCTGCAATCGATGGGCGTGACCGAGCCCACGACGGGCACCGATACCACGAAGATCAAGACGACGGCGGTACGCAAGGGCGACCGCTACGTGATCAACGGGCAAAAGGTGTGGATTTCGCGCGTGCAGCATTCGGACCTCATGATCCTGCTTGCGCGCACCACGCCGCTTGCCGACGTGAAGAAGAAGTCCGAAGGCATGTCGATTTTCGTGGTGGACCTGCGCGATGCGATCGGCAACGGCCTCACCGTGCAGCCGATTCTCAACATGGTCAATCACGAGACCAACGAACTCTTCTTCGATAACCTCGAAATTCCGGCGGAAAACCTGATCGGCGAGGAGGGAATGGGCTTCAAGTACATCCTCGACGGCCTGAACGCCGAGCGCACGCTGATCGCGGCCGAATGTATCGGCGATGGCTACTGGTTCATCGACAAGGTGAGCGCCTACGCCAGGGAGCGCATCGTGTTCGGACGGCCGATCGGACAGAACCAGGGCGTGCAGTTTCCCATCGCGCGCGCGTTCGTCAACGTCGAAGCCGCGAGCCTGATGCGCTTCGAGGCCGCGCGCCGTTTCGACGCGCACGAGGCCTGCGGCGCGCAGGCCAATATGGCGAAGCTGCTCGCCGCCGACGCTTCGTGGGAAGCCGCGAATGCATGCCTGCAGTTCCACGGCGGTTTTGGCTTCGCCTGCGAGTACGATGTGGAGCGCAAGTTCCGCGAGACGCGCCTCTACCAGGTCGCGCCGATCTCGACCAACCTGATCCTTTCGTACGTGGCGGAGCATGTGCTCGGCCTGCCGCGTTCGTTCTGACCGGAGGCGCGCGCCATGAGACCACTCGACGGTATCAAGGTCGTCACGCTCGAACACGCGATCGCTGCGCCTTTCTGCACGCGCCAGCTTGCCGATCTCGGCGCGCGCGTGATCAAGATCGAGCGGCCTGGCGTCGGGGACTTCGCGCGCGGCTATGACGAGCGCGTGCATGGACTCGCATCGCACTTCGTGTGGACGAACCGCTCGAAGGAAAGCCTCTCGCTCGACGTCAAGCACAAAGAGGCCGCGCCGATACTCGACGCGCTGCTCGCCGACGCCGACGTGCTCGTGCAGAATCTCGCCCCGGGCGCCGCCGCGCGACTTGGGCTGAGCTACGAAGCGCTCAGCGAGCGTTACCCGAAGCTGATCGTGTGCGACATCTCCGGTTACGGCGACGACGGCCCTTATCGCGAACGCAAGGCCTACGACCTGCTGATCCAGAGCGAATCGGGCTTCCTCTCCATCACGGGGTCGCCCGGCGAGCCCGCGAAGGCAGGCTGCTCGATCGCCGATATCGCCGCAGGCATGTATGCCTACTCGAACATCCTCAGTGCGTTGCTGATGCGCGGTCGCACCGGGCGCGGCTGCCGCATCGACGTTTCGATGCTGGAGAGCATGGTGGAGTGGATGGGCTATCCGCTCTACTACGCGATCGACGGGCAAACGCCTCCGCCACTCGCAGGCGCTTCGCACGCGACGATCTATCCCTATGGGCCGTTTCCCGCCGGCGACGGCAAGTCGGTGATGCTCGGCCTGCAGAACGATCGCGAATGGAAGCTCTTTTGCGAGCACGTGCTGTCGCAGCCGGAACTCGCCACCGATGAGCGCTTTGCCGCGAACTCCCAGCGTTCCGCGCGCCGTGCGCAACTGCGCGAACTGATCGTCGATGCGTTTTCGAAGCTGACCGCCGCGCAGGTCATTGAACGGCTCGACCGCGCCGGCATTGCCAACGCCCGGATGAACACGATGGCCGATGTTTGGGCGCACCCCCAACTGCAGGCACGCGAGCGCTGGCGCGAGGTGCAGACCCCGGCGGGGACCGTGCCGGCGCTGTTGCCGCCGGGCGCGCCTTGCGCATTCGATGCCCGCATGGATGCCGTGCCCGCGCTCGGTCAGCATACCGAATCAATCCTGCGTGAGGTCGGCTATGACGCGGCGCGCATCGGCGCGCTGCGCGAAGCCGGAGCCATCTCATCGCGCCTCGCGCTTCGCGAACCGACTCCACTGAACTACGCTGCCATGACAGATCATCCCAGCCGCGCGCTCGCGGCCTTCGCCTCGCAACTGCGCTTCGACGCGATTCCGACTCACGTGGTCGAGCGCGCCGTCAATCTTTACGTGGACTGGCTCGGCTCCGCGCTGGGCGGAAAGGGCGCGCGTCCGGTCGAAACGATTGCGCGCTTCGCACGTGCCGCGCGCGGTGGCACCGACGCGCAGGGGCCGTGCGACATCATCATCGACCGCACTCGCACCACGGCGTATTTCGCCGCGATGACCAACGGCGCCGCTTCGCATTTCGTCGAGCAGGACGACGTGCACAACGGCTCGGTGCTGCATCCGGCTACTGTCGTGTTTCCGGTGACGCTGGCACTCGCGCAGGCACTGGGCGCCTCGGGACACGAGTTCATCGCAGCCTCGGTGGCGGGTTACGAGGTGGGCATCCGCGTCGGCGAATTCATGGGACGTTCGCACTACAAGATATTTCACACGACTGGCACCGTGGGCACGATCGCGGCTGCCGCCGCCGCGGGCCGTCTGCTCAAGCTCACACCTGAGCAGCTGCTCGACGCATTCGGATCGGCGGGCACGCAGGCGAGCGGCTTGTGGGAGTTCCTGCGCGACGCGGCCGACTCGAAGCAGTTGCACACGGCCATGGCGGCTGCGAATGGCCTGATGGCCGCCCAGCTCGCGGCGGACGGGTTTCGCGGCGCGCAGCGCATTCTCGAAGGTGCACAGGGCATGGCGGCGGGTATGTCGAGCGACGCCGATCCCGCGAAGCTGGTCGATCGCCTGGGCGAGCGTTGGGCCACGGTCGAAACGTCGTTCAAGTATCACGCGGCGTGCCGTCACACACATCCGGCCGCTGACGCGCTGCTTTCCGTGATCGAAGCGCACGGTCTGAATCCCGACGATATCGCGGGCGTGACAGCGCATGTGCATCAAGGCGCCATCGACGTGCTCGGCAGCGTGGTCGTGCCGAGCACCGTTCACCAGGCGAAATTCAACATGGGGACGGTGCTCGGACTGGTCGCCTATCGCGGCTATGCAGGCGTGAACGAGTTCGAGCGCGACTCCTCGGCGGACGATATCGCCGCGTTTCGCGAACGCGTGACGATGGCGCTGGACGAGGAAGTGGATCGCGCATATCCCGCCCGCTGGATCGGCAAGGTGAGCGTGACGACGCGCGACGGCCGGACGTTGCAGGGCCGCGTGGACGAGCCGAAGGGCGATCCGGGCAATACGCTCTCGCGCGAGGAGATCGGCGCGAAGTTCGTGCGGCTCGCGGCATTTTCGGGCGCAGCGAGCGAAAGCGATGCGCAGCGTCTGCTCGACGCGGCATGGGGCATTGCCGAGGCGCAGCGCGTGGGCGCGCTGTTCGGCGAGAGGATGGGTGTATGAGCGCCGTGCTTTCCCGCTCGTATCTCTTCGTACCGGGCAACCGGCCCGAGCGCTTCGAGAAGGCGCGTGGCGCAGGGGCGGATGCCGTGATCTTCGATCTGGAAGATGCGGTTGCGCTGGACCAGAAGGGCGCGGCGCGCGACGCCGTGCTTGCGTCGCTGGACCCCGTGCGCCCCGTGTGGGTGCGCGTGAACGGCACCGACACGCCCTGGTTCGCCGATGATGTCGCCGCCCTCGCGGGACATGCGGGCGTGGCGGGCATCATGTTGCCGAAGGCGGAAAGCGCGGAGCAGGTCGCGGCGGTGCGCTCAGGCGCGCACGGCGCGCTACACCTGTTGCCGATCTTGGAAACGGCGCGCGGCATTGCGGGCCTGGACGCAGTGTGTCGCGCACAAGGCGTGCTGCGCGTCGCGTTCGGCACGCTCGACTTTCAGGTGGATATGGGTATCGACGGCGACGGCGAGGAACTCGACGCGTTCCGTTCGCAGATCGTGCTGGCCTCGCGCCTTGCGGGCATTGCGGCGCCCGTGGACGGTGTTTCGACCGTATTCGACGATGCCGGTCTTCTCGAGCGTGAAGCACGGCGTGGACGGCGATTCGGCTACGGCGGCAAGCTTTGCATTCATCCGAAGCAGATCGAGCCTGTGCATCGCGCGTACGCATGGAGCGAGGCGGAGCGCGCATGGGCGCAGCGCGTGCTCGATGCGGTGCAGGCGAGTGGCGGGGCGGCGGTGGCGCTCGAAGGCAAGATGGTCGACATGCCGGTGATCCTCAAGGCGCGGCGGATTCTGGGTGCTTGAACGCTTGCCGTCGTCGTAGAAGTTGCTGCGATGAAGTCGATAAAGAAGGCGCCTTGTTTTCACAAAGGCGCCTTCCGTTTTTTTGCTGCCAGCCTGGCGGCGGTATTAGCCGATTGCCCGAGCGAGTTCCGGTACGGCCGTGAACAGGTCGCCCACGAGGCCGTAGTCGGCCACGCTGAAGATCGGTGCTTCTTCGTCCTTGTTGATCGCGACGATGACCTTCGAGTCCTTCATGCCAGCCAGATGCTGGATCGCACCCGAGATACCGACCGCCACGTACAGTTGCGGCGCGACGATCTTGCCGGTTTGACCGACCTGGTAGTCGTTCGGCACGTAGCCAGCATCCACCGCCGCGCGCGATGCGCCGAGTGCGGCGTTGAGCTTGTCCGCGAGCGGTTCGAGAACCTTCGTGTAGTTCTCGCCGCTGCCGAGACCGCGGCCGCCCGAGACGATGATCTTCGCGCTCGTGAGTTCCGGACGGTCGAGCTTGGTCACTTCGCGGCTCACGAACTGTGAGAGTCCGCTGTCGGCTGCGGCTTCGATCTTTTCGATCGCTGCGTTGCCGCCAACGGCAGCGACTGCATCGAACGTCGTCGAACGGACCGTGATGACCTTGATCGGATCGACCGACTGCACCGTCGCGATGGCATTGCCCGCGTAGACCGGACGCTCGAACGTGTCGGCGCTGTGCACCGCGATGATGTCGCTGATCTGGGCGACGTCGAGCTTCGCGGCAACGCGCGGGGCGACGTTCTTGCCCGCGGCTGTTGCCGGGGCAAGGATGTGCGAGTAGTTCCTTGCGATATTGAGGATCGTCGCTTCGACGTTTTCCGCGAGACCTTGTTCGAGTTGCGGCGCGTCGGCAAGCAGCACCTTTGCGACGCCTGCGATCTGCGCGGCTGCATCGGCAGCGGCCTGTGCGTTGTGGCCCGCAATCAGTACGTGCACGTCGCCGCCAATTTTCTGTGCTGCGGCGACCGTGTTCAGCGTTGCAGCCTTGATCGACTGATTGTCGTGTTCGGCTATTACCAGATTCACCAGATTCGTCATTTGTTTCGCTCCCCTTACAGCACCTTGGCTTCGGTTTTCAGCTTCTCGATCAGCGCCGCAACGTCGGGCACCATCACGCCTGCCGAACGCTTCGGCGGCTCGGCAACCTTCAGCGTCTTCAGACGCGGCGCGACGTCGACACCCAGGTCTTCAGGCTTGAGCGTCTCCAAAGGCTTCTTCTTCGCCTTCATGATGTTCGGCAGCGTGACGTAGCGCGGCTCGTTCAGGCGCAGATCCGTCGTAACGACTGCGGGCAGCTTGAGCGACAGCGTTTCCGCGCCACCGTCCACTTCGCGCGACACGGTCGCGTTGCCGTCGGCCACGACCACCTTCGAGGCGAACGTCGCTTGCGGCAAGTTTGCCAGCGCAGCGAGCATCTGCCCGGTCTGATTCGAATCGTCATCAATGGCTTGCTTACCGAGGATGATCAGCGACGGCTGTTCCTTGTCGACGAGCGCTTTCAAAAGCTTCGCCACGGCGAGCGGCTGCAGATCGTCGTTCGACTCCACCAGCACGGCACGATCCGCGCCGATAGCGAGGGCCGTGCGCAGCGTTTCCTGGGCCTGCGAAACACCGCACGAAACGGCAATGACCTCGGTCGCCACGCCGGCTTCCTTCAGACGCACCGCTTCTTCAACGGCAATTTCATCGAACGGGTTCATCGAAAACTTCACGTTGGCGATTTCCGCCCCCGTGCCGTCCGACTTCACTCGGACCTTCACGTTGTAATCGACCACCCGCTTGACGGGCACCAGAATTTTCAAGCTCTCTCTCCTCGATAGGGGCAATGCTTTCGTCACTGTGACAGACGCGTGAGCTGCGCGGAATTCAGCTTTGCGGAAGGCGTGCTTCGAGCACGCTAAAGCGGCACCGCGCAACCTGCATGGGCGCGAAGCGTCACATGAAAGCAGCGCGCGTCGCAATCGTCCGTTCGAACGAAGCGGCGCGCGTGCAGGGGAAGGGGGGAGCGTCAGTGCTTCTTGTCGCGCACGAAGCGCAGTGCGAAGCGCACGAGCCGCGGCATGGTCACCGGGCGCAGCAGACGCTTGTCGTAGCCCGCAAAGCGCCGCTCGTTCTCGGCGAGACACAGGTGCATGAGTTCCGGTACGCTGATGTCCACGTCCGTCACCTGCTGCGCGCCGTTCATCGTGAAGTTGTTGTCGTGCCGGTGTTCGTTGCCCTCGGCATCCATGGCGCGCGCGAGGCCAACGCGTTCCCACGCCAGAAAGGCCCAGACGCCGGCCACCTTCAACTCGAAGCGAATGCGTTGCCACCTGTTGAGCCGGACGCGGTGCCAGGCCACCCAGTTCGCGAACAGCAGGATATGGCGGCATTCTTCCTGCATGACGGGCTCGAACGTGTCGATGAGTTCGGGCGGAAAGAGGCCCGAGCGTCGCGCCACTTCGAAGAGGCCGAACGCGAAGAAGCTGTCCACGCATTCGCTATAGCCCGTCACGAGGTAGGCCCATTCGGCGTCCTTGGGGTACACGTAGGGCGGCTCGCTCGCGAGCTTGATGCCGTACGCCGCCACCATGCGCGAGAGCACTTCCTTGTGGCGGTTCTCCTCCCACGCGTTGAGTGCGAGCGCGTCGCGCATTACGGCGTCGTCGAGCGAGGCGGCATAGGCGGCCATGCGCAGGCGCGCGCGGCCTTCCGTTTGCACGGCGATGTCCCAGATGGGCAGATCGGTAATGCGCTTGAGCGCCGCGGCTTCGAGCTGCGGCCAATCGAGTACCGAGGGCCGGTAAGGATTGAAGGTCTCGCGGAACATGCGGCACATTTCGTCGCGATGCACGTCGGAGCCCGGCGTGAGCGCACCGGTGACATGGCTCGTCCAGTGGCGCGTGTTGCGCTCGGCGGCGTCGAGCGTTTCGCGGTCCGGACGCTCGACGGGCAACGCTGGCGCGTGGAAGCCGGGAATCAGTTGCGACGCATCGAAGGCGTCGAGGATCAGGTCGTCCATCTCGCTGTTCTTTTGCTGGCGGCAAAGGCACGCAGTGCAGAAGAGATTGCAGTCGTCGCAAGAGCTTACTTCGAACCGGCGCGATGCGCGATGAGCGCGACGTGCCGTCGAATCGTTAGCTATCGTTCAGACGTCGCGCAAGAAGGCCGACTGCCGCTTCCGATCGAGTCTGTCTCGTTCGGCGCAATAACGGGCCGCCCCATATCGAATCGTTGAACAATCGCGGCGCGAACGAGCGGGCCTGAGCATGGCGGTGCGGCACGCTTGCCGCGTGGGGTAGCGGGTCGTCATGGAAAACGCGGCACACGCGGCAAGTGCGCTCGCCGCGCATCGCGCTTTCGTGGACTTCAACGCAATTGCGCAAAGGCGATCAACAGCACCATCCCGCCGATAGCGCCGTCGAGCACGCGCCATGCACCCGCACGCCGGAACAGCGGCGCAAGCACGCGTGCGCCGTAGCCGAGCGCGACGAACCACACCGCGCTCACGGACATCGCGCCGATCGCGAAGGCGAGGCGGCTGCCCTGCGGTTCTCTCGCGCCAGCCGTGCCGATCAGCAGGAAGGTGTCGAGATACACGTGCGGATTGAGCCAGGTGAACGCGAGCGTCATGAGGATGATCGGCCAGGCGCGCTGTTCGGGCGCATCCGCCGCGGCATGGCTGTCCAGCACCGCGTGCGACGGGCGCACCGCACGGCGCAGCGCGCCGATGCCGAACCACACGAGCCAGGCGAGCCCCACGTACAGCACGATGTGCACGAAGGTCGGATAGCGCTCGACGAGCGCCGAAGCGCCGCCTACCCCCGCGCCGATCAGCACGAAATCGGACAGTGTGCAGAGCAGGACGATCTTGCCGACGTGCGAGCGCAGGATGCCCTGACGCAGCACGAACGCATTCTGTGCGCCGATCGTGACGATGAGCGAGGCGCAGAGCGCCGCGCCGTGAGTGAAAGCGAGCCAGTTCATGACGGTTGCGAAGAAAGTAGGCGCCGCGGGCGGCGCGGTGCGCAGCGCCTGCGGTCATTGGACATCGACAGGGAATGGCGCTAGTCTGCCGCCATGAGCCGCATAAGCAAAGCTCATTTTCATTAACCGGATTAAGGAACGCTAATGCTCGACTATGCCTTGCTCGATGCGCTCGCCGCCGTCGTGCGGCATGGTTCGTTCGATCGCGCCGCGGGCGCACTCAACGTTACGCCCTCGGCGGTTTCGCAGCGCGTGAAGCTGCTGGAGGAGCGCGTGGGCACTGTGCTAGTGAAGCGCGGCCAGCCTTGTGTCGCGACGGCTTCCGGCGCGTTGCTGTGCCGTCACACGGAGCGCGTGCAATTGCTCGAGGCGGAGCTGGGCGGGGCGATGCCGACCTTCACGAGCGCGCTGGGGGCGGCGCGGCCGACGCTACGGGTGGCCGTGAACGACGACAGCGTGGGTACCTGGTTCATCGACGCCGTGGCGGGCTTCTGCGTCGAGCGCGGCGTTCTGCTCGACCTCGTGATCGACGACCAGGATCACACCGCGCAACGCATGCGCGACGGGAGCGTGCAGGGCGCCGTCACGACGCAGGCCGAACCCGTGCAGGGCTGCCGCTCGACGCGCCTCGGGCGCATGCGCTACCTCGCGGTGTGCTCGCCGGCGTTCTTCGAGCGGCATTTCGCGCAAGGGGTGACGCGCGACACGCTGCGCCACGCGCCGTGCGTCGAGTTCAATCCCAAGGATCAACTGCAAAAGCGCTTTATTCGCCGCATCACGCGCGCGCAGATCGACGCGCCGCTGCACTGGATTCCTCATGTGGCCGGGTTTCTGCGCTGCTGCCTGAACGGTCTGGGCTGGGGCATGTGTCCGGAGCGCATGATCGCGCCGCATCTCGCGCTTGGCGAACTCGTCGAGCTCACGCCCGGCCGCGCGCTCGACGTCGAACTGTACTGGCAAAGCTGGCGGCTTTCCATTGGCTGGCTCGACGACTTCGGCGCCATGCTCAAGGTGCGCGCCGGCGAATTTCTCGATCAGGGCCGCGGGACATAAGACGCGCGCCGCGCGATAGCTTCATTCGTTTGTCTTTATCCACGGATTCAATGGTGGATTAGTGTGCTGACTTTCGGTGCGCACGACAGGGCTCGTAACATCACCGTTTTGTTGCTATTTCTCTCCTGCGAGTTGCACAATGTCAGCATTGGGTCGCGGCAATGCATCTAAAGCAATATCCAAAATCCATTAATTGCTTTTCGAATAGTGGAATGCTTCGATATTCTATGGGTGTGGAGAATGCAAGCTTCGTGCGAGAATTTCGCGACCAATAGACTGACGTTTAGTATGTGATATGTCTGATGCACCGATGTCGAATAGATGCATTGCGTTTCATTGATCGGTCACGTCCCGTGTGTAAGAGTGGAGCCGTCGCGATGCCGGTAAAGACCGCGAGACCGGCCATGGGCGGGCATTTTGGGCTTTATGCGCGCGCGTGGCGCAGCGGGCGCTGTAACAATTCAGTTATGTGGAAAGTCGCGCGACGCGTGACATCCAGGCCTGAAACCGGTTATTTTTTCCGCAGTGAGATTGTTAAGTATCATCAAATCGGCAAAAAAGTTCACGGATGTAAAGAAACCAACATTGGAGGCGTACAGCCGGAACTGAAAGCTCTGCCGTCTCGTCTTTTGCGTTTCGCATTATCGTGTGAAAATTGCGTTTTTCCTGTGGATTGCGAGTTGGACACGCTATAATCCGGACGTGGCAGAGTGCTTATTCGACCGGCATATTTGAATCGTTTCCACGTGCACGAGGTGCATTATGACGAAATTAGATACCGGCAGCGTTTGGCAACAAACCATTGACCTTCTGTCCGCGGCTTCCGAGCCGTTAAGCCTGGACGGCGAATTCGAAGGCGGCAGAAGCTGCAAACCGGTACCCATCACACGCGGCGCATCGGAGGCGGCGAACCGGCGGCGTGCCACCGTCCGTTCGTGGGATGCGCAGGGCATCACCTTGATCCGGCGGCATGATCCGGACAGCATCACCGTTTGCTGGAGCGACGCCACCTATGGCCGTTACTCCGACCAGTTGTGGCGGGTCTGCACGGCGCGCCGCAGCGCCGTTTGTGCGCTGACCGGCGAGAAGATCCGCCGCGGCGACGCGGTGTTCCGGCCGAGCCCCAATCGCCGTCACCGCCCGGCCAATGCCGACGCGATGATCCTCGCGAGCAAGCTCGACAACCTGCCCAACGCCGTGGTCGCGGCGCGTCTGGACGAGGCGCTGGCCGCCTGAGCGGCGTCCCAGGGCGCACCGGTCGCCCGCGCGGGTATGCCACCCGCCGCTCACATGCCACGTGGCTGGTTACACCTCGTCATGCTCATGTCATGAACTGCACAAGAACAAAACGGCGCCCCAAGGGCGCCGTTGTTCGTTTGCAGGGTGAAAGGCGGGTCGCCGCCATCCGTCGGCGCAGGCGCAACCGGCGCCCGCCCCGGCGGCGCACCGCTCACACGGTGGCGTCGCGGGCGTTTTCCTCTTCGAGCGCGTCGCGCGTCTCGGGCATCGCAAGCCAAACCAGCAGCACGGCGGCGGCGCCTGCGCTCGCGAGCGCGAGGAAGCTCACCGTATTGCCCAGGTGATCGGCGATAAAGCCGGCAAGGGCCGTCGAAAGCGTCGCCCCGATCCCCGCCGACAGTCCGAAGAGCCCGATACACAGGTTGTAGCGGCCCTTGCCCCCCGCCACGTCGGCGGCGATGAGCGGCAGCATCACGCCGAACACGGCGGCCGACAGGCCGTCGAGCATCTGCACCGGGACGAGGAAGTAGGGGTTGCCCACGGCGGCGAACAGCAGCGCCCGCAGCGGCAGCGCGCAAAAGCCCAGAATCAGCACGGGGCGGCGCCCCCAGGCCTGCGCGGTGCGGCCGACCCAGGGTGACATCAACGCGACGATGGCTTGCGGCACGATGATGCACGCCGCGATCACGAGCTGAACGTTGTCGCCCATGCCGGCCGTCACTTCGCCGGCGGCGAGGTTGAGCATCGCGGCGTTCGAGAGGTGGAACAGCACCACACAGGCCGCGAAGGTCAGCATGCGCCGGTCGCGCAGCAGGTCGAGGATCGTTTCGCGCGGTTCGCCGGCAACTGCCGCGGCGGCCTTGCCGGGCCTGGCCGCGGGTTTGGCGTAGGCGGCGTTCTGGTCGTACTCGATCATCGCGAGCGCGACGAGCGCGGGCAACGCGAGCGCAGCCGTCAGCCAGAACACGGAGCGCGGCGACCAGTACTCGCCGCACAGGCCCATCAGGCCGGCGGCCACCGCGCTGCCGATCGAGGCCCAGCGCGCGTTGCGGCCAAGCCGGTCGCCCAGGTTCTGGCGGCCCACCAGCGCGAGGGCGAGCGCCGCCATGGCCGGCACGAGCATGCAGCTGGCGAAGCCGTGGAAGACCTCGGCGGCCATCACCGCCACGACGGTCGGGCTCGCGGCGAGCAGGACGGCAGAGATGATGATCGCGATGATCGCCCACGCGGCGGCGGCCTTCTTGTTGCGCAGGGCGTCCACAGCGGCGCCGCCCGGCACCTGGCTCACCATCGCGCTGATCGTGCCCACAGAAAGCGCCAGGCCGATCTCGCCCTGGGTCCACTTGTGCGATGCCAGATACGACGCAATGAACGGCCCGAAGCCCGTCTGTACGTTCGCCACGAAGAAGTTCAGCCAGTCGAGCGCGCGCACGCTGCGCTGGCCTGGATTGGGTTGTTGCATGGTGCCGTCCGTCATTTGGCACCGTGGGCATTGGCCGCCGAGGCGACGGGCGATGCAGCGGGCGCGGCTTGCGCAGCCGAAGCAGCCGAAGTGGCGGAAGCGGCCGAAGCGGCCGGGGCCGGGGCCGGCGGCGGCGGCGGGGCGGCGGGCGTCACCGCGTGCACCGGCTGGTCGGGTGCGTAGGGCGGCGAGGCATCCACCTGCTGGTCGCTCATTTCGAGCTGCGCTTCGAGCGTGTTGTTCTTCGTGACGAAGTGCAGCGCCGACCAGTCGGCCGCGATCGTATGACGTTTCTCGAGCGTGCCGCTCACGTCGAGCACGACGGCCTGCGGGGCGGCGCTGCCGTCGAGCAGCACGTCGACGACGCGGCCGACCTTGCCGCCGTTGGCGCGTTCCACGTCCGCGTCGAGCATGGGCAAGCGCGTCGCGCTCGCCTCGGGGTTGCCGGGCTGCGGCGCACCGGCCTTGGGCCGGTCGGGAACCTGCAGCTGGCTGGCCGGCAGGGCGAGCGTGATGGCGGGCGTTTTCGCCTGGGTATTCACGCGCACACCACTCCACGGGAAGTTGGCCTTGCGGTCGCCAATGCCCATGAAGCCCTGCAGGTTCACCACGACGTCGACGGGCTTGCCGCCGGGGCCCGTGACCATGTCGACGGCGCGGCCCACGACCTTGCCGTCGGTCTTTTGCACTTCGCTGTCGAGCAGCGTGCGGAAGGTGCCGCGCTCGAGCGTGCGCACCTGCACGATGGGCGCTGGGGGCGGCGCCGGCGGGGCGCTGGCGGGCGCGGGCGGCGCCGGCGCGGGACGGCGGCGGTGCACCGGCGCGGGGCGCGGCTTCTTCGGCGCCGGCTTCGCCGTGCTCCCCGCTTCCGGCTCGCTCGCCATCTCGGGCGCGGATGCGGCCTCGGGCTCGCTCGCGGCCGGCTCGGGCTCCGTGGCTACGGGCGCTTCCGGCTCGGGCGGCGGGGCCGGCCGGAACAGGCTGCAGCCCGAGAGCGTGAGCAGCATCAGCAGCGTAAGGGCGTACGGGAAGTGAAAAACGGGACGTGCGCAACGCAGGAAGCCGCGTCTCATCTACTGAAACTCCTTGGAGCAGCCGTCGCGACGCGCGCGCGGCAGGGGAAACCGGGTCGGGATGCGTGAGTGTAACCCGCGCACCCGCCCAATCCGCTTAATGACGGCGTCAAGGCGACCAGCGTGGGCGACCAGCGTGGGCGGCCGGCTGGTCGACTCGCCGCAAGCGCCGCGCCGGGACGATCGCGCTTCGTCATACGAAACCGGCCCCGGTGCGCGCGGCAACGGCCCGCTTCACGCCCAGGTGTAAACGCGGGGCCGGCCTCCGCGCCGTGCCTGTACACGGGCATATAAGCATCGCGGCATGAACGCAATGCGATTCGTGCGATGGGAGCGCAAATCGTGTTCGCCTAACCTTCGCTCCATCCATAAGAGATGTCAAAACGATGAGCGCCTGGAAGTGGAAGAAGGCGCCGGCAACGCGTCGACACGACTAATTCAATTCGAGACGAACCTGATGACGGATCGGGCTGGTGAGCCGTGAACCGTTTCAGCATGCTGATAAAGGAGGCACTCACCATGATCGAACCCCACGCGCAGCCGCTCGCCGGTGCGACCGCCGCCGAAGTCGAGTCCCCGGATTCATTGGGCCCGGCCTCGGGTTTCATCGGCCGTTATTTCGACATTGCCGAGCGCGGCAGCTCGCTGCGTCAGGAGACGATTGCGGGCGTCACCACCTTCCTCGCGATGGTCTATTCCGTGTTCGTCGTGCCGGGCATGCTCGGCAAGGCGGGCTTCGACACCAGCGCCGTGTTCGTGGCCGTGTGCCTGACCACGGCGTTCGGCTCGCTGCTCATGGGCCTGTGGGCGCGCCTGCCGATCGCCATCGGCTGCGCCATTTCGCTGACGGCGTTCACCGCCTTCGGCCTCGTGCTCGGCAAGGGCCTGAAGCCCGAAGTCGCGCTCGGCGCGGTGTTCCTCATGGGCCTCGTGTTCACGGGCATTTCGGTGACGGGCGTGCGCTCGTGGATCCTGCGCAACCTGCCGCACGGCATCGCGCATGGGACGGGCATCGGCATTGGCCTCTTCCTGCTGCTGATCGCCGCCAATGACGTGGGCCTCGTGGTCAAGAATCCGGGCGCGGGCCTGCCGGTCTCGCTCGGCCATATCACCTCGCTGCCCGTGATCCTTTCCGTGGTCGGCCTCGCCGCGATCTTCGGCCTCGTGCGCCGCCGCGTGCCGGGCTCGATCCTGATCGTGATCGTCGCGATCTCCGCGCTCGGTCTCGCCATCGATCCGGCCGTGAGCTTTCATGGCGTGTTCGCGTGGCCTTCGCTGTCGGCGCCGGGCCATGCCTCGCTGATCGGCGCGATGGACATCAAGGGCGCGCTCTCGCTCGCCGTGCTGCCGAGCGTGCTGGCGCTCGTGATGACGGCCGTGTTCGACGCGACCGGCACGATCCGCGCCGTGGCAGGGCAGGCGGGCCAGCTCGACGCGAACGGGCGCATCGTCAACGGCGGGCGCGCGCTCACGGCCGACTCGGTCAGCTCGATCTTCTCGGGCTTCCTGGGCGGCGCGCCGGCGGCGGCCTATATCGAATCGACGGTGGGCGTGGCCGCGGGCGCGAAGACGGGCCTCGCCGCCGCCACGGTGGGCGTGCTGTTCCTCGCGGTGATGTTCTTCGCGCCGCTCGCGGGCCTCGTGCCCTCGTATGCGACGGCGCCCGCGCTGATGTACGTCGGCCTCATGATGCTCTCGAGCGTGAGCCGCCTCGACATGGCCGATATGGTCGACGCGATGTCGGGCCTCGTATGCGCCGTGTTCATCGTGCTTACGGCGAACATCGTCACGGGCATCATGCTGGGCTTCTGCACGCTCGTGATCGGCCGCGTGGTGAGCGGCGAGATCCGCAAGCTGAACGTGGGCACGGTGGTGATCGCCGGCGTGCTGGCCGCGTTCTACCTGGGCGGCTGGGCCATCTGATCATCGGATGACCCGGTCATTCGCCCGGCGGCCATGGCGGCCCGCCCGGGCGGCTGCACGGCCCGCGTCGCTTCACGGCGGCGCGGGCCGTGTGGCTTTTGCGCGCTATGTTCCGGCGCGCTACCCGGGCAGCACGCTGTTGCGAGCCTTGGCCGCTTTGCGCGGCTTGCGTGGCTTGGGCTCCACGCCAATGCGCGGGTCGCGCGCGAGCACGAGCGCGCTCAACTGCGCGGCCGTGTCTTCGAACGCGGCATCGGCTTGCGGCACATAGAGCCATTTGCCGAGCACGGGGTGCACTCGCAACGCCGGCATCGCTTCGATGAGCGACGCATGGTTTTCCCGCGACGTGCAGACCAGCACGCCGTTGAAGGGCGGGTCGCGGTCGGCGGCCACGAGGCACAGCAGGCCGTCGAGATAGGCGGCGTCGCAGCCGAACATCGGCTTGCGGATATAGCCGGCCTCGCGCTCGAAGGCGTCGAAGATCCAGAGCAGTGAGTTGCGGATTTTGGACGGCATGGTGTGATGGGGCGGAGAGAGCGGGGCGCGGCGCGCAGAAATCGCCATTCTAGTGGCGCCGATGCGGCCGTGCGCACCGCCGCTCGCGGACGACTTACGCATCTCTTGACCATCGCTCGCTCGTCGTCTATGCTAAACCACATGGTTAAGTATGAAGACGCCACCCTCGACCGCACCTTCGCGGCGCTCGCCGATCCCACGCGGCGCGCGCTGCTCGCGCGCCTCGCGCAGCACGACGAGCTCTCGGTGAGCGCGCTCGCACAGCCATTTGCGATGTCGCTGCCCGCGGTCATGAAGCATCTGGACGTTCTCGCTCAGGCGGGCCTCGTCACGCGCGCGAAGACCGGCCGCACCGTGGCGTGCCGGCTCGCCGCCGGGCCGATGGAGGACGCGATGCAGTGGCTCGTGCACTATCAACGCTTCTGGAGTGAAACGCTCGATCGACTCGCCGCTTTCGTGGAGGAAGATGCATGTCTACCCAACCCGCAGCCGGACCTGGCAACGCCCCGCAAGCTCCCAGCCTCACCATCCGGCGACGTCTCAACGCCACGGCCGCGAAGGTCTACGCGGCGTGGACGCAGCCGTCGCAACTGATGCGCTGGATGCACCCGTTCGATACCACCTGCATTCACGCCGAAGCCGACGTGCGCGAGGGCGGGCGCTTTCGCGTGATCATGCGCGGTGCGAACGGCGAAGACCACGATGTGAGCGGCACGTATCTCGAAGTCGTGCCCGACGAAAAGCTCGTCTTCACGTGGGCGTGGCGCAGCACACCGGAGCGCGAGTCGCTCGTCACGGTGACGCTGCGCGCCGACGGGTCCGCCACCGACCTCACGCTCGAGCACGAACGCTTCTTCGACGAGGCGGCGCGCGACTCGCACAACGAGGGCTGGACGAGTTCGATCGATCAACTGGTGGCGCTGTTCGACTGAACGGCGCTCATTCAAGCGCACGGAGGAATCGAAAGATGGAATCGCACAAGATCGTTTCGCAGACCGAATGGCTGGAGGCCCGTAAGGCGCTTCTCGCCGAAGAGCGCGCCTTCACGCACGCACGCGACGCGCTGGTGGCCAAGCGCCAGGCACTGCCGTGGGTGAAGGTCGAGAAGACCTATACATTCGAGACACCGCAAGGCCCGCGCACGCTTGCGCAGCTATTCGGGCCGCGCAGCCAGCTGATCATTTACCACTTCATGCTCGGGCCGGAGTGGGAAGAGGGGTGCCCGGGCTGCTCGTTCCTGTCCGATCACGTGGACGGCATGCTGCCGCATCTGGAGCATCACGACGTGACTTACGTGGCCGTTTCGCGCGCGCCGCTCGCGCAGATCGAAGCGTTCAAACAACGCATGGGCTGGCGATTTCCGTGGGTTTCGTCGCATGCGAGCGACTTCAACTTCGACTATCACGTATCGTTCAGCGAAGCCGACAAGGCGCGCGGCAAGGCGATCTACAACTACATCGAGCAGGACTACATGAGCGACGAACTGCCCGGCGTCAGCGCGTTTTATCGCGACGAAGCGGGCAACGTGTATCACACGTATTCGACCTACGCGCGCGGTGGAGAGATGTTGATCGGCACCTATGCGATGCTGGAGTTGACCGCAAAGGGACGCAACGAAGAGAAGGACATGCGCGAGTGGATGCGCCACCACGATCGCTATGACGACGCGCCCGCGCCGGCGTCGTGCTGTGCGCACGAGAAGCAGTAGATGCGCTGGGCGGACAGTCGTTAGCGCAACGAAAGAAAGCGGCGCCGGTCGCGAATGAATCGGGAAAAGAGCGCGTTAGAGCGACATGTCGAACGCGGGGCGCAGCAGTACTTCGATCGCCATCACGACGAGTCCCATCGCGCCGGCGGCGAGCGTCAGCGTGCCATATTCGTCGTAGCGCGTGTCGTAGAGGCACGCGACGATGAACAGGATGGCCAGCAGGTTGGTTAGCCAGTAGAAGTTCAGCGCGAGGAGCATCGGCGTATCCGGTACCGGCGGGCAGCGCGCCGGCGGCGAGTGCAAGACGCTCGGATTCTAGCGGAGCGACCTTACGGATACGCAACAATTAGGTGCGCTACAACACTTATTTTTGCGCGATCGGCGCTTTTAGCATCTCGTTGCGGATCCAGTCCGTGACCGAGGTGCGCCGCGGTTGCCAGCCGAGCAGCGTGCGGGCGCGCTCGCCGCGCACGCGGCTGTTCGAGCCGAGGCCGTAGGACGCCATTTCGTAGCCCCATTCTTCGATCGCGGCTTCGAGCGGCCAGTCCTGCGGCGCGCCCAGACCCATCACGTCGGCGAGCGCCGTGGTCATGTCGCGGAAGTTCGCTTCGCCGCTTTCCACGAAGTAGAACGTGCCCGCGGGCGTGTTTTCGAGCGCGAGGCGATAGAGTTCGGCGACGTCGTCGACATGCACGTTCGACCAGATGTTCAGTCCGCGCCCCACGTGACGCATCACGCCGCTCTTCTGCGCCTGGCGGACGAGCCGCGGCAACTGCACGCTCGCGGCGCCCGGCACCGCGCCCACGCCATAGATCAGCGTATTGCAGAGCACGGCACTCTTCACGCCGCGCGCGGCGGCCGCGAGCACGAGATTGTCGATGGCCACGCGCGGCGCCTTGTCGGCGGTCGGCTCGGGCAGGGCGTCTTCGCGATAGATGTGCGCGGTCGCCTCGCCGCCCGACGCGTCGCCCACGATGCTCGATCCGCTCGTATGCAGGAGTGTCTTGCCGGAGCCTTCGAGCGCGTCGATGAGCGCCTCGACCGCACCGCGGTGGTCGCTGCTCGCCGCGTTGATCACGGCGTCGGCGTCGCGTGCTTGCCCCATTAGCGTCGCGCGGTCGTCGAGATCGCCCTGTACGGGCGTGATGCCGAGCTTTTCGAGGTCGGCGAACTGCTCGGGCCGGCGCACGAGGCCCCGCACCGTGTGGCCCGCGCGCACGAGATGCGCCGCGATCGAGCCGCCGATAAATCCGCCTGCGCCTGTCACGAAGACTTTCATGAGTGGCTCCTGATCCTGTCTTGATTGCGATGGAAGCCAGTATCGGGGCATCCGGGTTTTGCAAAAACCGTGTTAGTCTCAAATGAATATTGACTGCGGATCAAGAATGTCCACGATGAAGACGTCGACCGACGAACTGCTCGTATTCGTCACCGTGATCGATGCGGGGTCGATTACCGCCGCGGCCGAAAAGCTCGAGCAGACCGTCTCGGGCGTGAGCCGCGCGCTGACGCGGCTCGAAAAGCAGCTCGGTGTCGCGCTGATCCTGCGCACCACGCGGCGCCTGCAACTCACCGAAGAGGGCGAGCTGTTCCTCGATCGCGCTCGCACGATTCTCGCGGCGCTGGCGGACGCCGAGGAGGCCGTCACGCGCCACCGCGAGCGTCCCTCCGGGCGGTTGCGCGTGGATGCGGCCACGCCGTTCATGCTTCACTGCATCGTGCCGCACGTCGCGGCATTCGCCGACGCGTATCCCGAGATCGAACTCGAACTCACGAACAACGAGCGCATCGTCGATTTGCTGGAGCAGCGCGTGGATATCGCCATTCGCATCGGCACGCTGCAGGACTCCACGCTGCACGCGCGCTCGCTCGGCACGAGCCGTTTGCGCATTGTCGCGAGTCCCGGCTATCTCGCGGCACACGGCACGCCGGGCAGCGTGGCCGCGTTGCGCGAGCATCGGCTGATCGGCTTTACGGCGCCCGCGCATCTGAACGGCTGGCCGCTGCGGCTGGCGGCCGGCGACGAAACGCACACGGCCGCAAAGACCCAGGCGACCGAGCCCGGCTACACGATCGCGCCCGCGCTTTTGGCCTCGAGCGGCGAGACGATCCGCCAGCTCGCGCTCGCCGGCAGCGGCATTGCGTGCCTCTCCGACTTCCTCACGACGGCCGACCGCGAGGCGGGCCGCCTCGTCACCGTGCTCGACGACGCGCTGGTCGAATCGCGCCAGCCGATCCACGCGGTCTACTACCGCAGCGCGGCGCTCGCCGCACGCGTGCAATGCTTTCTCGCGTTTATCGGGGGCAGGCTGCAACTCGACGCGTGACGCGCGCCGGCGGCGCTCTCATGGATAGTCCCAGGCTACACGGGCCGCAAAGGGGAGTTGTATAGACAGGCGCGCCAGGCTAGACTTCGGCCACTTTTGCGACTTGTATAGACAGGATTCGACCATGCTTCCGACCCTTCGCCTCACGCCCGGACATCTGACCCTGCCTCAACTGCGCCAGATCGCGCGCGAGGCCGTGCGGCTCGAGCTCGATCCGGCCAGCTTCGCGGCCATCGACGCAGGCGCACGCGCCGTTGCCGAGATCACGGCGAAGGGCGAGCCCGCCTATGGCATCAATACGGGCTTCGGGCGTCTGGCGAGCACGCATATCCCGAGCGACCAGCTCGAACTGCTGCAACGCAATCTGGTGCTCTCGCACGCCGTGGGCGTGGGCGAGCCGATGTCGCGCCCGGTCGTGCGTCTGCTCATGGCGCTGAAGCTGTCGAGCCTGGGCCGGGGCTATTCGGGCATCCGCCGCGAAGTGATGGACGCGCTCATCACGCTGTTCAACGCCGACGTGCTGCCGCTCATTCCCGTGAAGGGCTCGGTGGGCGCCTCGGGCGACCTCGCGCCGCTCGCGCATATGTCGGCGGTGCTGCTCGGCATCGGCGAAGTGTTCATCCGCGGCGAGCGCGCCAGCGCCGAAGCCGGTCTCGCGGCTGCGGGCCTCAAGCCGCTCGCGCTGCAGGCCAAGGAAGGTCTCGCGCTGCTCAACGGCACGCAGGCTTCGGCCGCGCTCGCGATCTACAACATGTTCGCGATCGAGGACCTGTACCGCACGGCGCTCGTCTCGGGCGCGCTCTGCGTGGACGCGGCGGCAGGTTCGGTGAAGCCGTTCGACGCGCGCATTCACGAACTGCGCGGCCATCGCGGCCAGATCGAGGCGGCCGCGGCCTATCGCACGCTGCTCGAAGGCTCGGCGATCAACCTCTCGCACCGCGACTGCGGCAAGGTCCAGGACCCGTACTCGCTGCGCTGCCAGCCGCAGGTGATGGGCGCGTGTCTCGACCAGATGCGTCACGCAGCGCAGGTGCTGCTCATCGAAGCGAACGCGGTGTCGGACAATCCGCTGATCTTCCCGGAAACGAACGAAGTGCTTTCGGGCGGCAACTTCCACGCGGAGCCGGTGGCCTTCGCCGCCGACAATCTCGCGCTGGCCGCGGCCGAAATCGGCGCGCTGGCCGAGCGCCGCATCGCGCTGCTCATCGACGCCACGCTTTCGGGCCTGCCGCCTTTCCTCGTGAAGGACGGCGGGGTGAACTCGGGCTTCATGATCGCGCACGTCACGGCGGCCGCACTGGCGTCGGAAAACAAGACGCTCGCGCATCCGGCTTCGGTCGATTCGCTGCCGACCTCGGCAAACCAGGAAGACCACGTGTCGATGGCGACGTTCGCCGCGCGCAAGCTCGCCGACATCGCCGACAACACGGCCAACATCCTCGCGATCGAACTGCTCGCCGCGGCCCAGGGCGTGGACCTGCGCGCGCCGCACCACACGAGCCCGGCGCTCGCGCACGTGATGCAGTCGGTGCGCGCCGAGGTGCCGCATTACGACCTCGACCGCTATTTCGCGCCGGATATCGAAGCGATTGCGCGTCTCGTGCAGAACGGTGCCATCGCTTCGCACAGCCCGTTGGCATTCGAATCCGAGGCGCAGTAAAGCGCAAGCACGCGCGATCACGCACAAGCAGACGCCAAGCCAAAGCACGGGCCAACGCGATGAACGCTCCCGCATACCAGGGCATCAAGGACTTCGTCCTCGCGCGCATTCACGCCGGTGAGTGGAGCGAGGGCGACCAGGTGCCTTCGGAGAACGAACTGGCGCGCGAGTTCAAGGTCGCGCGCATGACCGTGAACCGGGCGTTGCGCGAACTCACCGCGGAACAGGTGCTCACGCGCGTGCAGGGCGCGGGCACCTTCGTCGCGCGGCCGAAGTACGAATCGACGCTCGTCGCCATTCGCAGCATCTCCGACGAAATCCTCGCGCGCGGGCACCGCTACCGCGCCGAGGTGCTCGAGATCGGCGTGCATCGCGCCGACGAGGCGCTCGCCGTCGAAATGGGGCTCGCCGCGAACGATCAGGTGTTCAACTCGCGGGTGCTTCACTTCGAAAACGACGAGCCCGTGCAGCTAGAAGAGCGCTGGGTCAATCCCGCCGTCGCGCCCGATTACGCGGCGCAGGACTTCACGCACATTACGCCGAACCAGTACCTCGTGCATGTCGCGCCGCTGCAGGGCGTGGAGTATCGCATCGAGGCGCTCGCCCCCGAGGCGCAGACGCGCGCGCACCTCGCCATGGGGGAGGCCGAGCCGTGCCTCGTATTGCACCGGCGCACCCGCTCGCGTGGGCTCGTCGCCTCGGTCGCCAATCTCTGGCATCCGGGCAGCCGTTACCGCTTCACGGGCCATTTCTAAGCCCTGCCAAGGTCCGGCCGCGCCGCTCGCCGTCATTTCCTCAGTCATTTCCCCGTGCACGGCCGACAGTCGTCGGCATGTGCCTTGCTCCCTTTACCGTTAGCTGACCCTATTGCTAACGACAGCGCGCGTACGGGGCAGACGGCCCGCGAAAGCGCGCGTGGTGCGCCGCAGCCTTTATCATTGGCAGATGACGCGAACGAAGGAGGAGCTCCGCAATGGACGATGCCAACGCCACGCTCATGCCGATGTGGCGTGCCAATCTGGCGCTGCTCACGCGCGAGGTCGGGTCGGCCACCCGGCTCGCGCGCATGATGACGTTTTCCGCGAGCTACATGAAGCTGATCGTGTCGGGCCAGCGCGACTTCAGCGCGGAGTTCGTGCGCGGGGTGGAAGCCGTCACGGGTCTGCCAGAAGGCTGGATGGACGTGAAGCACGACAGCGCCGAGGTGCCCGACGAGACGCGCGAAGCGATCGCGAGCGAGACGCCACGCGCGCGCTTTCGCGGCACCGCGCATCCGGTGCGCAAGGCGCCCGTGTTGCGCGTGGAGCCGATCTTCGGCCAGGGCGCGAAGCGCGAGGAAGCGACGGCGACGCCCGAGGCGCACCGGCGTCTCGCGGGCACGCGCAAGATCCGCGATCTCGCCGCGCAGGACGTGCGCAAGCTCGAGCGCTACCTGAGCGTGCCGCCGGTCGAGCCGGCGGTGCTGCGCTCGCGTATCGAAGACGTGATCAACTACGCCGACCCCGACGAGCGCGTGCGTGCCGACCTCGAAGGCCGCCTCGAGCAGATCGAGAAGCATCGCGAAATGCTATTGCGGCATGTCTCGCGCCTCTACGCGTTGCTTTCGCGGCTGGGCGACGATTGATCGACTGATTCGTTGCCCGAAGCATGGTCGGAAGATCACCGCTCCTGAACGCGCAGTTCCGCGAGGATCTGGTCGGCGAGAAAGTCGCACGGCGGACGGTTCGAGCGTGCGCTGCGCGCGAGCACCACTTCCAGTTCGGGCAGTGCCGGCAAGCCATGCTGGCGGCCGAGCGTGACGAACGTCTCGGGCACCGCGCAGCGCGCGAGCGGCGCGATGGCGAGACCCGCCGCCACCATGCTGCACAGGCCCATCAGGCTCGGGCTTTCATACGATGTGCGATAGGCGATCTTCGCGCGCTCCAGCGCCTGGATCGCGTTCGTGTGCGCGACGCTGCCGCCGCCGAAGAGGGCGACCGGCAGCGGCCGCTCGCGCCAGATCTCGCGTCCGCTCGCCGCGCTCACCGCCGCGGGGGGCGCGGCCCATACCATCGGCTCGAAGCGGATGAACTCGCCCGCGAGGCCGCGCGTACGCGTGATGCAGGCCAGGTCGATCTTGTTGTCCTTCAGGAGCGGCAGGAGCGCGCTGCTCGGCAGCCCGATTACCTGGATCTCCACCTTCGGCCAGTTCGCCGAGAACTTGCGCAGGACCGGCGGCATGAGCGAGGACGCGTAGTCGTCGGGCACGCCGATCGACACGCGCCCCGTCACCTCCGGGCGCGCGAGCGAGGCCCACGCTTCGTCGCGCAACGCGAGCATGCGCCGCGCGTAGGCGATGAGCGTCTGGCCGTCGGGCGTGGGCGTGACGCTGCGCGGTGCACGGATAAAGAGCGGCTTGCCGATGGATTCCTCGAGCGCGCGGATCTGCATGCTGAGCGCCGCCTGCGAGCGGTGCACGAGCGCGGCGCCGCGCACGAAGCTGCCGGCATCGGCGACGGCCACCACCATGGCCAGCACGTCGAGGTCGAGGGTCTTCATTGGTATAAGAAAAATTGATCGAAGGCTTCAATATAACGCGTTTGTCTGAACGCGGGGACGCGCCGATACTGGGGCCGTACCGACCCTTCGCGTTGTTCTTCGCATCGTCCCTCGCTTTCCGGAGAAGCCCATGTTGATGTCGCCGCCCGTCGATTTGACCTACGAACGATTCCAGCAACTGCAGATGCGGCTCGACATGTCGCGCGGCAAGCCTTCGCCCGAACAGCTCGACCTCTCGCAGGCGCTCATCGACGAAGCCGCACAGGCGGGCTATCTCGCGCGCGATGGCTTCGATTGTCGCAACTACGGCCTGGCGAGCGGCTTGCCCGAGGCGCGCGAACTGGGCGCCGGGCTGCTCGGCGTGCCGGCCGCCCAGGTGATCGCGGCGGGTAATTCGAGCCTCGAACTGATGCACGACGCGCTGACTTTCGCGCTGCTGCACGGCGTGCCGGCGGGCGAGGGCGCAGAGGTGGGCGCGCCATGGCGAGCGCAGGGCGAGATCGCATTCCTGTGCCCGGTGCCGGGCTACGACCGCCACTTCGCGATCTGCGAGGCGCTGGGCGTGCGCATGATCGCCGTGCCGATGCACGAGGACGGCCCCGACATGGACCGCGTGGAAGCGCTCGTGCGCGACGATGCGTCGATCAAGGGCATGTGGTGCGTGCCGCTCTACAGCAACCCGACGGGCGCGATCTGGTCCGACGAGGTGATCCGGCGCCTGGCCGCCATGCCCGCCGCGCCCGATTTCCGGCTCTTCTGGGACGACGCCTACCGCTTTCACCACCTGAGCGACGAAGCGCACGCGACGCTCGACGTATTCGAAGCCTGCGCGGCGGCGGGCCACGCAGACCGCGCGCTGATGTTCGCGTCGCTCTCGAAGGTGACCTTCGGCGGCGGGGCGTTCGCGTGGCTCGCCGCTGCGCCGCGTAACGTGGCCTGGTGGCAGAAGCACTCAGCCGTGCGCACGATCGGGCCGGACAAGCTCAACCAGCTGCGCCACGTGCGCTTCCTGCGCGACCGCGCGACGCTCACCGGGTTGATGGCGCGCCATCGGGCACTGCTCAATCCGAAGTTCGATGCGGTCGACGCGGTGTTCCGCGCGCGCCTTGCCGGCGTACCCGGCGTGAGCTGGAACGTGCCGCGCGGCGGCTATTTCATCAGCCTTTATGCGCCCGAGGGTTGCGCGCGCCGCACGGTCGAACTCGCGGCGGCGGCGGGACTCGTCCTCACGCCCGCGGGCGCGGCGTTTCCGTATGGCGTCGATCCGCACGACAGTCATCTGCGGATTGCGCCGTCGTTTCCGGCGCTCGACGAGGTGCGCCTTGCCGCCGAGGGCATCGCGCTGTCGCTTCTGCGCGCCATCGAGGAACGGCGGCGATAGCGGCCGGGGCCGCTCCGGCGACGCTCGCGGCGATGTGTTACAACGGCAGACGTAGCCTACGAACGTAGTCAACGAACGTGCCAACTTCACGCGAGGTTGCCGTGCAAGGTCTCGCCGTTTCATTGCAACGCGCGCTCGCCCAACGCGAGCGCGAGGGCCGCGCCGATAGCGGCCGTGCGCCCACGGCGCGCCCGCTCGGGGCGGGCGCCGGCTGGTCGGTCGACGACGTCGTCTGCACGCTCGGTCCCGGCGACCGGCCTTACGAGGAGCGCCACACGAGCGCGTGCCTCGCCGTCGTGGCGGCGGGCGTATTCGGCTACCGCAGCGGCAACGCGCGCGCGCTGATGACACCCGGCGCGCTCATGCTCGGGGAAACCGGCGCCTGCTTCGAATGCGGCCACCGTCATGCGGCGGGCGACCGCTGCCTCTCGTTCCACTACGACCCTGGCTGGCTCGACGAGCAGGCCGCAGCCGCGGGCCTCGCGCCCGGCGCGCGCCGCTGGCGGGCCGCGCGGGTGCCGCCGGTGCGCGCGCTCGCGCCGCTCGTGGCGCACGCTTGCGCCGACGCGCTCGCGCAAGAGCGGGACCATGCGACCGGGGTGGTCGCCTGGAGTGAAATTGCACTGGAACTCGCGCTCGCGACCTTGCGCGTGGTCGCGAGCGGCAAGGACGCGGCGACGCCTGCCACGCCGGGCGCTGCGGCGGCGGCACGTGTGGTTGCGACGCTGCGGCTGATCGACGAAACGCCCGACGATGCGCATACGCTCGCCAGCCTCGCGAGCGCGGCGGGCGTGAGCGAGTTCTATTTTCTGCGCACCTTCTCGGCGGTGGCCGGCGTGACGCCGCATCAATACCTGCTGCGCGCGCGATTGCGCGCCGCCGCCCTGCGTCTTGCCGCCGACGACGAAGCGAAGATCGTCGACGTTGCGCTCGCGAGCGGCTTCAACGATCTGTCGAACTTCAACGCGGCGTTTCGCGCGGAGTTCGGCGCGAGTCCCCGAGCATGGCGTGTCGCGCAGCGCGAGCGCACTCTCACGCAGACCTCATGGCCGAACGCCGCGCAAGACGCGGCGCGCGCCTGAGACGCCCATGACGCGAGGCGAGGGGCTCAGGCGCGCCGCCCGGTGCGTTGCGTCGTGCCTAGCGTTGACGTTGGCAGTTGTGAGCGGCCATGCCCGCGCCCAGGCGAGCGACCGCAGCCCCGACAGCACGGCACGCGTCGAGACCGCCGATCGCGCTGCGCAAACCGACGTGCCGCCATACACGCTCGAGCGCGACGTGCATCTGTTCGTCGTGCAGCAGGACGGCTCGGTCGTCGAGGACGACGAAACCGTGCTGCGCGCCAACACCACCGCCGGCGTGGACGAGATCGCCCAGCGCTACGTCTGGTTCAATAAGGATATCGAAACGATTACCCAGCTGTCGGCCGAAACCATCGATCCGGACGGCACCGCGCACGCGGTCGGCGCAAGCGGCATTCGCGACGTGCAGGAGCCGCGCTCGGCGGGCGCGCCCACGTTCGAGGACGGCGTGCTGCGCACGGTGATCTTTCCGGGCGTCCAGGTCGGGTCGCGCGTGCATCTGCATTTCGCCAAGCGCCGCGCGAAGGCGCTCGACGCGGGCTCGTTCTCGTACTTCGTCGAGCCGACGGGCGAACCGGTCGAGTTTCAGCGCCTCATCTTCGATTTGCCCGCCAGCGTGCCGCTCCACGCCGACGCGCGTGGCTACGCGGCGCTCGCCCCCGAGACGGCGAACGGCCGCACCCGCTACGCGTTCGACTACCGGCACGGCCCCTATCCGCCGCTCGAAGCTGGGGCGGTCGCCTACGTGAACTGGGGCGACCGGCTGATGGTCTCGACAATGCCCGACTTCGCCGCGTTCGCCGCGCGCTATCGCGAAGCCGCCGCCGATCCCACCGGGACCGATCCGGCCATCGCGTCGCTTGCGCAGGCGCTCACGGCGGGCGTGAGCGACCCGCGCGAGAAGGCGCGCCGCATTTACGACTGGATGCGCTTCAATATCCGCTATGTCGCGCTCTTTCTTGGCGAGACCGCGGCCGTGCCGCATCGCGCGACCGACATCCTGCACAACCGCTACGGCGACTGCAAGGACCACGTCGCACTCTTCAGCGCGTTGCTCGCGGCGGTGGGCATACGCGCCGAGCCCGTGCTGCTCGATCTCGGCCCCGTCTATACGCTGCCCGACGTGCCGGGCTATGGCGCGCACGCGATCAACCATGCGATTGCGTGGCTGCCCGACCTCGGCGTGTATGCGGACACCTCTTCGGGCGGCTATGCGTTCGGCTACCTGCCGCCGGGCGCGATGGACCGGCCCGTGCTGCTCGTCGACGACGGCGTGCTTTCGCGTACGCCCGCGACCGGGCGGCGCGAGCGCACGGCGCGCCTGTCGCTCGAGGTGGGGGCGACCGGCGACGCCGCCTACAGCTACTACGTGGAAGACGAAGGCGCGGGCGCGGAGCCCGAGCGCAACTCGTTTCGCCGCGCCACGCACGCGCAGGCGCAGCAACTCGCGGCACAGCGCCTGCGGCTCACCGGACTCGCCGGCACCGCGCACGTCAGCACGGCCCCGACCGAGGCAACCGACGGACCGTTTTCGGTGACGATGGAAGGCACACTCGATCATGTGGTCTGGCGCGACGGCACGACGGCAATCCCCGCCACGAGCAGCTTCACGGGTGGCATTGCCACGCAGATCGACAGCTGGCTCGCGCAGCCGCGCCGCACGCAGCCCTGGGCGTGCATCGGCGGTGAATTTTCGGAGAGCGCGCAGATCGTGCTGCCCGCGTTCGCGAGCGTGACCGACGTGCCGCAAGACACGCAAGCGAGCGACGCGTTTCTCGACTACACGTCGCATTACGTGTTCGACGCGCGCTCGCGCACGCTGCAGATCGAGCGGCGGCTAGCGGCGCGTTTTGGTCACCAGATGTGCACGGCCGACGAATTCGCGCAGATGCGCGACGCGCTCTTGCGCATCGAGCGCGACACGCACGCGCAGATCGTCGTGCGGGCGGCGAGCGCGCCGCAGCAACCGTGAGCGGCGCTCAGCCGCCGCGCGTCGTCACGGGCACCCACACGCCTTTCTTCACCTGCCAGAGCGTGGAGGCGCCGTTCTTGAGCGAGCCGTCCGGCTCGAAGGCAATGCGGCCCGTCACGCCGTCGAAGGCGAGCGTCTTGAGCGCGCTGCGGTAGACCTCGGGTTGCGCCGATTTCGCGTTGACCATCGCGTGGATCGCGGCCCACGCCGCGTCGTAGCCGAACGGCGCGTAGGCGAGCACGTTGGCGCCGAAGCGGGCTTTGAAAGCCTGCTCGAAACGCGGGCCCTCCGGCAGTTGCGCGAGCGGGCGGCCGTACTCCCAGGCCATCGCGCCTTCGGCTGCTGCGCCCGCGGCCTGGGTGAAGTCGGCGTTCGCCACGCCGCCGCCGCCCACGAACTGCGCGTTCATGCTGCGCGCCTTCATCTGCTTCGCGAGCGCCGCGCCCTGGTGCGCGAGGCCGCCGAAGTAGAGCAGATCGGCATCGGCGGCCTTGATTTTCGCGAGCTGCGGGCCGAAGTCGCTCGCGATGCTTTGCGCGAACTCGCGCGCGACCACGTTGCCGCCATGCTCGCGCACCGCGCGCTCGAACATGTCGGCTTCGCCCTGACCGAAGGCGGTGCGATCGTCGATGATGGCCACGCGTTTGGCCTTCATCACGTCCACGGCCCAGGCGCCTGCGATGCCGGCGTTCTGCGCGTCGTTTGCAATCACCATGAAGGTGTTCGCGAAGCCTTGCGACGTGATGACGGGATTGGTGGCCGCGGGGCTGATCATCGGGATGCCCGCGCTCTCGTAGATGCGCGAGGCCGGAATGGCCGAGCCCGAGTTGAAGTGGCCGACCACGGCGTTCACTCCCTGATTCGCCAGCGTCGCGGCGGCCTGCACGCCGAGGCGTGGGTCGCTGCGATCGTCGATGGGCACGAGTTCGAAGTGCGCCGCCTGCTCGCCGATCTTGAGGTTTTGCGCGTTCGCCTCGTCGAGGGCGAGCTGCACGCCGTTTTGCAGATCGCGGCCGTAGTCGGCGGAGTCGCCCGAGAGCGGCGAGACGAAGCCGATGCGCACGTCGAGCGGGCCGGCGGCCAGAGCGCTGCGGCTCGCGCCGAGCGTGCCGACGGTGGCCAGCGCGCCGATCAGGAGCCCAGCCGCAAGCCTGCGGCACGCCCGGTACGGCGTGGCGAATGCGCAGGCGCCAGCGGTTGCAGGCGCGGCAGCGGGACTCATGGTGACTCCTTGCGCGACAGCGGCGCGGTGTTCTTGTGTGCGTTTTGTCCGGGTACGCCGCGCCGCGCGCCGGCGTGGCGCGTAGACGGGGCGTCTCGTCTTCGGGTCTTGCGTCTTGCTGATTGCGACTGCGGCTTGCCGGAACGGGCTGTGCGACGGCTGCGCGCGTGGGTGGGGTGTCTCGTGGGGGTCTCAGCCAGCTCCCCATGTGCGCCGGCTGGGCGCGCGCCTTCGCGAGGCGGCGGATGGCGAGAAATATATCAGGCCGCCAGGTCAGCCGCTCACGCCGTGCCGCGCGCTCGGGCTACTCGCCCCTTTGCAGTTCGAAGAGCGCGTCGCGCAGGCGCACGAGCGGCGCCATGGTGTCGGCGCTCGCCCATGCTTCGAGGTCGTCGAGCGCGCGGTTGCAGCCGTCGAGCACCACGTCGAGATCGACGGGAATGCCATTGGCGAGCGCGAAGCGAATCGTCGCTTCGAAGCGTGCGCATTCGTCGTCGCCGTACGAGATGTCGAGCGTGTCGGCAACGGTCTGGGCGATGTCGCTGCGTTCGCGCTCGCTCTCGTCGACGAAGTCGATGATGCCGCGCGCGACGTCGGGTGCATGGTAAAGCGCGATGTCGAGCCACACGGCGGCGTCGAAACCGCTTTCGTGGCTGTGTTCCTCGAAGTATTCGATGGCTTCCTGCTCGTGGGTCTCGCCGGCGTCGACGGCAAGGCAAAGCTGCTCGAAATACTCTTCCTGCTCGCTACGGATTGAATCGGACATCGGTCATTCTCTAAAGACGGTGGGCGCCGCGGCCGTGCACTGTGTCTGGCCGCCGCGAGTCATGCGGACGGCATTATAGGCCGCGCGCGCACCGCTTCAGTTTAGGCGGCTTCCACCGCCCAGGCGTCGAACCATTCGCGCGGGCGTGCGATCTGGTCTTGCGCCGCGACGATCTCCAGCTCGTAACGGCCTGCGTCGTAAGTCGCCTTCACTACGGCGTTCACGGCCGCGAGCGTGTGTTCGAACGCGCGGCGCAGCGAGTCGCCGAGCATCAGGCGCGCGACGAACACCGCGCTCGTCACGTCGCCCACGCCCACCGGCTGGCGCGCGAACGGGTAGAGCGGGCGCTGGCCGAGCCATGCTTCATGCTCGGTCACGACGAGCATGTTGAAGCGGTCGGCAGGGCTGTTGCGGTCGAGCAGATGCTTCACGAGGACCAGCTTCGGGCCGCGGCGCAGCAGTTTGCGGCACGCGAGCACACCTTCTTCCGCGGTCTCGATCTCGCGGCCCACGAGTCGTTGCAGCTCGATGTGATTGGGGATCATCGCGTCGGCGACCTCGGGCATGTTGCGCACGAGGAACTCCTGAATGCCGGGCTCGACGCGGCAGCCGTTCTCGGCGTTGAGCGTGCCCATCACCGGGTCGCAAAAGTAGCGCGCCTGCGGGTTGGCGGCCTTGACGGCGCGCACCACGTCGATCACGGCCTGGGCCTGCTCGGGGGCGCCGAGGTAGCCAGAGAGCACCGCATCGCAGCGCGGCAGCACGCCGATCGCGCCGATGCCTTCGACGAGATCCACGACATCGTCCGAGCCGATGGCGGCGCCGGTCCAGTGGCCGTATTGCGTGTGATTCGAGAACTGCACCGTGTTGAGCGGCCAGACATTGACGCCCAGGCGGCGCATGGGAAACACCGCGGCGCTGTTGCCCGCGTGACCGAACACGACGTGCGACTGGATGCTCAAAACGTTTTTCATGGCCGGTCCAGATTTCGTTATCGCTTGCGGCGCTTCGAGCAGCGCGCCTTTGCGCAGGTGCAGCAACGATAACCGAATTCGCTGCGCCCAGTCGATGGATGCGTGGGCGCGGTTTTGCGCGCGCGCCCGCTGCCAGCGGCTGCAATGCGTCCGGGCGGGCGCTAGGCCACGACGTGTTGACCGGCCAGCTCGCGATAGAGCGCCATGTAGCGTTGCGCCGACGCGGCCCAGCCGAAGTCCTGCTGCATTGCACGCGAGCGCGTCTCGCGCCAGTCGCGGCTGCGCCCATAGAGCGCGAAGGCGCGGCGGATCGCGGCCGTGAGCGCGTCGGGCTCGAAGCGCTCGAACACGAAGCCGGTGGCGAGACCATCGGCGAGATTCTCCAGCGAGGCATCGACCACCGTATCGGCGAGTCCGCCCACACGGTGCACGAGCGGCAGCGCGCCATAAGCGAGCGCATAGAGCTGCGTGAGCCCGCACGGCTCGAAGCGCGAGGGGACCATCATCACGTCGGCGCCCGCGACGATCTCGTGCGCGAGCGTCTCGTCGAAGCCCAGCTCCACGGCCACCGATTCGGGATGCTGGTGCGCGGCGCGCGTATAGCCCTGTTCGAGGCTAGGGTCGCCGGTGCCGAGCACGACGAGCTGCCCGCCGCGGGCGACGATCTCGGGCAGCGCCGCGAGCAGCAGGTCGAGGCCCTTTTGCTCGGTGAGCCGGCTCACCACGCCGAACACCGGGGCGTCGTGCTTCTGCGCGAGCTTCATGCGCGTCTGCAGCGCCGCCTTGCAGCGCATCTTGCCGCTCTGGCGTGTGGCCGAATAGCGCGTGGCGATGGCCGCGTCGCTCGACGGATTCCAGACGGCGTAGTCCACGCCATTGAGAATGCCGACGAGGTCGTGCGTGCGGCCGCGCAGCAGCGCCTCGAGGCCGCCGCCCTGGGCGACCGTCTGAATCTCGCGTGCGTAGGTCGGGCTCACGGTCGTGATCTTGTCGGCGAAATAGAGGCCGGCTTTCAGAAACGAAAGCTGGCCGTAGAACTCCACGCCATGCATGTCGAAGAAGTCGCGCGGCAGGCCGAGCGTGTCGAACTGCTGGGCGGGGAAGATGCCCTGATACGCGAGATTGTGGATCGTGAAGATCGAGCGCGCGCCGCCGGGCGCCAAGCTCGCGCCGCGCTCGCGCGCCGCCGCGCGCAGGTAGGCCGGCGCGAGTCCCGCATGCCAGTCGTGCGCCTGCACGATCGCGGGCGCCCAGTCGGCATCGAGGTGCAGCGCGAGTTGCGCGGCGGTCCAGCCGAGCAGCGCGAAACGTTGCGCGTTGTCGCCGTAGGGCACGTGCTCGGCGTCGAGGTAGGGGTTGCCGGGGCGCGCGTAGAACGCATCGGCGCGGATCATGTAGACGGCCAGCTCGCTGCCGGGCAGACGCCCGAGTTCGAGCGTCGCCTCGGGCGCGCCGAACGTGCGCGTAAGGCGCGCGACGGGGCGCAGGTCCTCGAGGCCCGCCGCCACGGGCGCGAAGCCCGGCAGAAGCAGGCGGGCGTCGGCGCCTTGTTCGATCAGCGCGGCGGGCAGGGCGGCGGTAACGTCGGCGAGGCCGCCGGTCTTCAGGAGCGGATACAGCTCGCTGGCTACGTGCAGGACGCGAATGGTCATCGGGAGTCAGTCCTCTCGGTGCTCGGGTTGCTTGCGGGTTGTTTGCGGATTGGCGCGCCCGTGAGCGAAGCCGGTCTCGCGGATCGGCTTCGCGGGGCGCATGGACTAGCCAGGCAGTTTCGCCAGCGCCTCGCTCGTGACCAGCACGACGCCGCTCTCGGTGCGATAAAACCGCTCGGCGTCGCTCGCAGCGTCTTCGCCGATCACGGTGCCGTTGGGAACCGTGCAGCCGCGGTCCACGACGACCTTGCGCAGCCGGCAACTCGTGCCCACCGTCACCTGTGGCAACAAGACTGCCTCGGCAATGTTGCAGAACGACTGCACGACGACATTCGACGAGAGCACCGAGCGCGAGATCTGCGAACCCGAGATCACACTGCCGCCACACACGATCAGGTTGGTGCCCGAGCCCTGCAGGCCGTTGAGGTCGCGCACGAACTTGGCGGGCGGCAACTGTTCCTGGTAGGTCCAGATCGGCCAGTTGCGGTCGTAGAGATCGAGCGCGGGGATGGTCGAGGCGAGGTCGAGGTTGGCGGACCAGTAGGCGTCGACCGTGCCCACGTCGCGCCAGTAGGGTTCGGCGGCCGGGTCCGACGACACGCAGGACATGCTGAACGGATGTGCGATCGCATGGCCGTCGCTCACCACGCGCGGAATGATGTCCTTGCCGAAGTCGTGGTCGGTGGCCGAGCGCGCGATGTTCTCTTCGAGCAGTTTGACGAGATAGTTCGTGTCGAACACATAGATACCCATGCTCGCGAGCGCGATGTCGGGGCGGCCTGGCATGGCGGGCGGATCCTCGGGCTTTTCGACGAAGCCGGTCACGCGGCGCGACTCATCCACGGCCATCACGCCGAACGCGCGCGCTTCCATGCGCGGCACTTCGATGCAGCCCACCGTGCAGTCGGCGCCGCTTGCGGCATGGTCGGCGATCATGCGCGTGTAGTCCATCTTGTAGATGTGGTCGCCGGCCAGCACCACCACGTATTTCGGTCTGATCGAGCGGATGATGTCGATGTTCTGGTAGACGGCGTCGGCGGTGCCCCGATACCAGTGCGCGCCTTCTACGCGCTGCTGCGCGGGCCACAGGTCGAGGAACTCGTTGAATTCGCCGCGCAGGAAGCCCCACCCGCGTTGCAGATGGCGCAGGAGCGAGTGCGCCTTGTACTGCGTGACGACCGCAATGCGGCGGATGCCCGAATTCAGGCAGTTCGAGAGGGCGAAATCGATGATGCGGTACTTGCCGCCGAAGTACACGGCCGGCTTCACGCGCTTGTTGGTGAGCGGCCCCAGGCGCGTGCCGCGGCCGCCAGCGAGCACGATGGCGAGGGTGGTGCGTTGCAGATCGTTGAGGCTTGCCGGGGTTTCCATGGTCGTCTCCTTGTTGTGCCCCCCGGTACGGCCGCCGCGGCCCGCCTCGTCGTGCCCGGGCCGGTGCGGTCCTTCTTTCGCGTGCTTGTCGCGTCCCTGATGCGGCGCGTCTCGCGGTGCAACACGCGTGCGTCTCTCGCGTCGCGGACGTCTCGTGCGTCCTGTATTGACTGTTCTAGCACTGAATGCAGCGTAGCGCGAATTGCCGGTGCCCGGTGCCGGAGATGCGCGCCGCAGTCGTGCGAGGCGCTGATGAGCAGCAAACCGCATGCCCTACAGACGCGCTGGACGAGAAAGCCGGCATGAGCGGGGCGGGGCCGCTAGAATCGCTGGCTGTACCGGCGCCATCTCGCCGTCCTGTTCTTCTGTCCGACCTTTCGCCCGATCTCCCGTCGATGAGAGCCATCCTGAACCACACGCTTGCCCGCTTTGCTGCCTTCGCTCCCTTCGTTGCCGCGCTGAGTGCGGCCGCGCTCTGTCACGTCGCCCTCGCTGCCGACCCTGGGGCGAGCGATGCCGCGCCGTCGTCGGCGTCGTCACCGCAAGCCGCGATCGAGACGCCCGACGGCCCCGCGTATGGTGCCGAGCTGCAGGGCTTCGAGTATCCGCATCCCGTGCATGACTTTGCGTTCGTTTCGCAGGGGCAGACGCTGCACATGGCGTACATGGACGTGCAGCCCGCGAAACCGAACGGACGCACCGTGGTCCTGCTGCACGGCAAGAACTTTTGCTCGGCGACGTGGGACGCCACCATCCGCGAGTTGCACGCCACGGGCTACCGCGTGATCGCGCCGGACCAGATCGGCTTTTGCAAATCGAGCAAGCCCGCCTCGTATCAGTTCAGCTTTCAGCAGCTCGCGCGCAACACGCATGCGCTGCTCGCGGCGCTCGGCGTGCACGATGCGACGATCGTCGGCCATTCGACGGGCGGCATGCTGGCGGTGCGCTACGCGCTCATGTATCCGGGCGAAACGGAGCAGCTCGTGCTCGTGAACCCGATCGGGCTGGAAGACTGGAAGGCCAAGGGCGTGCCGTCGATTTCGGTCGACGACTGGTACGCGCGCGAGCTCAAGACGAGCGCTGACGGTATTCGCCGCTACGAGCAGGCCACCTATTACGCGGGCCAGTGGCGGCCGGCCTACGAGCCGTGGGTGCAGATGCTGGCGGGCATGTATCGCGGGCCGGGCAAGACGCAAGTGGCGTGGGACTCCGCGCTGCTTTACGACATGATCTACACGCAGCCGGTGATCTCTGAGTTCGGGCAGTTGCAGATGCCGACGCTCCTGCTCATCGGCGACAAGGACACGACCGCCATCGGCAAGGATCTCGCGCCGCCCGAGGTGCGTGCGCAGCTCGGGCACTATCCGGTGCTGGCCAAAGCCGCGCAGCGCGCCATTCCCCACGCGACGCTGGTGGAGTTCGCCGATCTCGGGCACGCGCCGCAGATGCAGGATCCGCGGGCGTTTCATGCCGCGCTGCTCAAAGGCCTCGACGCGTTGAACGCCTCGCACTAAGGGGGCGTTCGCACGCGGGCGCGGTTACCGTCCCGCGGCGGCTTCCTTCAATTCATCGCGCGCCTGCGCCGCCATCTCGAACGAACGCAGACGCGCCGCGTGGTCGTAGATCTGCGCGGTGACGATGAGCTCGTCCGCGCCGGTCTGCCCGATCACCGAGGCGAGGCCCGCGCGCACGGTTTCCTGGTCGCCCACCACGGAGCAGGCGAGCGAGTGCGACACGCCGGCGAGTTCGAACTCGTTTGCCGCGATCTGCTCGACCGGCGGCGGCAACTGCCCCGGCGTACCGCGCCGCAGATTCACGAACTGCTGTTGCAGCGAGGTGAAGAGAAAGCGCGCTTCTTCGTTGGTGGGCGCGCCGAACACGTTCACGCCGACCATCGCATGGGGTTTGGCGAGCACCGCCGACGGACGGAACTGCGAGCGGTACAGACGCAGTGCCGTGAGCAGATGGTCGGGCGCGAAGTGCGAGGCGAACGCGAACGGCAGACCCATGGCCGCCGCGAGCTGGGCGCCATAGAGGCTCGAGCCGAGGATATAGAGCGGCACGTTCAACCCAGCGCCGGGCACGGCGCGCACGCGCTGGCCTTCGACGGGCGCCGCGAAATAGCGCTGCAGTTCGGCCACGTCGTCGGGGAAGCTGTCGGCGCTGCCCTGCAGGTCGCGGCGCAACGCGCGCGCCGTGGTCTGGTCGGTGCCGGGCGCGCGCCCGAGGCCGAGGTCGATGCGGCCGGGGTAGAGCGCTTCGAGCGTGCCGAACTGCTCGGCAATCACGAGCGGCGCGTGGTTTGGCAGCATGATCCCGCCCGAGCCCACGCGGATGGTCTGCGTGCCGCCCGCCACGTAGCCGATCACCACTGAAGTCGCCGCGCTGGCGATACCCGTCATGTTGTGATGTTCGGCCAGCCAGAAGCGGTGGTAGCCGAGGCGCTCGGCGTGCCGGGCGAGATCGAGGGTGTTGTGCAGCGCGGCGCCGGCATGGGAGCCTGCCGGGATGGGCGAGAGGTCGAGTACGGAGAAGAGGGTCATGGGCTAGCGTGGGGCCTGTATGAGGGGCGCGACGCGCGTGCTGTGCGCCGGGTGCCCGACGCGAGGCCGCAAGGCAGTCGCAAGGTGCGGCCATTGTGCCAAACCACTTTCGTTCGTGCTGGCGGCCTTCGGGAACCCATGCAGGCGGCGTGGGTTCAGAAATGGCTGATTGCCTTTACGCCCAGTCAATTTGAATATTAACGAGAACTACTCCTGTTTCAATGCAAAAGCCGCGCTTTCAATTCAGAATTATTAAAGAACCATTTCTAGATGCTTACCGAATTTTTTCGGGTCGGAAAAGCGCTGGAAGGCAGCCGTTTAATCGCTGAAATAGTTACGCTTTTACAACTTTGGCAACGCATTTTCCCGCGTCCGTCGGAAGCAACTGACGGAGCTTGCTGATACAATTTTCGGCGTCGAATCGGGGATCGACCATGTCCAATGTTTCATACGATGGTTTATCTCCCTTCGTTGTTTGTTCAATTGCCTCGCATCCTGCAAACCGGCATCCATTGTCTGGTTTCCCGCTTCAAATACGTAATGCGGCTAAGATGCGCGGCTTATTTCTGGATTTTCAGGGCAGGGAAATGGTACGTGGTGAAACGCGAATTCCGGTCGGGGCACCGCAGGAGCTTCTCCCCTTGCGCGCAGCCCGCGGCGAGCGCGGCTTGGCCCACGTGACCCGGCAAGGCGGCGCGTCATGACGGTGGCGCAGGTTTTCGCCATCCCGGCGGCCTGGCCCGTGCTCGTCTGGGTCGTGGTCGTGCTGTGCGGCGTGGCCGCTTTCTACGGCCTCGTTGCCGCGCTGACGATGCCGCGCCTCGGTTCGGCCGCGCTCGTGCGCGAAGCCGCGCGTCGTGCGCGCCGGGCGCAACCGCAGCCTGTGAGCGTGCTCAAGCCCTTGTGCGGCGCCGAGCCACGCCTCTACGAGAATCTCGCGACCTTCTGCGAGCAGCGGCATCCGCGTTTTCAGTTGCTGTTCGGCGTGTCGTCGCCGGCGGACCCGGCCATTGCCGTGGTGCGCCGGTTGCAGGCGGCGTATCCCGGCCACGACATCGAACTCGTGATCGACCCGCGTGTGCACGGCAGTAATCTCAAGGTGAGCAACCTCATCAATCTGGCGGCGCGCGCGCGCTACGACGCGATCGTCGTGGCCGACAGCGATATCGCCGTCGAGCCCGACTATCTGGAGATCGTCACCGCGCCGCTCGCCGACCCGGACGTGGGCGTCGTGACCTGTCTCTACAGCGCCCGCAGCATCGGCGGTTTCTGGCCCCGCGTGGGTGCGCTCTTCATCAACGAGTGGTTCGCGCCTTCGGTGCGCGTGGCGCATTCCACGGGCTCGCGCGCGTTCGGTTTTGGCGCGACGCTCGCGCTTTCCCGTACGACGCTCGAGCGCATCGGCGGTTTCGCTGCGCTCAAGGACTGCCTCGCCGACGACTACCTGCTCGCCCGCTATGCGCGCGATCACGGCCTCGCCACGGTGCTGGCGCCAGTGGTGGTCGCCACCGACGTGATCGAGCCGACCTTCGGCTCGCTCTGGCTGCGCGAGACGCGCTGGCTGCGCACCATCCGCTCGGTGAATCCGGCGGGCTTCGCTTCGCTGTTCATCACGTTTCCCACGCCGTGGCTCGTGCTGGGCGCGCTGTTCTACGGCCTGCTCGCGGCCGGCGCGGGCATCGGCGCGTGCGCGACGACGCGCGCGGCGCTGGCCGGACTCGCCACGGCCACGATGGCGGGTATCATTGCGCGTTTGATACTGCACGCGCGAGCGAGCGGAAGCTGGCGAGGGTTCTGGCGCGATTTGCCGCTCGTGCCGCTGCGCGACGTGCTGCTGGCGCTGCAGTGGCTTTCCGCCGCGTTCGGCTCGCATGTGATCTGGCGCGGCGTGCGCGTGAGCGTCGCCAATCCCGAGGCCGCAGCGCCTTCCGCCATGGCCAGGCCCGCGAGCACGCGGCGGCCTGCCGTCGAAGGATCGGACGCTCGCTGAGGCGTCGCTTTGATACCGCGCTGTGGTAGCGCGCTTTTTTACCGAATTGTCACCTCAATCATCACCCGGCACAGTACGGGTACCCGGAGCACTCATCGCATGAAAACGCTGTTTCTGCAGGCCCCGTCGTATGACGGCTTCGACGGTGGCGCGG
>NZ_JBMIQH010000048.1:0-53867 GCF_056155635.1 Paraburkholderia sp. BR10141 | reverse complement strand
CTGGGAGTCGGTGCCGTCGCAGACGGCTCTCGTGCAAACCTCCTTTGATCGCTATCCGGCGCTTTCGTGCTCGCTGTCTTGCACGTGACCATATTCATTGGACAGGCTTTGACGGATGGGCTTGCCGCATCGCAGATTCAGGTCCAGACGACAGAACGGGCTCGCGAGGATATCGTCGACGCGATTAGCGGGAAAGAGCGAGTGGAGCGTCAGCCTGATTGCTCGCCAGTCGGTAAAGGCACCGCTTTCGGCAAGTTCGAAGGCCCTCCTCCGGATAATCCCGCGGCACTCGATCGTGTCGGCGTCGGCCATATTTTTCATAGTCGCACCTCCTCCTGAGTAACAGTCATTCGTGCGTCATCCTGACGCGTAACTTCTGGGGAATTCCGGATCATGCGGCCTTGGCACGATGACGAGGAGCCCCCGGGCGACTACGTTGATGGTTTCTCTGCTGCGAACCACGATGCGCCACAAACTAAAAACCTGCCGCCGCCCGCTCGCGCACCTGCATTAGTGAACATGCGCGCGCGATTCACCCTCGATGTTGATATGCGTCAATGCTGCGAACGAGCCAACCAACACCGTGATGCGGCCGGAGTAGAAGTAGCGAATATAGTCCCTCAATCCCATCTCGTTGTACAGAAGTTCGTACTCTTCGCGCAGGATCTGTAAAGTGGCCCCCGGATTTGAGACAGTAATTTAGTCGACCCTGAAAAACTCGAAGCGCCTTGCGCGGCAAGGGTTTGAAGCTGATAGTTGTTGATGCATTTGCAGGAACTTCCCGCTCGCGGTGATTATGACTGGTGTCAACCGCAACGATCCCATTCAACTTCTAGCGTTCGTCGAGGCAATTCCGCCCATCCGTGGCAAGCCTGGCAAACCACTATCAAAGCCTCGGGTCGTTCAGGGCGATAGAGGTTACGACCACGACAAATATCGATGTCCACTGCATGCGGTCATGCATTGCAGAAATCGCTCGACGTGGTCAGCCTCTGTTGAGCAGACCATCTCGTGGCTTCACAACTTCCGCCGACTGCGCATCCGCTTCGAACAGATCGATTCCATCCACGGAGGCTTTCTTCAGAATTGCCTGCTGCATCCATATGCTGGCGACCACCTGAAAAAGTGATTCTGCAAACCCCTTACTGCCGGGGCTTTCCGACACAGCATCAACGTTGAGTGCAAAGTGAGCCACGTCACCCCCGAGCCGTGCGCGGGGCTTCTGCGAGAAGAATCAGCGAAGCATTATTCAGTCCCAGCTCGAACTCAAGAGCCGCGAGGAACCGGCTTTGCGCATGACGCTATCCGACGGCTAATGGGTCTACAGGCGGAGCCTTTTCCTCAGGCGTGACGTCAGCGCGCGGGCCGGCAGGCTCGCGAGCGAGGCAACGGCAAATACGGACAGGATCGTCACTGCATCTGCAGCGAGACCCAGCCACACATCATGCTGGCCGCCGGTTGTCCGGGCCAACACGGCATCGGCGCTCAGCGAAACTACGGTGCCGGCGACGAAGCACGGCAGGCTCTTACGGCCGATCGCTCCGACCCACGGTGCCCTCTCAGCAGCGTGTCGTATCCAGCCACGGCGGACGAGATCGGCGACCAGCCACGCCAGCGCGATGAAATTCACCGCGCGTGGCCATTCGAGGTCCCGCTTCATGATGCCAGGCGTTGAGGGCTCGATCCTCAGCTTGTAATAGGCACCAGAGGCGATGATCGCGAGCGCTGCAAGCCACGCGATCCTGCCGAAGCGCGCGGAATCGATGTGTTGATAAACGGGCTGGCAGCGCGCGAGTGCGCCGAGCACAAATACCAGTTGCCAGGCGAACGGATTGAAATCCCATCGGTTGTTCAGTGCGGCGGGAAGATACCAATATAAGGTTCCCGCGACCGCCCAGAGCCCTAACGATAGCGCTACAAGTAGCCACGGGCGCTCGCGTGCGAGCGGTACCATCACCGGTGCTGCCAGCGCGAAGAGTACGTACATCGGCAGCACCGACGCAAGATATGGTTGACGGCGTAACAGCACGATATCGCGCAGCACCGTTGCCGGCGACGCAATCAATTGCTGCAGATCACGTGCCGTGTGCGGCGTTTCGATGTGGAACGCGCGCAAGACGGCGCTCGCCAGCAGCAGTAAGCCAGCCGTGAAAAGAAATGCCCGATAGATCACCCACGCTCGTTTGATAAACCACCTACGCGCGGCCGCTTTGTCACGGTACGCTGCCAGAGTAGTCCACGCGGTGGCTGTCGAGTAGCCCGCGAGAAACACAAACGCTTCAGCAGTGTCGCAAAGCGCATACGTGTGCAACGTAATGTGCGACACGACGCTGCCGCTGACGTGATCGACGACAATGATCAGCAATGCGAGACCGCGGAGAAAATCGAGTTCTGGCAGCCGGGAGGTCGATGAATGCATGGAGTATGGATGGTGCGAGGCTGGAGCACTCACGGGCTGGGCGCTCGGGTGCAAACAGAACGCATGAAGGAAATTTCATTACGGAAAGGATTCGCCATCAAGAAGAGAGAACGAGCTACCACACTGCTGCCGACGTAGTGTCTTGAAGGCTTAATTTTGCCCGCTAATATGCCCAATATCATTGGGCTTTGCGAACCGCATCGGCTGGCATCTGGCCGTCCCGGGCAGGGCTTCGCTCCTGCTAGCCGCGCAAATATTCTTTCGACCGCGTAGACATGAAGTCTTCTATGCGCGTGTAATAGTGTGGAGCATCTGTTTGCGTCCAATCCAGAATCCGGGTTAGCTCTTCCCAATAGGCAACTGCAGATTAATTGGTTGTTGCATTCTGCTTCGTCGAACGCTTCGCTCTATAGCCATCACATGCCTTGCTGAACGCGCCTAGCATCTTCCGGCTCCTCGTCGCTTGAGGCGTGCCATTCAGGAGGCCACTGCAGCGCGAGTTGAAATGTGGATGCGTCCGTGTACAGTGCTTCCATGCCTCCGTCATCCGCGACTGCCTCCAACCGAACTCTTTGGCCAACCTGTGCGATTCCTTGCTTGTATAGCGAGTTGACGCGTAACTCGCTGCCGTCGATGACCGACGACCGCAGTCCGCCAGACGCGACGACGACAATCAGACATGCTCGAAGCGGAGCGCGTATTCATGTCCCGTCAAAGCGATATTGCCACATTGGATCAGTTATTGAATATGAATTTTTATTATGGAAACCTAACGCATACTAATGCGTGTATGCGTGGAAGATGATCTTGATGTCAGGTTCGTCAGGTTAGTAGGTATGGCTCAACCAGCATGAAGCCGCTCACCCTAGCGGCAACGCCCGATTTTCGTCCCATGATCGGTTGCAGCATTGTCATCTTTTCGGCACGGTGCTGCGTCGTTCGTAATACCGTAGATCACGTAGTTTCGCGGAGCTAAAGTCGAAAGTAATGGGATCGACGCCCCCACCCGAAGCGGCATCAATTTGCCAAATCTATGGTCCGCCCCATTTTTGCAACCCTGATTTTCGATGGCGAGTTGGTTTGCCTAAATCTATTCGGCGTCGTTTTGGGGGGCGCACCCCGCGCCACGATGAGATTCGCGCCTGACGATCCTTAACAGTGGGTCGGCTTCGAAAGCCTGCTTGGCACGCAGGTTCTTCGTCAGGCCGGTATGCCATGAAGCGTTGATGGAAAGCCCCCCTACTTGCCTCCTGGAGATCATGCGCGGCGCCGACACATTCACGAGAGTTTGCTTTCCATGCGCAAGCTGGACGACTTCGTCCCGAAGTCTGATCCGTTGCGTTCAATCCATGTGATGGCGAACGAAGCGCTGACGAAGATGGATCGGTTGTTTGCCGGGATGTACGAGGCCGTACATCAAGGGTGGGCGACCGAGCATCGCACCGGAGAAGTTGCTGCGAGCCATGCTGATCCAGGTCCTCTACAGCATCCGCTCGGAGCGCCAACTGATGGAGCAGGTGCAATACAACCTGCTGTTTCGCTGGTTCATCGGCTTGAGCATGGATGACGAGGTTTGGGTGCCGACCGTTTTCACGAAGAACCGTGAACGACTGATCAAGCATGATGCGATGATCGAATTTTTCAATGAAGTAGTGGCGATCGCCGAGAAGAAGCACGTTTTGAATAGACAGATCCGTGCGCTCCACGAACTGCGTTGCCGACAAGCAGATCAATATGGCCGGTTGAGTCTTCGAGACTTCCACGTCCGCGACGAGTTGCCGCGCTTCCGGGCGACATCGCAAGTCAGCGTCAAGGTGCTTCGGCGAGGCTGGGTAGGACGCTCGTGCGCTAACCTGGCTAATGGCTTTCGCGATTGCGTCGTCCTGTCCCAATCGTAAAGTGGCACTCGCCAACCCCCAACCAACATAACCCGAGCGATCGCCAGGCCGATAACTGGTCCGTCCTGTGAACAGGGTGATCTTCATGCGGCAGTCCGACAGAGATATAGTCATGCGACGTTCTCCACGTCCAGAATAACCGCACCTGTGCGCTGTCCGCTCTCGACCAGCTCGTGCGCGCGTGCGCAATCCCGAAGCGGCAGTACCTCATGGATTGGTACGTCGAGCGTCCCCAGCTCCAGAAGATGATTGATGCGCATAGCTGCGTCGGCTCGTTCCCCGGGTGTGAGCAAATAAACCAGCACGAACTGAAGCTCGATGCCCTTGAACAGAAACTTGTAGAACGGTATCTCCGGCCGCATCACCCTGGCTGAGCCATAGGTCACCACTGTCGCGCGATCCGAGAGCAGATCGGCCAGAGACTCCACATTGGCGCCGAATTCGACTTCAACGGCGTGATCGATTAGTCGCCCATTTGTCGCATCGAGCACGTCCGCAACGAAGGTGGGGCTCGTGTAGTCAACGAAGGCATCGGCACCAGCGCTGGTGATGCGTTTTTCATCAGCTGAGCCATGTCCGGATGCGACCACGAACGCGCCTGCCTGCCTGGCGAACTGCACGGCCAGCCGTCCGACTGTGCCGGCTCCGCCACTGATCAGGACGGTGCGCCCGGCCACGTCGCCGAAAGCTGTCGTGACGTGGCACGCCGTGAGGGTTGGAATGCCCAGTGCTGCGCCAACCAGGTAGGAGGCGTTGTCCGGGAGCGGGAAGACCAGCTTCTCGTCAATCGCAATGTACTGGGCAGCGGTGCCGGAAGCCCGTCGCCACTGCCCATTGCTTACCCAGACGCGGCTTCCAGGGGTGAGCCGGTTGCATCCAGGGCCACACTCGATAACGATCCCGGCACCGTCGCTGTGTGGAATGACGAACGCAAAGGCAAGGTCGCTCTTCCCGCCGCGAGCCCCCGCCCTCGCCTTGACGTCCGAGGGGTTGACGCCCGACGCATGGAGTTGCACAAGGACTTCCCCATGACCGGGGGACGGCATTGGACGCTCCCCGTTCACTAGCACCTCGCGTGCGGGTCCGACCCGCTCATACCAGACAGCTTGCATCGCGTTCTCCATTCATTTTCGTAACGAGGAAATCGTATCGCGGAGCCATCAAGCTGAAGAACGCATAATACCGATCGCAGCTATCGTTATTGGAGATTGATGTGCGAGACCTTGACATAGACCTCGTCCGCTGCTTCGTTGCTGTCTCGGATGCGCGGAGCTTCACCGGTGCATCGAAGCGCCTTTGCAGATCGCAGTCCGCGATCAGCACGCGGGTTCAGCGGCTTGAAGATTTACTCGGGGTCGAGCTTTTTTCCCGCAACAGTCGCCAGGTCGAGCTAACTACTGCCGGGGAACAGTTCCTCAACTACGCTGTCGGTCTGCTGCGTCTGAACGATGAGGCTGTCGGTATGGTTGGCCGCAGGAACCTCGAAGGGCGCCTGCGCCTGGGCATCGTCGAGTATCTTGTTCCTCACCGGCTGCCGGAACTGTTAGGCCGGATTCGTCGACTGCTCCCGCGGGTTGAGCTGAGCGTCAGGGTAGCGCTTAGTGAGGAGTTGCTACGTGCGTTCGATGCCGGTGACCTTGATGTCGTTCTCGTAAAGGAGCAGGAGGGTCGCGGCTCACCTCACCTGTTTCGCGAGGAAAAGATGCACTGGGTCGCGGCTCAAGATCTGGACGTCCCACCACCCTTGGTTGACCTGTGCCTGCTGCCCGCTCCCTGCGCGTTCAGAGCTGCTGCCATCTCGGCGCTCAATTCGGGCACGATCCAATGGCGAGAAGCGCTGACTTTGAGTGGCGTCGTCGGTGTCCAGTCCCGCATCAAGGAGGGCCTTGGCATTTCGGTCCTTTGCGAATCCGCGCTGGACGACGGACTTGTTACCTTGCCGCAAGGCAATGGTGCCTGGCCCGAATTGCCGGGGATAAGGCTGGTGACCTATGAGCGAAGTCCTGATCCACTTGGTCGTGCGCTGATTGACCTTCTGAAGGAGTGAGTGCGGCTACCCGTGCGGGAGTGGCGGCAATTTCCGGGCGCCTTCGTTAAAATGCTCGGTGCTGCGCGCGCCCAGCACCGACGCAATGCTTGACCGCTATCGTGCACGCCGAGCCGGGGCCAAAAAAAAATCGGCGCAGGCCCCGGCAAGAAGTTGTCTGTTGCATATGCGAATGCAACCGCGACTGTATGGCGTTCCTCCTTGAGGCCGAGCTTCGCGAGATCGAACTGCCCATTGCAAATGCGATGCGTCAACTCGATTCCTGAAATCGTGGTCGCGGCGCTCCCGAATCGCTTGAAACCAGGCATCACGTTCGTTCTGGACTTGATGTGGCGATGGCCTTGCTCGATCCCGTTGTTCAGATATTTTGAGGAGCGGACCTTCGTGTCTTCAGCCAGCAGACCATCGGTCTTCATTTCGCGTACCGCGCGGTGTGAGGCGGCATAGCCGTCGAGCGTGATGGTCTGCAGCGGCTGGCCCAGACGCTTGATGGCCTTGCTGAAAAGAGCTTTGGCCGCAGCCACGTCGCGTCGGACTCTGAGCATGAAGTCCACCGTCTGCCCAGCCCGATCCACTGCCCGGTACAGGTAGACCCACCTGCCGCGAATCTTCAGGTAGGTCTCATCGGTACGCCACGAGCGAGCCGCAGGTGTAGCAAAGCGGTTCCAGCGTTTGACGAACTCGGGTGTATAACGCCTCACCCAGCGCAGAATCGTCGTGTGAGCCAGCGACAATCCCCGTTCGGCCATCATCTCGACCAGATCGCGAAAGCTGAGCTTGTAGCGCAGGTACCAGCGAACGCACAGGATGATGATCTCCCGATCAAAATGGCGTCCGCCGAACAACTTCTCCGGACTCTTCAGCTTGTTCATCGCGGCTCGTCGGTTTGTTTTGTTCCGACAACTCTAACCCATTCGCCGGCCCTATTTGCACCAGAGCCCCACTGAGATGCCTCGATGCGCCATCATTCTTCCAGGTTTCTCAGACTGAGCGGATAGGCCACATACCAGCGCACGCAAGTCAGGATCACATCAAGCGGGTAATGCAGGCGTTTGAGCACGCGGGCCACGGTCGGATTCAGCGTCTTCATCCAGCTTTCAGTCGTTCGTCTTGTTACGAACATCATAGCCGACTCGACCTATTGCAACAAAACACAGCAACATCACGTCTAGCGGGTGATGCAACTGTTTGAGTACTTTTGCCACAGCTCGGATTGAGCTTCTCGGTCATCGATCAAGTCACACATTAAGGGCCGTCAGCATAGCAGACCGCCGTATTGCGACAGATCACCGCAGAGCAGAATTTTATGCGGTCGAGGTTTTGTACCTTCCGGATTTTCTCCTATGATCAATGCGGGCGCGGTACCTCACGCCGACGAGCCTGGAGTGTCAGTGTACGCGTCGTTTGCTCAACGCGTATTCGGCGGTCTGATTCACGAACGGAAGAGATTTAGGATTCCCGTTGCATTGAAAATCCCTGTGGCTGCTCGATGCCACCCGCAATTCGCGGGGCGACACGTAAACGCTGCGCCGCAATCGCACGTGTTATCGGATCGCCACAATTTGACCGGATTCACTCCGGGGACGAAGGAGCATTCAATGGGGCAAGCGAGCCGATCCATTTTTGCGCGCGCATGGCCGGCAGTGGTTGCGCGCCTCATCGGGCTGTCGTCCGGTCGGCGTCGCCATAGTGTGATACGTAGCGCATCAGAGGACGTCGCGCAGGCGGAGCCTGTTTCCACACACTCGTCCCGGACGTGTCCTGAGGCGAATGCCACGTATCCCGATCTTGACGGGCACGCGAGCTGGCTCGACGAGCGCTCGTTCTGCCTTTACGTACCGATCGTCGCAGGCAGTGGGGAAAGGGGGCTCGCCGTATGGGCGGACCGGTTGCGTACGCTCGGTCTCGCTTCGGTCGTGACGACGGTCGGTGAATCGTTGCGTGACAGCGTGGACGTCCTCCATGCTGGTTGCGATGCGGGTTTGGCCGAACCCGAACCTTATCTCGAAGTCCTCGTCGGCGGCGAGACGGGCGCTTTTCTCTACTATCGCGGCGACGAGATCGAAGACGAACTCTCCGCCTTACACGACGCGCTCGATCGTCGCAGTCATGCCAGCCGTCCACCATCCTGACAGGGCTTGTCGCCCGTATTTCACAGCGATGCACGCCGGCATCTGCGGTGCCGCGTGCGCGCTTGTTTTCGATAGGGGGTTACACGATGTTGAATGCAGTCATTCCGAGTCAGGCGACCGTCTATCAGCAATGGGTACAGGGCCTGAGCGACTCGAACGAGGCGTTCCGCAGGCTCGCTGACGCGCAGTTGCGCATCAGCGCTCTTGCGATCGACGTTGGCGTCGCGTCGCTTGTGTCGTACCAGTCGGTGCTGCGCGTGGTGATCGACGAGAACGTCGTTGGCAGGCTGTTCGGCCAGCCGCTACGGCAGGCGATGACGGCTGCGGTCAAAATGGCAGCGTGCGGATCGGCGAGCGACGGCGCCGTCGTCTCTCACGCGTCGAGGTAGGCTCGCGATGACGACCTTTCTGCAGCAGCGCATTCGTTCTTTCGGTCCGCGTCCGTGTCTCGTGTCGGCAGGCGAGACCGTCACCTATGATGCATTCGGCAAGCGGATCGATTTCTGGCACGGCGAACTCGACCGTTGGTGCGTGAGGCGCGGTGACACGGTGGCCGTGTGCGGTGACTATGCGCCTGATGTCTGCGCATTGCTGCTCGCACTCGCGTTTGCCGGAGCGATCATCGTGCCCATTGCGTCTGCCGGCGTGAAGCGCGACGAGTTTCTTGAGATTGCGGAGGTCGGCCTCGTCATCATGTTCGACGTGGCAGGTGCTCCCCGAGTTGAACGCCGGTCGATGCCCGTTACCGCGCATCCGCTGATCCGGCAGTTGCGCGCGGAAGGTGCCGCTGGCCTGATTCTCTTCAGTTCCGGCTCCACAGGCCGAAGCAAGGCTTCCCTGCTTGACTTTGACCGGATGGCAGCGAGGCTCGAACGGGCGAAGGGCCGCGCGTACATCACGCTTGTCTTTCTGATGCTCGATCACATCGGCGGCATCAACACGCTGCTGAACGTGCTGTGCCAGGGTGGGACGATTGTGACGCCGGCTACGCGGACACCCGATGCGGTGTGCGAAGCGATCGCGCGCTACCGTGTCGAGTTGCTGCCGACCAGTCCGACGTTCATTAACATGATGCTGATTGGCGGTGTTGCGGCGCGCTACGACCTGTCGTCGCTGAGGCTCATTACATACGGCACTGAACCCATGCCCGAAACGACCCTTGCCGCGCTGCACGGCGCACTGCCCGGTGTGAAGCTGAAACAGACGTACGGACTGTCCGAGCTTGGCATCCTGCCAACGCAATCGAAAGGCGCGGGTTCGTTGTGGATGAAGCTCGGCACGGACGGGTTCGAACACAAGATCGTTGACGGCGTACTGTGGGTACGTTCCGCAACGGCGATGCTCGGCTACCTGAATGCCTCGTCGCCCTTCGATGAGCAAGGGTGGTTCAACACCCAGGATGTCGTCGAGACTGACGGCGAGTATGTGCGCGTGCTCGGGCGCCGCTCGGAGATCATCAATGTTGGCGGCGAAAAGGTTTACCCGGGCGAAGTTGAGAGCACGCTGCTCGCTGCCGGTAACGTCCGCGACGTGACGGTGTCGGGCCGGCCCAATCCGGTGACCGGACACGTCGTCGTCGCGCGCGTATCCTTGATCGAGCCGGAGGCGCCGGCGATGCTTGCCGCCCGGCTCCGGGATTTCTGCGCGGGCCGCCTCGAACGTTTCAAGGTGCCGGTCCATATCGATGTCGATGACGGCGTGCATCATAACGACAGGTTCAAGAAAGCCAGAGTGTCACGACCGACGGAGCAGCCCGTATGAGCGATGCAGACGACGTAGTTATCATCAGTGGAGGAAGCAGGGGCCTGGGGCTTGCGCTGGTGCGCACGTGTCTGAGCGCTGGCCGGCGGGTCGCGACCTTCAGCCGTGCGCGCACCGGCGACATCGACGATCTGATCGAACGCGACACGCACGCCGCGCGGTTTCACTGGCAAGCAGTTGACAGTACCGACAGCGCGGCGGTCTCGCAGTTCGTTGCGGGCGTGGCGGACCGCTGGGGTGGCGTCAGCTCGCTTGTGAACAATGCAGGCGTGAGTCACGACGGGCTCCTGGCGCTGATGCGCGAGGATGCGATCGAACAGATGATCGCGGTCAATCTGACTGGCACGATCCTGCTCACGCAAAGCTGCACGAAGTGGATGCTCCGAGCGAACCGCGGCGCGATTGTGAACATTGCGTCGGTGAACGCGATTCGTGGCCACGCGGGGGTCGCCGTCTACAGCGCAACGAAGGCGGCGCTCGATGGCCTGACGCGCAGCCTTGCGCGCGAACTCGGTGCGTGCAACGTTCGTGTCAATTCGGTCGCGCCCGGTTACTTCGAAAGCGATATGGTGCAGCACCTCGACGAGAAGGCGCGTGCGCGGATTGCGCGACGCACCCCGCTCGGCCGGCTCGCCGATACGACCGACATCACAAACGTCGTCGAATTTCTGATATCCGATCGCGCCTCGTTCGTCACGGGGCAGACGGTCGCCGTGGACGGAGGCATCACATGCTGAATCAACGATTTGAGCGCCACGAGACCGAGCGGCTCGTCCATGGTGCCGTGAGCAAGATCATGAGCCAGCGCGGGCTGCCGGCGCGAGAACTGCGTGAGGACGACAGGCTGAATGCGACGCTCGGCCTGAGTTCGCTCGATCTCGCCCAGCTTGTGTTCGATCTGGAACTGACGTTCGGCGCCGATCCGTTCCAGACCCTCGTGCCGATCACGTCGGTCCAGACTGTCGGGCAGCTCGTTGGCGCCTATCTGCGGCTCTTCGACGACACGGGGCTGGCCGACCCGAATGACGAACTGGCCGATGCGCAGGCGGCAAGCGAGCGTCGCCGACAACGGCGGGGGGCGCGAGGATGACGGACGCGACCACGCACACGCCCAACGACGGAGCGAATACTTCTCCGTCGTCCTCCAGTCGTGGCATCGCGATCGTCGGGATCGGCTGCCGGTTGCCGGGGGCGAGCGACTGGAAAGCGTACTGGCAGAATCTCATCGATGGTGTCGAGTCCATTCGTTTCTTCGATGATGCCGCGCTGCTGCGCGCGGGGGTCGACCCCGCGCAGCTCGCATCGCCCGGTTACGTGAAAGCGTCGCCCGTCATTGACGACTTTGACCGCTTCGACGCGGGCCTGTTCGAATATTCGCCACGCGAAGCACGCGTGATCGACCCGCAGCACCGCGTCTTTCTCGAAGTTGTCCACGATGCGCTCGAGGATGCCGGTTACTGGCCAGATACGTATGACGGTTCGATAGGGGTGTTCGCTGGCGCGGGCGGCGTGGTCAGCAGCTACTTCGCGTCGAACCCTGCGTTGCGCGGCTCGACGGGCGGTGTCGAGCACATCGGCAACGACAAGGATTTTCTCGCGACGCGTGTGTCGTACAAGCTGAACCTGACGGGGCCGAGTGTCACGGTGCAGACTGCATGCTCGACGTCACTCGTCGCGATCCATCTCGCATGCAGCAGCATCCTGAACGGTGAATGCGACATGGCGATCGCCGGGGCGTCGACCGTACGCGTGCCGCACATCGCCGGGTACACGGCGCGCCAGGGCGATATCCTGTCTCCGGATGGGCATTGCCGCGCGTTCGACGCGCGTGCGCAAGGCACGGTGTTTGGCAGCGGCGCGGGCGCGATCGTGCTCAAGCACGTCGAAGACGCGCGTGCGGATGGCGATCACATCTATGCGGTGATCCGCGGCACGGCGATCAACAACGACGGTGCGTCGAAAGTGAGTTACACGGCGTCGAGCGTGAGCGGGCAGGCGAAGGCGATGCTCGACGCTTTCGCCTGCGCGGGCGTTGCGCCACGGGCAGTGGGCTACGTCGAGACGCACGGCACCGGCACGGTAGTCGGCGATCCGCTCGAAATCGATGCGCTGACAAAGGCGTTCCGGCGCCACACACAGGACAGCGCGTTCTGTGCGGTCGGTTCGGTGAAGACGAATATCGGACATCTCGAACAGGCGTCGGGGATCGCAAGCGTGATCAAGGTCGCGCTTGCACTCGATCGCGGGCAGATTCCACCGAGCCTGAACTTCGATACACCGAATCCCAGGATTGCGTTCCCGCAGACCCCGTTCTTCGTGAACACCGCGTTGCGCGACTGGCCGCGCGGCGCTGCGCCGCGGTTCGCGGCCGTCAATTCGCTCGGTCTTGGCGGCACAAATGCGTTCGCCGTGCTTGAGGAGGCACCCGTTCGGGCGCCGACGACCGTTGAGGACGACCGTCCGCTGCACGTGCTCACGCTGTCTGCCCGCTCCGGGCGCGCGCTCGGAGCGCTCGCGGACCGATGGCGCCAGTCTCTTGCGACGACAGACAAGCCGGTTGCCGACCTCTGCCATACCGCGAATACCGGGCGCCAGCCGTTCAACTGGCGGCTGACGGCGATCGGCGGCACAGCGAGCGAACTGGCGGCGCAACTCGCTGCGCCCCCGTCGGTGGAGCGCCTTGGCAAGCGCCCGCTTGCGTTCCTGTTTGCCGGGCAGGGCGCGCAGTACGCCGGGATGGCGGCCGCGCTGCATCGAACGCAGCCGGTATTCCGCGCTGCGCTTGACCGCTGCGACACATTGTTGCGCCCGCATCTCGGCAAGCCGCTGCTGTCGGTCCTGTATGGGGACGCGCGCTCAAAAGCGCGCATTGACCAGACCGCGTATGCGCAGCCAGCGCTCTTTGCAGTCGAATGGGCGCTTGCCGAACTCTGGCGGTCGTGGGGCATCATGCCGGACGCAGTGCTTGGGCACAGCGTTGGCGAATACGTGGCGGCCTGTGTGGCCGGCTGCTATGACCTCGAGACAGGCATTGCGCTGATCGCGGCCCGCGGCCGGCTGATGCAGGCGTTGCCGAAGGGCGGTGCGATGGCCGCGCTCTTCGCAGGGGGAGAGACGGTCGCGCAACTGCTTGACATTTGCGACCCGCAGGCAATTGGCATCGCTGCGTACAACGGGCCCGAGAACACGGTCGTGTCGGGTCGCGCAGAGGCCGTCGCCGAAGTGCTCGCGCGTGCGCAGCAGGCGGGCATCGGCGGGCGGGAGCTGAGCGTCTCGCATGCATTCCATTCGCCTTTGATGGCGCCTGCTGCGACTGGGCTCGAAGCGCTTGCGGGCAACTATTGCGCGGCCGCGCCGACGATCCCGCTCGTTGCGAACCTGACTGGCGCCTTCGCGGACGCTCCGCCGACACCCCGGTACTGGAGCGATCACGCGCTGCAGCCGGTGAGTTTCATTCGCGGTGTGCGCACGCTCGCACAGGCTGGCATTGTCGATTTCGTTGAGGTTGGCCCCGGCACGACGCTCGTGTCGCTCGCGCAGCAGATTCTGGGCGATGGCGAAGCAGGCGAGCGGCGCTTCCTCGCCTCGATCGGACCCGACCGTGAATGGAGCGAGCTGACGGCGTCGCTTGCCGCGCTGTGGCGCAGCGGCACGCCAGTCGACTGGCGTGCGTTCGACGCACCGTACTCGCGGTGCCGCGTGTCCGCCCCGACCTGTGTGTTCGAGCGCGAGCGTTACTGGCTCGACGCGGGCCGCGGCGTGCCGGCGGGAAACATTGGTTTTGCGGTCGGTACCGCAACGGGACCCGGAGGCGATATTCCGGGCAGGCGTCTGCTCTCGCCGCTCGCCGCGTGGCAGTTCGCCGCGACCTACGACCTCGACACGGTACCGTGGCTCACCGATCACCGGATTTTCGGGATGGCAGTGCTACCGGTGACAGCGGGGCTGGTTGCCCTCGCGGTGGCCGGGAACGAGCGTTTTGCAGGCGCGCCCGTGTCGGTTGAATCTTTGACGTACGACGATGCGCTCGTTGTCCCCGATGACGGCGCGCGCGCCGTTCAGGTCGTTCTGCAAGGCGATGGGAGTGACATTGATGCCGAACTCGTCAGCCGCAGTGCGACTGACGACGCGTGGCGGCGCCACCTTCGCGCGCGGGTGTGTGCGCGTGCCGCACCACGCCTCGCGCCGATCACGATGCCGTTACCCGCATCGGCAGACCTCGAAAGGATGGTGCCGATCGAGCCGTTGCGATACTACGAGGCGATCGCACCGCTCGGATTCGGCTACGGCCCGGGCTTTCGCGGCATCGTCGCATTGTGGCAGGGCGATGAGGAAGCGCTGGGCCGGGTGGAACTGCCCGCGCATCTCGAAGTGGCCGCGTATCCGCTGCATCCCGCTCTGCTTGACGCGTGCCTGCATATCTATCCCGCGCTCGTACCCGAGTACCGTAGCCTTACCGGCCTAGAACCGAAACCGGAAGGCACATGGTTGCCGATTTCAGTCGAACGGTTCGAGATCGAGCGCACGGGTGCCGGGCACGTATGGGTACGGGCGAAACGGCGCCCGGCGCAGGCGGACGTCGTCACACTGGATATTGAGATCTACGGCGATGACGGCGCTCCCGTCGCACTGCTCGGTGGACTGACGGTGAAACCGATCACGCGCACGCAGATTTCGCCGCAGGTCAACTCACGCAATCGCGCGCTGCATCGGCTCGAATGGATCGAGCGGCCCATGCAGCCGCTGCAGGACGCGCCTGCGGCCGGACCGTCGAACTGGCTGATCGTCACCAGTTCCGATCTCGGCATCGCCGACGCGCTCGACGCGCGGCTACGTGCACTCGGACACCATACGTCCGTGCTGCCGCTTCCGGAAAGCGGCACGGACGGCGACGGGCAGGCGTCGCTCGGCACCGCGCTGTCCGCGCACCCCGACGGGACCGGCTCCGTTGGTGTGGTGCTCCTGCATGGGCTCGGCGAGCGCGTGGACGAGGCCACCTCAGTCGACGCACTCGCCGCGGCCGAGCGCCGCTTCAGTGGCGGTACGCTTGCGCTCGTGCGTGCGCTCGCCGAAGCGAACATCGAGGCCGCGCCACGCGTCTGGCTCGTCACGCGCGGCGCGCACGCCCCTGTGGCGCGCGCGCCCGGCGGCGACCCGCTGCAGTCGTCAGTCTGGGGCATCGGACGTGTTGCCGCGCTCGAATATCCCGAACTATGGGCCGGGATGATTGACATCGGTGGGAACGAAGACGCCGCAGCACTGGCAGCGGAGTTGTTCGCCGTTGACGGCGAAAATGAGGTCGCGTTGCGCGCGGGGCGCCGCTATGCCGTGCGCCTCGATCAGGATGACGAACCGGCGCCCGAACGGATTGTTCCGCCGTTCGATCCGGCCGCGACCTATCTCCTTACCGGAGGGCTGGGGGCGCTCGGTCTGAAGGTCGCGGACTGGCTCATCACCGCGCAGGGCGTCCGGCATCTGGTGTTGACGGCGCGTCGCGCTCCAGGCGAACAGGCCAGGGCGGTTCTCGAGCGTTGGGAAAAGCAGGGGGCGAGTGTGGTCGTCAGGCAGGCCGACATCACGCGCGAGGCGGACACGCATGTGCTGATCCGGCAGATCGGGGCCGAGCTACCGGCACTGAAGGGCGTGTTCCACTGTGCAGGCAATCTTGACGATGGCGTGCTAGCACAGATGGACTGGGACAGGTTCGCGGGAACGACCGGTCCCAAGGTGCTCGGTGGCTGGGCGCTGCACGTCGCGACGCGTGACCTGCCGCTCGATCATTTTGTGTTGTTCTCCTCCGTGCTGAGCGTGACGGGGGCGATGGGGCAGGCGAATTATGTCGCCGGTAATGCATTTCTCGACGGTCTGACCGAATATCGGCGCCGGCTCGGTCTGCCGGCGCAGGCGATCAACTGGGGGCCGTGGGGCGGTGAGGGTCTTGCGACTGAGTCAGGAGAACGGGGCGCGGCAATCTGGCGCGCGCGCGGCACAGTGTACATTGAAACAGAAGAAGGGATCGCGCTGCTGCACGCGATTCTCGCGCGCGGGGTCCAGCAGAGCATCGTTTCGATCACTGAATGGCCGCAATGGGCCGCGCAGTACCCGAGGCGCCCGCTCCTGCTTGAGCGGCTCGTGCGTGGTGCGCCAGCGCCTGCTGCCAGCGCCCTCTTCACGCGCGCCCAGGTGAATACGCGGCTGGGATCGGTGCCGGACCACGAACGGCGTGACGTGCTGCGCGACATCGTCGGTCAGATGGTCCGCGCCATCCTTGAAGTCAAGGGCGCTTTCGATTCGACACAGCCGCTTCGCGAGCTAGGTCTCGATTCGCTGATGGCGATCACACTGATCAACCAGCTCGATGCGGCCATTGGCGTGAGATTGCCAGCCGCAGCAATGCTCAAGGGGCCAAGTCTCGATCAGCTTGTCGACGAACTGCTACCGAAGGTCAAGGTTGAGAGCGACGACGCCGTACCCGAACAGATGGGGGCAGCAATGCCTGCGCTTGTACAGACCACCTTGAGCACGACGGCTTCGGCGACTGTGCCGGCCGAACGATGGCTTGTCCGGATCCGGCCGAATCCCGACGCGCGTTACCGGTTGATCTGCTTTCCGTTCGCAGGTGGCGGTTCAGCCGTCTACCGCGCGTGGGCAGATGCGACAGGCCTGGATGCGGAGATCCTTGCGGTCGAGCCGCCCGGCCGGCTCTCGAGGATTAGCGAGCCGCCCGTGAACCGGATCGACGCGTTCGTCGATGGTCTGCTCGCCGAGCTGCGTCCGCTGCTGGACCGGCCGGTCGCATTCTTCGGGCACTGTGTCGGCGGTCTGACCATGTACGAAACGACGCGTGCACTGATCGAGCGCGAGGGCGTTACACCCGCGCACCTGTTCGCATCGGGTGCGCGTCCACCGCACCGCCTCGTTGCCGATGCCGCGTTCGAGCGCAGGCTCGCGGCGACGCTTGTCGAACTGCGTGAATTCGATATTATCGCGCCGCTCTACCGGCAACCGGATGACGTCCTCGCGGAAGCGCTGCGTCACTTCCAGATCGAGGCGACCGAGCGGATGCTCGCGATTCCGGAGTTGCGCGAGCTCGTGCTGCCTGTCGTGCGGGCGGAGTTCGAGATGGCAAGCCGCTACGTGTTTGTGCCGCGTTCGCCGTGGTCCGTGCCGATCACCAGCTTTCGGGGCAAGGACGACATCTATGTGACGCACGAGGACGCGCTCGCGTGGCGCGATTTCACAACAGGTGAGTTCAACCTGTTTACACGCGACGGGGCGCATTTCGGCGTCGTCGACGATCGCGCGTTCATTCTGGATGCGATTTCGGACGCGCTTGCCGGGTGAACACCGATGACAATGATGCCCGTAATGACGACTCGGTGGTTCCCCTCGGCGACCCCGACGACGACAGCGCGGCTGTCGCTGTTCTGTTTTGCGCATGCCGGCGGTGGCGCGTCGGCGTTTCGCGGCTGGCGTCGCCTCCTCGAACCTGCGATCGATGTGTTCGCTGTCCAGTTGCCGGGGCGCGAGAGCCGGCTCGACGAGGTTCCGCATACTCGCATGGACCAGGCTGCAGACGAGGTCGCAGCGGCAATGCAGCCCTATCTTGGTCGACCGTTTGCGTTGTTCGGACACAGTATGGGGGCGGCGGTCGCGTTCGAGGTGGCGATGCGGCTCACGTGCGCGCCCGTGCATCTGTTCGTGTCGTCGTGGCTGCTGCCTAAATCTGCGCCGCATCCGGGACGTTTCGTGAACCAGGTGACGGACACGGAGTTGCTCCAGGCGGTTTCGCGATACGGCGGCCTGCCCGACGGGCTGTTGCGCGACGCCGAATTCGCACAGGAATTCGTGCGCGTGTTGCGCGCCGACATGACGCTGCTCGATGCTTACCGGCCCGCCGTGGTGCAACTACGCTGTCCGGTGACCGTACTCGGCGGTGCAGACGACCCTGTTGTGCGTGCCGCCGAACTTGAACGCTGGAGGGGGTTCGAGCGCGTCGCGGCAGTGCGTGTCTTTCCGGGTGGCCATTTCTATCTGCGCGATTCGCAGTCGGCATTGCTCGACACGATTTCGCGGCAAATGCTTGGCTTGCCCGCCGACCTGCAATGAGCGGGGCTTCATGGTGACGCGGGAGGGGGAGCAAATGGACGACGATCTACAGTACCTGAAGGAAATGAAGCACCGGCTCCGGCGCATTCGCGAATATACACGGGAGGGCCGTCGCGCATTCATGGCGTCGAACATGATGCAGGACGCTGTCGTGCGCAACATTGAAATGATCGGCTACACATGGACCTGTCTCAGTCCAGAGTACCGGTTGAGGTTACCGGACTTTCCGTGGCGGCTGATCGGCGCGCGCGTCGACTACCTGATGCACCAGCGCAACCCGGAACGGTTGAGGAAGCTCGTCTGGCTCGCAGTGCGGCGTAGTGTGCCAGAACTGGAGCGGGCGATGCGCAAGCATGTTCCAGAGATCGATGGAATGCCCGTGGACCGCGGTGCATTGCCCGGCCCGCGTCCGGACCTGAAAGCCGTAGCGCAACGGGATGAACGGGCCGCATGACGGATCGGTCGCATCACCGTACCCTGTGTAGCACGATGTCCAATCCGGACGCAGACGTAGGCGAAAGGAGCAGTCATGAACCTTGCCGGAAAAACGTTGTTTATGTCGGGGGGTAGTCGCGGCATCGGTCTCGCGATCGCGCTGCGCGCAGCCCGCGACGGTGCCAATGTTGCGCTCGCCGCGAAGACCGCGACGCGACATCCCCATCTCGAAGGGACGATCTACACGGCTGCGAAAGTAATTGAGGACGCAGGTGGCCATGCGTTGCCGCTCGTCGCCGATATCCGCGACGAAGCGCGGGTGCAGGCAGTTGTCGATGAGACAGTTGCAGCGTTCGGCGGGATCGACATCGTGGTCAACAACGCGAGCGCGATTCGCCTGACCGGCACACTCGACACGCCTGTCAGTCGCTACGACCTGATGCATGGCGTGAACGGACGCGGCACGTTTGTCTGCGTACAGGCGTGCGTGCCGCACCTACGCAGGTCGTCAAATCCCCATATCCTCACACTGTCGCCACCGTTGTCGACGAACCCAAGGTGGTTTCGTGACTACCCGCCGTACCTGATCGCAAAGTACACGATGAGCCTGTTCACGCTCGCATTTGCGGCAGAATTCGCGGACCTTGGAATCGCCGTCAACTCGCTGTGGCCCAGAACGACGATTGCGACTGCGGCGGTGCGCAACGTGCTCGGTGGCGAGGACATGATCGCGGCGTCGCGCACGCCTGAAATCGTTGCCGACGCCGCGTACGCGATTCTCACGCAGCCGGCAGCCTCATGCACTGGCAGGTTTTTCATCGACGACGAGGTACTGCTTGCCGCAGGCGTGCGCGATTTCGCCTATTATGACATGCAGGCGGGCGCGCCCTTGCAGGCGGACTTCTTCGTCGATGCGTTGCCGGGCATGCGCTCTGCCGACATGTTCGCCAAACAGATCGCGTCGCGAACCACAAGGACATGACAATGAGCACATCCCGACTCAAGGCACTGATGCTGAAGGAAACGGACAATGGCGTCGTACCGTCAATCGAATGGCTGAACGTCGACAATCTGCCGGACGGCGATGTCGTCGTCGACGTCCATTACTCAAGCGTCAACTAAAAGGACGCGATGGCGATTGCCAATCGCGGGATTATTCGTACGTTTCCAGCGATACCGGGCATCGATCTCGCCGGCGTTGTCGCGACGTCGGCCAGCCCCGGGCTCCAGCCGGGCGACGCAGTCGTGCTGACAGGCTGGGGGATAGGCGAGCGCCACTGGGGCGGTTTGACACAGGTCGTCCAGTCGGACTGGCTCGTCCCGTTGTCGCCTGGTCTCACGCCAAGGCGGGCGATGGGGATCGGCACCGCCGGGTTCACGTCAATGCTTTGCGCATTCGCTCTGGAACCGCACGACGTCCGTCCCGCAGGCCGGAGAGATTCTCGTGACAGGCGCGAGTGGGGGCGTCGGTAGTTTCGCGATCGTGATCCTCTCACAACTCGGCTATCGCGTCGTCGCAATGACCGGGCGGCCTGAGCACGACAGCTATCTGAGGTCGCTCGGCGCGGCCCGGACCATCGGCCGCGGAGATTACGCGGTGGCGTGCAAGCCCGGGCGTCACGGCATGATGTCCGAACTGTTCGCGAGTGTCATCGATACCGTTGGCGGCCCCCGTGCTGTCGTCAGCGATTGCACGGCTCGCATCCGGCGGCTATGTGGCGGTCTGTGGACTCGTGGGTGGGACCGAACTTGAAACCACTGTGTTTCCCTTTCTGCTGCGCGCGATCAACGTCGTTGGCATCGACTCGGTGCGCTGTCCCACGCCGCGACGCGTCGAAGCGTGGGAGCGGCTTTCGGAATGCGTGCCAGGCTCAAAGCTCGACAGCATGATTCGCGAGATATCGCTCGAACAGCTCGTCGATGCTGCGGACGCGCTGGCAAAAGGGCGGGGGCATGGCAGGACGGTAGTCAATCTGAAGGCGGACCCCAGATTGGGGTGATGTGTCGGGTCGATGTCACATGCCTTTGTGAAGCGTTCGGTGTTGACCGGGCTTGGCGAGAGATGTCGCCGGGAGACATGACGGACGGGACGTCGCGAGGTCGTAGTCCCGCAGCGATGCGCGTCCGGCTGGTTGCTTCCCGCGCAGGATTCAGCTTGTGCAACAAGCTCGCGAAATGGGACAGGCCACCGGGTATCCGCGAAAACGCGGCGAGTCCCGGCATGTCCGTTACGGACGGCTTCGCGATGTGCAGGCCGCATTGCTGCTCGAAAGAGGTTCGAAGCGACCAATGGGATGCGTGAGATGTTCTGGCCTGGAGTGACACGCCCATGTATCAACAGTTTCTTTGCCGGCGCGAAACAGGCGTAGGTGTGCCCGACGATGTTCGCGTACTGCGGAGCGTACCGAAGCGCTTTCAGGCGCGGGCGTGACGCCCGTCATCCCACCGCCAGCTCACGCTGTCGGACACGGCGAGGAGCGAACCCGCCGGCATGACCAGATCGTCAGATACATCGAGGACAAAGGCATCTTGCATTTCACAAGAAATACGGCTACGTGTGCGCTCGCTGGTCGAGGCGCAGATCTCGCGCATCAAGCGCTGCATCGGCAAGCGCCTGCTGACGCAGGAGCTTGCGTCGCAGGAAGGCGAAGGCGTAATCATCGCCAACCTGCTGAACCGGTGGAACGCCTTCGGCAAACCGGTTTGCGTCAAAAATGCATAGTCGCGTCCATAGCACGGGAACTCGTACCCATCCGGACAAAGCCACTCGCCGAGCTGCTATCCGGCTATGGCTCCAAATTTCAAGTCAATTTCTCGTGAACACTTAGATCGCACTTACAAATGAATCAATATTAGGAATTCTTAATCGCATAGAAAAACATTTTATATCAGTGCGGCTGGCAATTAATGATACCGTGGTATTCATTTTGCATCGCATGGAGAATCCAGTTTTTTCGCCCTTGTGCGCGGCAATGAATTTGCGCAATTACAGCAATCCCCGTCTGGCCCTTGATGGCCGTCGGTGCCGACATGGATGATGGTCGTTGACGATCGGAAGTCAGAGATCTACACGTTCACTGGGCGGAGTTGCAGAGATTTAGCTCTTAACGGACTTCTAACGCGATATTGAGAACAGGAAATACTGAAAATTTCCTTGTTTTGTTATCAGTGCGGCAATGGAGGACGCAGCATGAATATAAAGATATTCGCAATATCCATGATTATGTCTTTTACGCCAGTAGCTGCCAGAGCGGATACTCCTTTACCGGTGATACCCTCCAGCTACGTAGTCGACAAAATTACTCAAAGGATGTTCGAGCCATCGAGTACCTCTTCCGATCTTGTCCTGCTGTCCGCCCACCGCGGATATTGGGAAATATATCCTGAGAACTCGTCTTACGCCCTACAAGATGCTTGGAACCGCGGATACGAAACTGTTGAGATCGATGCGCGATTTACCGCCGATAAACAGGTGATTGTCGCGCATGATTTTAATATAGACCGTATTTCGACAGGATCTGGCGCGGTGAGCAGCCTAACATATTCGCAACTTAAGCAGGTCGATCTGAAGGATCGGCATGGAAAAGTGTTTTCAGATGCAAATGGTAATAAAGGAAAATTCTTGGGCTTCTCAGAGGTTTTGGATCTTCTTGAACAGTACGTCACCTCAGACGGTCTAGGTTATGTCGTTATTGTTGACATCAAGACGGCGCCCGGCGGGTCCGGCCTGGAAATCATGCAGAAACTCCTGGACCTTATAGCTGCCAAAAATAATCCCTCACTAAGCAAGGCCGTTGTAATCAAGATTAACGCGAGAGATGCGGTTGATCTCGGGTCTGTACTGAGTCGAACTACATACAATCCCAACGTGAACGGCGGCTTGGTTCTCGTAGAAAATCCTGACGCCGACAACGTCAAGATATCAAATTATGATCCCAATCAGGACGTTAACTACGGTCAGTGGAACACCGCGCCATTCCCTATGCAGTTCGAGATGAATCAATACTATCGAGGTGATGGTCTCGAAAATTACTTCCATTATGCAGATCAGCAAAAGGGATTTGCTACGTATATAGAAAGCAATCTATTTCCAGAAGGAGTGGCTACCGCAGCCGGAATGTGTTGCGTAGCTCACATCACGGACCCGAAGTCTACAGCGTCGGCCCCAATCATCCCGGATTATCGAGGTGATCCGGAGATGGCAGTTATAAATCCTACCAACCTGATAACAACAGACTCGGTCGATGCAGTAGGGGATATGCTGCAGGCATTGGGGCGACGAAATATCAACTTACTAAAGCGATAGATTATTCCTGTCTTTTACAAGGTGGCTCCGTCATGTCAAAGCTTTTTAGACTCTTTGTGCTGCATGGCACTGCAATTGCTGGGCTATATATAACCGCAGCATCCGCGCAGACATGCTCCAACGAAGCAGAATGCCGGCAATCGGCAGGTGCCAAGCAAATACAGTTGCTAACACCTGTTGTAGTACCAATACAATATGACTATCCAAAGCTAATTATCCATAACCATGGGCCAGATTTCGACACTGACTATCAAGTTCCTAACGGAACAAAGATAGTTTACGACTTCTACACGGATCGCAATTCCTTCAACCTTCCCAGCCAGACGTCGATTATCACGGACGAAATAGCGCGGCTCGATCCAGCGAAGGGTTTTACAATTCTCGTTATTCACCGGACCCGTGATAACTTCGCAGCGAGCGGGGGCGCATCGGTCTCGCTACTCAGTTCGGCGGATAATACGGCTTATGCCTCCTTCATGCTTGGGTCTCAACCAAGTGCTACAGGGCAGAAGTGGTCCTTTGGTAAAAGCTTGCTGCAAAGTAAGCGTCCTCAGACAGCTTACTGGCAAAAGCCTTGGGACATGAACATTCTCGGACCAACCGGAAGCTTCTCAGGTACCGAATGGGTTTATTACACGTTTACGCCGGACGGCAAGGTCAAAATCGATCTGTTTGCGCCATATACATACTCTCTTGCCTTCACGGCGTATCAGTGGGATGAGGCGGTACTTGACAGCGGCTTCCCGCACTTTGCATACAAGGCTGGAGGGCCAACCTCACGACCAAATCAAGCTCCGTTCGGCTCTGTTGGCCCCTTGATGGTTGGTGCCGTGAATGTGCCTGGTCAAGGTTCTCCGACCCTTACTCCAGTCCAGGCTTTGCCAGGATTTGAACGTGCGGTCGTGTTCTCCGGGCCATTGTCCAATCGTGAGATAGTTGCCTTTCAAAAATCACTCAAGGGCAGCCTGTTTCTCGATGTCGACATGCTTCCCTGCAACAGCGGCGCTTTCCTCGCCGGAGAAATCCGCACGCCTTGTGGCAAGGGCAGTCCAGGCAATCCTCCCGCCGATGTCAGTAGCATCACTCCAGTTGGGCTAAATACCAATGTCGATCCCAAAGGGGTTACCCTAGCTGCCAACGACGGAGGGGGAGGTAGTTTTTCGACGATCAAGGCCGCAGTTGACGCGCTTCCGCCAAGCGGCGGCGTGATCCGGATCCCACCTAGCGTCTATACCGAGACATTGGACATTACGAAGCCGAACGTGAAGCTGATCGGCACCGGCACTGACGCATCGCAGGTTTTGATCACCGGCAATCACTCGGCGAACGCGACCGATCCGGGGACTGGGCAACCGTATGGAACGGCTGGCAGCTACACCGTGGCTGTGGACGCCAACGATGTCTACCTCAGCAATCTCACCATCCGGAATTCAGCCGATTACGAAGCTCCCGATTTTGGCGCCAAGGGCCAAGCTGTAGCCTTACGCTCGAACGGAGACCGGGATGTCTATCGAGCGGTACGATTACTTGGTGGCCAGGGTACGCTGTACGTTAATGGGCCGGGGCGAGCTTATTTCAGCAATTGCTACGTCGAGGGAAATGTCGACTATATCTTCGGTAATGGTAAAGCAGTGTTTGATGGTTGCACTCTCAAGACCAAGATTCATGACAGCCTGATCGGTGAAGCGACGATTACCGCACAAAAGCGTGAGAGCGCCAGCGAGGATAGCAGCTTCGGCTTCGATCACACGAAGAGCCCATATATGTCGAACGCTTGGCTAGGCCGTCCGTGGGGAAGTCACTCAACCGTCTACTTGCTCAACTCCACGATGGGACCGCAGCTCACCAGCGATGGCTGGATCGAGTTCATCCCGCCGCTGAACGGGCTGCCGGGCACTAACAATCTGCCGACCTCCACCTATCGTGAATACAATACGCGGTATGCCGACATGAATGGCCAAGGGGCCGCGCCGTTCGATATCGGCCAGCGCGAGACGACGTCGCCGAAGAGCAACGTCGCGCTGAGTTCGGCGGAGGCTGCCGCACTAGCACCTGACATTTATCTGGCTGGCACCGACGGTTGGCAACCTACCTTGGTGAGCGACGCCAGTCCGAACCTTGGGCAGCAGGTGCCAGTTCCCACTCCAGCCGCCGGGGTCCCCCAAGCCCCGCTGATCTCCGCAACGGTCGGCGGCAACGGCAACGTGCAGGTCACTTGGGCTGGCCAACCTGCCAATCCCGCAGAAACGGGTTATGTCATTACTGCGCGGCAACATGGCAAGAGTTGCGGACCGTTCCAGCTGCCGGCTTATGCTTATAGCGGGTATGTTGAAGTTGCCTTTATTGGCTCTGGTGCAAATAGCGCGGGGGCGAATCGGTTAAGGTGTCGGGCTGAACGAACTGAGAACCGATGATGAGCAAGCTGAAGAGCCTTGACGAACTGTTTGCTGGCCGTCACTTTGACCGCGATGTGATCATTCTGTGTGTTCGCTGGTACCTGCGCTACAAGCTTAGCTTGCGCGATCTGGTCGAAATGATCGCGGAACGGGGTCTGGCGCTGGCCCACACGACGATCCTGCGCCGGAGTTCGTCAAACGGTGGAATCGCTTCGGCAGGCCCACCGGCCAGTCCTGGCGTGTTGACCAACTGGTTGCTAGTTTCGCCGCTGACCATCCACAGGGCAGTCAGCCAAAGCGGCAGCATCAATGCATTTCGGGCACGGCATGCTGACAAAGCGACAACATGTTTCGGTATGCGAATATGATGATATCAGGAGGTCGTGCGCGATCGCAGCGCGGAGTAACGCGCCGGTGATGTTACCGCCAGTGGCTTTGTCCGGATGGGTACGAGTTCCCGTGCTATGGACGCGACTATGCATTTTTGACGCAAACCGGTTTGCCGAAGGCGTTCCACCGGTTCAGCAGGTTGGCGATGATTACGCCTTCGCCTTCCTGCGACGCAAGCTCCTGCGTCAGCAGGCGCTCGCCGATGCAGCGCTTGATGCGCGAGATCTGCGCCTCGACCAGCGAGCGCACACGTAGCCGTATTTCTTGTGAAATGCAAGATGCCTTTGTCCTCGATGTATCTGACGATCTGGTCATGCCGGCGGGTTCGCTCCTCGCCGTGTCCGACAGCGTGAGCTGGCGGTGGGATGACGGGCGTCACGCCCGCGCCTGAAAGCGCTTCGGTACGCTCGATGCTGTAGTACGCGCCATCGGCAATCACCCGATCCATCGGCACATCAGCGGGCAGCACGGCGTCCATTCCTTCGCTGTCCGATACTTCTGTAGTGGTGGTGCGGATCGCGTGTACGTTCATGTCAGCGTCGATCGACAGATGCATCTTGCGCCACGGCGTGCGCGCGGCCCTCTGACCGTACTTTTCCTCGTACCACTGGCTCGCCCGCCCAAAGCTCAATCCCGTGCTGTCGACGATGAGACTGATCTTCTCGCCGCGCGCGAGACGTCGGGCCAGCTGTTCGCAACGCTGCGTGACGCTCACCTCCAGTGAAGCGAACCGTTCGCCCAGCTGACTGGCGCTGGGCACCGGGATGTCCAGCCCGCGAGTCTTCCAGTAGTCCTCCATATAGCCGGTGATCTGCCGCATCCCCCAGCCGAACAGCCGGTAGAAGGTAAAGATCAGCTCGATGTACGCCGTGGTGTAGGTCGGCTCACGCCCCGACACGCCCGGCGTACGGATCTTTGCGTTGATAAGCTGCGCCTTCAGATCGCCGCCCGGCACATACAGGCTGATCATGCCGCGCTTTCTCAGGCTCTGGTTATACACCCGCGCGTTCGTCACCCGGTACCCCGGCTTCTTGCGCTTGCGCGGTTCACCCGTCTTTAGTCTGGCTTTATATGGCATTATTCAAGCTGGCTTCATGATGTTGCGCTTTTACACAACCCGTAGCATCTTTGCAATACCCCCTGAGCATGAGCACGTAAATCGATGGGGCAATGGGCAAGCTAAATGATGTAAAACGGGGGCGATGAAGCCCCCGTTGTTGTTTCAGAACGGCTCGTCGACGACCTGATGCGGCGGTTGCGTCGGACCGCGGTACCAAGGCTCGCGGTAGCGCCGGATCTGGGTAGCGTAGGCGCGGCTGAACCAGAGATAGAAGTCTTCGATGAAGAACTGCATCATGTAGGCGGCCTCGTCGGAGAGCTCGGGCAACGGCAGGCGTCGGGCCGCATCGGGTTTGTGAGGTGATGTTTTACGGGACATGTCATCGGGCTCCATTGGGTTGACGTGCGGGCGTTCGGCGCGAGGATGGCGTTGACGGGGCAAAGACCTCGAAGTACAGCTTCTCGTCGAGTTCGGTCAATTCCCTCTGCGCGGCGGTGGCGAGCAGATCGTTGGCAAGCGTGGTGAGCACGCGGTAGTTGCCCAGCGCGTGTTCGCACAGCGTGTGGCGCAGCGGCGGCGTCATCAGCTGCGGGGCGCCGGCGCTCGCGAGCAGATGATCGAGGCAGGCCAGCAGGTCATCCACCGTGGCCTTCTCGGCCGCCAGGCGCGAGCGGATGCGGCTGCCCAGCGGCAGCAGTTCGTCGCGCCGCAGCTTGTCGGTCAAGCGCGTATCGCCGGCGAGCACCACGCACAGCAGCGGTTGCGAATCGAAGCGTGCGCTGGCCATGAGCCGCAGTTCGTTGAGCACGCCGGCGCTCATCTCCTGGGCCTCGTCAATCAACAAGATCGGACGTCGGCGCGTGCTCTGCAGATGTGATAGCCACCGCTCGCGCAGCGACCGGAAGCCGCCCCAGCGGTTGTGTGCCTTGAGCTCCAGATTGAAGATGTCGCCCATCTCGCGATAGAAGTCGGCGAGACTGCTTTGCGGGTGATTGATCGAGACGACCATCAGATCGGTGAGCCGCTCGAGCTTCTCGGCCAGCACGCGCATGACGACGCTCTTGCCGGTACCGGGCTCGCCGTGGATCATCGCGAAGCCGCCTTCGCGCACGAGCGCGTTCTCGATGCGCCAGCAGAAGTTCTCGACGCGGGGCGGCACGTACAGCGCTTCGAGCGGCAGCTCCGGCGAGAACGGGTTCCACTTCAGGCCGTAGAGGGCTTGCAGGCGTTGGCTCATGCGCCCTCCTGCCAGTCAGCGGGAATCCAGGCCGGCGGCAGCCCGGTTGCCGCATGTTCGGCCAGCATCTGGCGCAGCAGCGGTGCGATGCCGGGCGCAGTGGCCGGTGGCGGCTCGACAATGACGGCATCAAGGCGACGGCGCTGGCCGTCGGCATTGGCGGCCTTGTCCAGTGGTCGCAGCGGGCACAGCACGGCGTCGCTGTCGGCGTCGATGAGATCGACGCGACTCAGGTCCCAGCGTGCGTAGCGCAGGCGTACGCGCTGAAGGTGCCGGTAAGCCGAGGGGATCTCGAAACGCGTGCCGGCCAGGCTCACGGTGCCGTCCGAACGCCGCTGGGTTCGTGTCACGTCAATGCGAAACGCGGCCCGTAGTGCATCGCTGGAGGGACACTCGCGCCGCACGTCGGGACCGGTCAGGTAGCGCTTGAGCGGCGTGCCGCCGATCTCGGAATGATGCGCGTGATGGTACTCGCGCTCGATCCAGGCATGCGTGGCCTGGTTGAGCAGTTCGAGCGTGAGATTGGGCTCGCCTTCGAGCATGGCCATCACGCGCCCCTCAATGCGTGCCCAGAACGTTTCCTGCTTCGCGTTCTGGTACGGCGAATATGGCAGCGTCGTCTGGTGCAGCACGCCTAGCGCGAGCAGCCCGGCAGTCGTCTCCTCGGCGAGCATTGCCGCACCGTTGTCGGTCATCAGCGCGCGCGGCAGCCCACGGCGCTGGAACGCCTGGGCGAGTCCGTGGATCAGGCTGCGCGCAGTCTCGTCGAGAAACCATTGCGCGTGACAGACGACGCGCGAGCGGTCATCGATCACGCACAGCAGCATCGGCGTGATCCACTGGCCGTCATGGGTGAGCAGCTTGCGCGAGCCATGATGGAAGTCGAGATGCCAGAGCGCGTTGACGTGCTCGACCTCGACGCTGCGGACCTCGAGCTTCTCGAGGCGATCGCGCGCGAGCATCGCGCCGGCGCTCGTGTGCCGGGGCTGGCGTTCCCGGAACAGGCCCTGCGCACGCATGTAACGGCGCACGGTCGTGTACGACGGCAGGTTCGCCGCACCGAGCGTGACCTTGAGGTTGTCGAAGTGCAGCTGGCAGGTCCAGCCGGGATGCTCGCGGTACTGCGTGCGGATCGCCTGTACCGTCCGAGGCGACAGGTTTGCGCCGGCACCACTGGGGCGCTTGCGGTTGCGCAGTCTCGCCACCGGATCGTGTGGCGCCTTGCGGGCCTGATAGAACCATCGTTCGATGGTCGAGCGGCCGAACTGGATATCGTCGCCAGTGACGGGATGACGCCAGCGTCTGGCGGCCAGTGCGGTGATGAGTTCGCGTAGCTGCCCCGACTCGGGCGGTGCTGCAAGCAAGGGGCCGACGATCGCAAAGCGCAGGCGCGCCCAACGATCCCGCACGGATAGATCGTGAAGTTCAGTCATGCGTTCTCCAAAGATGCGGCGCACCCGCCGCGATTCAGGGGAGAGGCGAGACTACAAGCGCTGTTCGGAGGGGGCGAGCGAGAAGTTCTGCGGGCGGCTACCGTCCCTCATGCACGGTGCTCATGGCGCTGCCGCTGGTGAGCGGCGAGAGCCAGCGCAGCAGGCACAGCAGCGGCTCAGGCTGTGACGCCGCAGCGAAGCGCTCGAGCAGGCTTGCCGGTGCCTGCACGGTCTCGACGGGCGGCACGAACGCCGCCCGCCCAAGCGTCCAGAACGGCGTGCTGACGAAGTCGGCCTGCCACCAGTGCCGCCATTGCGCGATCGTTGCGCGCGGCACGCCCAGCTCGCCGAGCTGATGCATCGCGGCAGCCGTGCCGGCACTGGCGCGCGTGGCACTGACGACGACCATGATCGCGGCAACGTAGACGCGGCGGCCGAGAAAGCGCACGGAGAACGGCGTGGTGCGACGGCGGCACTCGGCGCAGCAGAAGCTGTAGCGGAAATCGCCGCACTCGGCGCGGGCTTCCCGGGTAAGGCCGCGCGGTTTGCGGCGATAGCGGGCGCTGTGCAGAACGCCGCTGCAGCGGCGGCAGTGCTGCGAGCGGGTTTGCTCGGCGAAGTCTTGATCGATCCGCAGCAGCAGGCGGTAGAAGTCAGGATTACGGGCACTCGTGTGGCACACTGCAAAGGTCTCGGGTCTTGGAAAACGCGAGACTCTCCCTTGGGCGTCGTTTGTGCAAGATGCCTGAGGGAGATCCCCTCCGCTACATCACGCAAGTCGCTCAAAACGCCCCGAATCCCCATCGACTTGCGTGCTCATGCTCACCCCCATCCGGACAAAGCCAATCAGCGGAACTACAACTGCATTGCAACACCTTACGAGGCCATGGCCGGATCGGTAATGCTATCTGCACCGGTTTCGACGTGACCAGCAACCTTGCACATGAAATTGCTGTTTTCCTTAAGGGTGATGCTGAAGTTGTACCAACTCATGCTCGCGGTGAGATCGATCGGCAGTTCAACGGTTTGACCCGCCGAAACCCTGGTCGTCTGCGGCGCCATCTTGTAAGCGTTGTCGCTGACCGTGGCATTCACATCGCCCGAACCAACGTTAATCAGCGAGAGGCGGATCGAGCCATCGCTACCGTAGCACGTTTCAACTTGCAGGGCGGCGCTGGTGCTCGGAGTATCAACATACTCGCGAACGAAGCCGTTGGGACCGGTGACGCGCAAATCGTATGCACCGCTGGTTAATGTCCAGAAATCATCCAGAGTCTTGCTGTCTTCAACCGTGTAGTACTTTGGTGCATTCGACAGGTTCAGACGGTCAACAACGCGGTAGCACACTCCAACACCACCCGTGTTACCGAAGTGCACTGCAGGGCCACCACCGGTGACCGCGCACTTCGCGAACAGCTCATACGGAATTGCACGTGCCGGACGAGTGCCGGACTCAACCACCGGCTTGCCGACCGGCGTTGCCGGTGGCGTCGGAACAGGCTTGTTGATGTTTGCTGCCGTCACAGCAGCAAAATCCACGGCGTTAGTTGGCAGCGGCACTGACATATTGATAGTCGGAACCGAAGTCGGGAAAACATCGTTAGGCGTCTTGAAGTTAAATGCCGAAGTCAAGTCACCGCAAACTGCGCGACGCCACGGGGTGATGTTGCCGCAGTGCACGCCAAATCGCTGTTCAATGAAGCGGATCAGCGAAGTATGGTCGAACGTCTGCGAGCAAACATAACCTCCGCGACTCCACGGCGAAACGATAAACGTTGGCACACGATTGCCCAGACCGAAGGGGTTGCCGTCGCCAGGGTTGATTTCGTCGCTCGTTTCCACGGTGCTCAAACCGTTGGCCGACGTAGCCGCAGGGCGGGGCGGAGCCACGTGGTCGAAGAAGCCGTCGTTCTCGTCATAGGTTACGATGAAGGCGGTCTTGCTCCAAACATCCGGATTCGACGTCAGTGCGTCCAGAATACGTGCGATCCACTCGACGCCGTATGCTGGCGGCCACAGTGGGTGCTCACAGAAAATTCGCGGAGCGAACAGCCACGAAAGCTGCGGCAGCGTATTGGCCAGCACGTCTTGCTTGAATTGCGCCAGCGTTCGCGGGTTGACCCCACGGTCGTACAGCGGATTGCCCGGCCGAGCATTGACGAAATTCTGGAAGGCGAGAAGCACGTTCATGCCGCCATCGCTGTTGTCGTTGCTCGTCTTGTCGGTGCCTTGACGGTACGCGCCCCAGCTGATGCCTGCATTTTGCAGCGATTCAGCATAGGTCACCCAGCCCGGACCGTGCATATTGCCCTGACCATTGGTGAACTGGGTAATGTTGTTGTTATCGATAATCGGCCCAAAGCCGCCGAGACCATGCGGATCGTTACTGCCGGTCAGCATGTACAGACGGTTCGGGCAGGTCGGGCCGGGCATCGATGCGTGGTACGCGTCGCACACAGTAAATGCATCAGCCAGGGCGTAGTGAAACGGAATGTCCTGGCGGTTGATGTAACCCATCGTTGCCCCGCCTTTCGCCGGGACCCAATTATTCATGCGGCCGCCATTGATGGCAGCTTGACTATCCGCCCACGAGTGCGGCAGACCCTTCCAGATCGGGAAGTTAGTGTTGTTGGTATCAATGTGGAACGGCGTAACGATCCCACCATTGCGGTCCGGCTGAGACCAGATATCCGAGGTTACCGACGGGTCGTTGAAACCACGAACGCCGGACAGCGAGCCCAGGTAGTGGTCGAACGAACGGTTCTCGAGCATCAGAATAACGATGTGCTCAACGTCATTGATCGTGCCGGTACCGTTATTTGCCGGAGTAGCCAGTGCGCGTTGGATAGCCCCAGGGAAAATAGTCGACGCGACTGTCGTACCCGCTGCGGCTGCCGCAAGACGCATGAACTGGCGGCGGCTAATTTGCATGTGTTCCATTAGTTCGAGCACCTGTAGGTTTGCGGTTGGGGCGTGCTGGTAGCTTGGGCGCCGCTGTCAAGGCCTTTCCCCGAGCATGCCGCGAAAGATGAGGCGATAAGGATGGCGGCCGCCATCTTTATCATCAAAGATTTTCCAGTCATTATTTCCTTACGAGGTTGGTTGGGTAAAGTAAATTATCGATCGCGTTCGACGGTGGCGGAATCATCCGCAACACGCCGCTGACTGACCACGCTTCAGCCTGTGCGATGCTGTAGTACGCACCGTTGGCGATCACACAGTGGCTTTGTCCGGATGGGTACGAGTTCCCGTTCTATGGACGCGACTATGCATTTTTGACGCAAACCGGTTTGCCGAAGGCGTTCCACCGGTTCAGCAGGTTGGCGATGATTACGCCTTCGCCTTCCTGCGACGCAAGCTCCTGCGTCAGCAGGCGCTCGCCGATGCAGCGCTTGATGCGCGAGATCTGCGCCTCGACCAGCGAGCGCACACGTAGCCGTATTTCTTGTGAAATGCATAGATGCCTTTGTCCTCGATGTACCTGACGATCTGGTCATGCCGGCGGGTTCGCTCCTCGCCGTGTCCGACAGCGTGAGCTGGCGGTGGGATGACGGGCGTCACGCCCGCGCCTGAAAGCGCTTCGGTACGCTCGATGCTGTAGTACGCGCCATCGGCAATCCCCCGATCCATCGGCACATCAGCGGGCAGCACGGCGTCCATTCCTTCGCTATCCGATACTTCTGTAGTGCTACTGGTTGCAGGTTTTTCTCAGGTGTAAAAACAGGCGGAGAGGTGAGCTGGGTAAAGGGATTCGAGCGGTTGTCGTCGAAGCGGCTAGAATCCATCGCTTTGATGATGGAAAATGGCCCAACGCCAAGCCCGACGAGGGATTACGGTTGAATTGAGCGAAGCGCAATTCAACGAGTTTGTCTTGCCTCATTTGCCACGGCGTCGTCGTGGCCCGCTGCCGCGACTGCCACTGTACAGGATCTTCAACTACATCCTGAAGGCGCTGTACCTTGGATGCCAGTGGCACATGCTGCCGATCGACAGGAATCAGGGGTTCCAAGCCCAAACCCCAATAATTTTGGAATGCTTCTGAAAACAGAGGGTTAGGTTATGGAATGTAGGGAATAAGGCCGCGACGACAGGCTTCCTCCTGGAAATCGCATCGACGATGTAGCCGTTCACCTCAAGCATCCAGGCCATGGGATTTCTGGCCAACTGACTGGGCAGTGACCAGCGCGGATCCATCGCGCCAATTTTCAGCATCGCGATGATGGCGCTGGCCTTGGCGGATCCGGTTTTCGGGCTCACCCTGAAGTGTTCGCACAGCACGTCGGCCCGCATGTGCGGCGTCTGATCCCGGTAGAACAGGCCATTGACCCGACCCACGGCGTAGGCAATGCCGCAAGCCCATGAGCGCGCAGGGCCATTGATGAGTGGCGAGGGGCGTTTGCGGCACAGGGGCGCCGCCATGCGGCGACAAAGGTCGCGGTACTCGTCGGTCAGGTGTTGTCCACACACGGCGTCGGTCAGCGCGGTGATTTCGTCGTAGCGGGTCTGAAGCGCGTTCGGGATGCGTTCGGTCGACATAGGCGTGAGTTCAGTAGCCCGGAAAGGTTAGTCCTGCCAGAAGTCGCGGAACCGGTCCGAAGCCAGTTCGGTGTACCGCGTGGTGTGCTGGATGTTGCGGTGGCCAAGGTAATGCTGGATGGCGCGCGTGTCGTGTCCGTCGTTGGCCAGCTTGTAGCCGGTCGCGTGACGCAGCATGTGCGGATGAACCGGAAACGCAAGCCCCGCCTGCTGGCCCGCGCGGGTCACGATCTTGCGCACCGCATCCGGAGTCAGAGGTGCCTGGCGCTCGCTGACGAACACGTAGGCGCTGTCCGGACCCTCGCGTCGCAGCCGCCGCAACGCGCGCAGTTCAGGTCCGCGCAGCGGATGCACGGCGGGCATGCCGTGCTTGCGCCTCACGACATGCACGAGGGCCTGCGTCAGATCGACCTGATCCCAGCGCAGGCTGACCAGTTCCGAGACACGCAGGCCGTGACGGTAGGCGATCAAGATCAGCGCGGCATCGCGCGCGCCGTGCCGCCCTTCGCGGGCAGCGGCGGCGATCAGGTCCGCGACCTCCTTTTCCAGCAGGTATTCGCGACCGCGATAGGCGGCATTGGGCCGCCGTCGCGGAACTTTCCGGTTAACGATGTCTGGCACAGCTTGCTCGAGGACTCCGGAAGCCGCGTCCCGGCACAGGGCGGGGTCTTGAACTTTCCGTAATTGGGCCATAGAAACCGCGCAGGTGGGCAGGCTTCTGCTGCTCTACGTAGATGACGCCCTCGACGACACCCTGCCATTCGGTTCCGTGCGCCGCCAAGCCTTCAGCATCATGCCCAAAGCGGCCCTGCAGCAGACGGGACAGCGGTTGACCCGCAAACCCGTCAGCCAGATGGAGCTGCGCTGGCAGGCCATCGACGCGCTCGCCGGTCAGGTGCGCACGCGGCTGCGGCCGCAGGCGATGGCGCTGGAATTCTCCAGCCTCCGCGCCGACGATCCCTGGCTGGCTGCGGTACGCTGGATGAACGGCGTCTTCGGCCGGCGACAACGCCTCGCCCAGCGCCCGCTCGCAGAGATCCCCCCTGGCACCGTCCCGAAGCGACTTCGACCTTACCTGCTCACCTTCGATGATATCGGTCAGCCCAGCGGCCTGCGCGGTGATCGCTACGAATTCTGGATCTACCGGCAGATCAGAAAGCGGCTCGATCGCGGCGAGCTGCATCTTGACGACAGTATCCAGCATCGGCGTTTCAGCGATCATCTGGTCGCGCCCGAACGCACGGCAGCTGTGCTCGAGGAACTCGACCTTGCCTGGTTACGCCAGTCGCCCGACACCACAATCGACGCCCTGTTCAACGAACTTCATGAGCTCTGGCAAACCTTCGAGCTGCAATTGCGGCAGGGCAAGCTCAAGCATCTCGACTATGACGCGCAGCACAGCAAGCTGACGTGGCGGCAGCCCAGGGTCGAGAAAGAAGGCGCGCAGCAGGACAGTTTCTACGCGAAACTGCCCTCACGCGATATTGCCGACATCTTCCGGTTTGTGAATGAGCGCTGCGATTTCCTGCGGACGATGACACCGCTACAACCTCGCTACGCCAGGAAGATCGCCGCCGATACCGACAGCCTGATGGCCGTGATTGTGGCGCAGGCGATCAATCACGGCAATTCGGCCATGGCCGAAACCTGCGATATCCCGTATCACGTGCTGGCCGATACGTACCGGCAACGCTGCCGCTTGGCGACGCTGCGGGCCGCAAGCGACCGGATCAGCAACTTCATCGCGCAACTGCCGATCTTCGAGCATTACTCGTTCGATCTGGAAGTGCTATATCGCAGCGTCGATGGGCAGAAATTCGAAGCCGCCTCCGATTCAATGCGTTAGAGAACTTCGAGGCCGGCCAGCAGGACGCCAAGATCGATCGGATTCGCATTACCCTGAAAGGTGTAGTGACCGAGGAAGTGAATGTGCTGCCAGGCGACGGGCGAGATCCGCTTCAGCCTGGCGAGCGCCTTCTGGTTGCCATCGCGTTGATACCGCTCGAACAGCGCTGAGAGCAGCATCGAGTTGAAGGCGATCACGACATTGGCGAGCAGGCGTCCGCATTCGTTGCTGATCGCGACATCGAGGTCCGTCCTGCCGATCAGATGTTTCTTGCCGCTGACCTGGGCGAGCATGGAGCGCAGCTGATGGTAGGCCTCGATCCGGTTCTGGGACCGATGGACGTCGCGCTGCAGTTGCGGGTCCAGCAGATAGCGCAGCGTGTAGATACTGCGCACCAGCCTGTCGAATTCGAACACGGCCTTGCGCGTGGGATGATGGGGCGACAGCGCACACAGCTTGCGGATCAGGGCCTGCTGGCTCATTTCCTTGATGCTGAGCGACGCGATGATCTGTTCGATGCCGGCCCGCTGCTCAACGAGCAGTTGCCGGTCGATCTGTCCGGCAGGCTTGATCAGAAAGTGCTCGTAGTGTCTCTAAAGCATTCCAAAAAATTATTGGGGTTTGGGCGTGGAACCCCTGACACAGCGGCGGAATGGTCGCTGCGCGTGATACGGCAGCTGTCCTCATCGCGAACGCAAGGGTGCGATGCAATCCCGGCAATGCGCACGGTTCTAGAGTCCAATTCGCAGCTTGGCATGTCAATGTCATAGAGCCAGCGTGTATGGCGCCCGGATCGAAGGTTGGGCCTGGGCTGCTTTCTGTGTAGGCCTATCACCTCATGCCGGATATGATGCCACCCCTGTTATTGACGTGCTCGTTCGATACACGGCTAGCTGTTTCGTGCATGCGGATATCGCGGGTTGTGTTATTGCAACATGCAGCGAACGGGAAGGTGTTTCGGTCCACAAACGAAGTTTGACTCCATGTATTCGATCTCACCCACTAGCTCAGCGCGTTGCAATCTCGGAATCAGCTCATCGAACAGAATCCGCATCTCCATGTGCGCGAGATGTCGACCAAGGCATACGTGGCCGCCGACACCGAACGCGATATGTGGGTTGGGTCTGCGATCAATATTGAATGTGAATGGCGAAGGGAAGACTTCTTCGTCGCGATTCGCCGAGCCATAGCACAACATCAGCCAATCTCCCTTGCGAATTTTGCGGCCCCGGATATTAGTGTCGGCAGTCGCTGTACGCATGAAATGATGAACCGGCGATGCGAATCTAAGGCATTCATCGATAAAATGTGGAATGAGCGATCGATTTGCCTGAAGCTGTGGTAGCAACTCCATAAAGCGGCACAATGCCCACATTGCGACCGACGTGGACGACGACACTGTATGATGCCCTGCGGCAGCGATAATTACGTAATAGCCGAGGCGGGTTACGTCATCGATAGGCTGCCCATTGATGACCGCGTTGGCTAGCAAAGTCGCGACATCATTGCGCGGGTCCTTCCGGCGCGCTTCGTTTAAGCTTTCGAAGTACTCCCTGAAGTCGTCAACTACAGACAGGAGCGCATTGCCCGTCGCACTGCTCGCGTCGCCTTGGCGCACCGTATCGCGTGTGTATTCCTCGTCTTCACTCCCGAACATCTCGTAAGTTAGTGCAAGTATGCGAGGAAAATCCTCCTGAGGGACACCGAGAATATCCATGATTACGTGCAGTGGGTACTGCGACGCGAATGCGCCTGAAAAATCGATCACCTTTCCGTTGTGTTGCTGCAGCTTCGCGACCATCGCACGGGCTAGCGATCTAATACGGTCTTCAAGCTTGAGAATACTGTTCGGCATGAACCAGGATTGAGTCAGCGCGCGTAAACTTTTGTGTTCTTCGCCATCGATGTGCACGAGCGACCGAACAATGTTCGGTGAACCGGTCGTGGACATAATATGCTCTATCGATGCTCTAGGGCGACACACGACAGAATAATCTCCATTGTGGAATAGAGAATTATTCCGTGAGATCATAGAGACGTCGGCGTGTTTTGTAATCACCCAAAACGGGTCATGCCCGGCAGCCGTCGCTCTCCCGACAGGGTTGTTTGCGCGTGCCCAAGTGTAAATTTCGTGGAGGCCATCGATGTCCGTGTGGGACTTCGGATCGACGATGCGGTTCGCTATTTCTCTTGGTAGGTCATATTTTTGCATTCTGTTTGAGTCCAGGGAGGTTCGTGTTAGTGGACGCGCGACACGAAAGAGCGTCTACGCGCGCGATGATCCAGTCTGCTAACGTAGAGAGCTCATTTCAGTTGGTGCTTGCCGATCGATTTAACTTTATCGCAGGCGGGTGCTCCCCGCGGGTGGTGGTTGGTGTGGTGGCTGTCAATTTGCGTCCGGCGTATCTAATTATCATATTATGATTTCCCATTTCATCCTTAATCCATATCAACATTGTTCTTTGATATCGATGATATTGAGGATACGCGGCGGAACGTATGCAAATTAATGCGCGGACTGTAGTCTCCTGTTGAAGTTAAGATAATTAATTGGTGTGATGGTTTCGCCAGTTTAACCAATAAGACGCGACGCCGATCAGGAATGTCAGGAAGGTCAGAAAATTTAGTCATGCATCGAAAGTGGGGGCGTGACTCGCCAACGCTGGCAGCGTCAGTCGGGTCATTTGGGAGGATCGATCGGTGCTGTGAGTCGTTGCATTCCAGCATGTTTAGCTCTATTCAGAACTTTTGACGGATCGCGGCGCGAGCAAGGATCTGGCGATTGCTGGATGAGTCACCCACATTCGCGACGCTCGCAACAGCGGGAACCCCAAGAGACGATGTCCCAGATGCTTGTTGCCAACCGATTTCGAAATAGACGTCGGTTCGCTTGGATAAAAAGTAGTCTGTTGAAATCGTTACTTGGTTGAAGTGCTGGTTTCCGAGTATGTGTCCCGAAACGTCTTGAATGCCATTCGATTGCAAGTAGTCGTATGATGCTGCGACTGTCCACGCTTGGCTGAAACGATACATTATTCCGACATCGTAGTTGTTGAATATGACTGTTCCGTCCAGCTGAGGCAGGGCGAGATTCGCGTATTGAACATTAGAGAACGATGCTGCCACGATGACGCGGCCGATTGTGAAGTTGGATGCTACGACTACAGACTGATACGCTTGGGCGGAGGCATATCCACGGTTGATAGCACCTTGAAGAGGAGAGATTCCATTCAAATAGGCAGTAAAAAATCCTGTGCCTGGCGCTGCGGTGGGGTTCTTAAAGTACTCGAATGATGCCCCCAGTTTCAATGGCCCTTTCACGTAACCTGCACCTACCGAATAACCACTGGTAGATGTGAAGTTACCGGCAATACCACCAAAGCTGTACTCAATTCCGAAGCTCGCGCCGTAGATGTCAGGGCTCATGTATCGGACAGAATTATTCGGTCGAACCGTGTTGGACGCATTGTCCAGATCCCCTGGGTGTCCCGCCGGCGCGCCTCCGACCAGTGCTTCGGCAGTCAGCGGCTCGGGAAAGTAGAAGATCATGTCGTATTGACGTCCAAATGTCAGGCCGCCGCAGTTGTCGCTTTTGATACCGATGAAGGCTTGACGACCAAATAGCAGGCCGCCCTGACCAGCCTGACCTTGATTTAGGTTTACGCCTGACTCAAGGGTGAACGTTGCATGTAAACCGCCACTGAGATCCTCGCTCCCGGTCAGGCCCCATCGACTTCCCATGAGGGCGCTAAGCGAGTCAAGCGAAATTCTCTTGCTATCAGCAACGTTGCTTTGGTACATAATGCCTTCGTCGAGTACACCGTAGAGATTCACAGTCCCTTGTGCTTGAGCCAAGGATGACGCACCAAATAAAGCCAGAAATATCGACCTTTCCCAACCACGCATAATTAGATTTCCAGGAGCGTGTGAGTGAGAAGCTCTGTTTCGCTCGACGACATCTGTCTGTACAGCGCTGCGACGTGCTGCCACGATTGCGCCGATGTTGGTGTGCTCCAAAATAGAGCGCTACAGCGGAAGAAAGCCACTGTATCGTTGATATGTGCAGTTGCCTCTTTGCATTTTTTGGAGATCATATCTGTGCGACTTAGGCTTTACTGTATGGCGTCCAAGGTGTCAAACGGGTTGAGCGCAAGATCGTTTCACATTTCCAGAGCACAGATCGTGCCGACTCAGATTAGTCGGCGAAAAGGAGCCACCAGGCGCAGTGCGACGTCTTCAGGTGGATTGATATCCGATGAAGATTGTCGTGCGGACCGCCCGATGTGCGACAGTCCTCATTTCGTTTGTGAGCATTTGGTCAATACGCGACAATTGACATGGGCTGAAGAGCCGTCTATTCGAACAAGAACCCTCGTAAGAGATCGCGAAGCCGGTAGTGTCCTTGACTAGTCGTGTAAAACGGGGGGCTTGTCACGAGTCGCACTCAACAATTCGTCTCACGAGGGCGGCAGTCATGCCGCGAAGACCACTGGTGCCGAAGGTTGACATACCCCCGGAAGGCAGGGTGTGGGGACGAGGCCGTTGGAATTCCCACGATCTCAGTGCATCGCTCAGATGGTGGTCAAGCGATATCTGTAATCGCTTGTGGTTTCACGACGACTCATGCGGCTATCATCTTGGGCGGTCCGCGCATCAGGCGCCCGACGTGGGCCGGCGGCGCGGCTGGGGGCTATGCTTGGGCGCTGGGCCTCGACATCAAGAAGTTCTTCGGTAGTATCGAACTGGTAAATCATGATGCGACAACGAGGCTGAGCAAGGCGAGGCCGGCAACCATCGCAACTGGGCCAGGCGCTAGACTTCACCAACAAGCGCAGGCGTCGCAAGGGCGTCGTCGACGAGGTGGCGTGGCGCAAGAACCGCAACAAGTCGAAGATCCTAGCCCGAATCGAGCATGTGTTTGCGGTCGTGAAGCGGCTGTGGGGCTTCACGAAGGTTCGTTATCGCGGGCTGTCAAAAAACGCCAATCGCGCCTTTGTGGCGCTCGCGCTAGCCAATCTTTACATGTGGCGAGGTCGCTCGACAGCACAGGTGCGCCCGTAGAGGGCCAAAGACGGGCGACAAGCCCGTGCAGGGCCCCTCAAGGGGCCAACATGAGCAGGAATGCCTCGCTTTTACGACTGTTATTCGCGATCTCAAAAGTTTACACATCTCTTGATCGCAACCCGTTGTGTTTACACGGCTTGATCAGCGTAGCCCTAAGGCAATGCTGATCAAGTCCACCGTTCATGACTGTCGTGCGTTATAGCGTGGACGTGCAACGGCGAAAGTAAAAACGGGATGAAGCAACTGACACTGGCGATGGCTGTCGATCAATGCGGGCGATTCGGGGCGCAGCGCAAACCCACGCGACGCGAAGCGTTTCTCGATGAGATGAGCTCGATCGTGCCGTGGGCGCAGCTGTGCGCAGTGGTGGAGCCGTTTTATCCGACACGCTGCAATGGTCGCCCGCCGATTGCACTGGAGCGCATGCTGCGGATTCGCTTTGTGCAGCACTGGTTCAACCTTGCCGACCTTGCATGCGAAGAGGCTCTGTACGACAGCCTCAGCCTGCGCCGTTTCGTTGGCATTGACCTGGGCAGCGAAACGGTGCCGGACGCCACGACGATGCTCAAATTCCGGCATCTGCTGGAAGAGCACAAGCTGGGCGAGCGAATCTTCGCGGAAGTGGGAGTGGTGCTGCAGGCGCGGGGGCAAAGCTCAAGAGCGGCACGATTGTCGACGCCACACTGATCGGTGCACCCTCGTCGACGAAGAACAAGGAGAAGGCGCGTGACCCGGAAATGCATCAGACGCGCAAGGGCCAGCAATGGTATTTCGGCATGAAGCAGCACATCGGTGTGGACAGTCAGAGCGGGCTGGCTCATAGCGCGGTCGTAACCGCCGCCAACGTACACAGCAAGCATCCGCAGCCGCAGTTGCTGCACGGTGAGGAGCAATGCGTCTACGGTGACAGCGCATACGCGAGCCAGAAAGCACTGATTCACAGCAAGGCCCCGAACGCACGTGACTTCACCAACAAGCGCACGCGCCGCAAGGACATCGTCGACGAGGTGGCGCGCCGCAAGAACCGCAACAAGTCGAAGATCCGTGCCCGGGTCGAGCATGTGTTCGCGGTCATGAAGCTGCTGTGGGGCTTCGCGAAGGTCAGCCACGCCCGCCGCTCAATCGGCAACTACCTGAACTGGTATAACCAGAATCGGCCTCATTCTAGGCTGGCCGATCAGACACCGGATGAAGCATACTTCGCCACGCTGCCAGCGATAAAATCGGCAGCTTGAATGCCTCTGCGATTCCACTTAAAAACTCGTGGATCCTGTCCGAACGAATGAGGCCAACTCGGTTCGTTATCGCGGGCTGGCAAAGAACGCCAATCGCGCCTTCGTTGCGCTCGCGCTGGCCAATCTTTACATGTGTGGTCGCTCGACGGCACAGGTGCGCCCATAGAGGGCCAAAGACGGGCGAAGAGCCCGTGCAGAGCCCCTCAATGGGCCCAACATGAGCTGGAATGCCCGCTTTTGCGGCTGTTTTTCGCGATCTCGAAAGTTGACGCATGTCTTGGTCGCAACCAGTCGTGTTTACCGGGCTTGATCAGCGTTGCCCTAACACCTTCGAGAACAAGACTCGTCGATGTCGCAACGGTTCTTGGCGGTGTACCCGAGCGGTTGGTCGAGCGTGAACATCACAGATGCGATCGCCGAATAGCAGTGACGCTGCTAACGCCGAGTCGCTTAAATGCTTACCTGCGCGGCGACAGGCGTGCGCTGAATAGTGAGGAATTGCGCGGCTACCAGTTATTCAAGGCAAACCATTGCGCAACCTGCCATGTGGGCAAGAATCTGGGCGGGCAGTCGTTCGAGCGAATGGGTCTCCCGGCCGACTACTTTTCCGTTCGGGGCTACACGTCCGCAGGACAACGGTCGGGCGAATGTTACAAAAGAATCGCTCGATTGCCATGCGTTCAAGACGCCGACGCTGCGCAACGTGGAACTGACCGCGCCATATTTTTACGACGGTCGCCGTGCTGAACTGCATGCAGCTGTGCGCGACATGGCGACGTATCAGGTCGGCAGGCGATTGCCTCAGTGCGCCAGCTGACGGACTCAGTCGGTCGCGCGGTGACGGATATATCCGTTGGAAACGAGAATCTGTCCGCGCGTACCGAAAAGCACGCTGCATCCCTTTAGAAAACCGCATCAAGATGGCGCAGCTCACCGAGACGGTTCGAAACAACGCTGACAATGCTATTCAGGCGAGCACGCTTGCCTTGAACGCGACCGATCTGGCAGAACGTGGCAACGACGTGGTGTCAACCATGATTGGTACCATCGAGAAAATCAGTGACAGTTCTGCCAGAATTGCTGAGATCACGGGTGTAATCGAAGGCATCGCCTTCCAGACCAATATTCTGGCGCTCAATGCGGCGGTGGAAGCTGCCCGGGCGGGCGACCAGGGGCGCGGCTTTGTGGTTGTGGCAAGTGAGGTACGCAATCTCGCACAGCATTCGGCCACGGCGGCCAAGGAAATTAAGTCGCTTGTTGGTGACTCCGTGGCGGTCGTGGAGCATGGGGCAAGCCAGGCGGCCGACGCAGGAACAACGATAGGGCCAGTCAAGGATGCGATCAGGTGTGTCGCGGATATCGTCAGCGAGATTTCCTGGCGTCTGAAGAGCAAAGCGTCGGCATCAAGTATGTCAACACCGGCATCAGTGAGATGGACAGGGCCACGCAACAAAACGCGGCTTCATAGAATCTTTTATTCTCCAGTTTCAGGGATTGCTCACCCCTACGCCCGCCGACACGTTGAACACCGACACTGAATCCTCCAGTTCGACCGCCTGCGCGTTCAACGCCTGCACGCCGGCGGCTGCCTGCTCCACGAGCTCGCTTGCTCGACGACCTGGCGGCGCATAAAATCTGTACGTTGACCCAAACTCATGGAAGAGAATCATGCGGTGCCGGACCAGCATACACAACGGTTTCAGAGCCATTCGTGCTTGCGGTGTCGCTTGAGACAGGAGGGCGAGGCCCGGTCACATCGGCGGTCTGCCGAGTTACCGCTCGATCACACACGCGATAACGGGTTGGACTCGCCGTCTGGCCCCGTGATAGCAAGCCGGCACGCAGCGGACTCGCAAGCCAGTCCGACTACCCCACATTTCCGGGGTGGTTCAAACTGGGCAGGCGTGCAGCTATCTCCGACCAATAGAGATTCTTTACGTTGACGTGCCTTCAAGATCTGCTTCGCGAACTTGGCAGATTCCTCTGTCCTAGCCATTCACTCGATCCGGCGGAATACTAGCGTGCCGTTGGTGCCGCCGAACCCGAACGAATTTGAAATGGCAACATCAATCGGCATGCGTCGAGCTACGAGGGGTACATAGTCGAGGTCGCATTCCGGGTCGGGCTTTGTCAGGTTGGCGGTCGGCGGCGCAATCTGGTGGTGCACGGTGAGCGCGGTGTAGACGGCCTCGACACCACCCGCAGCGGCAAGCAGGTGCCCGGTCACTGATTTTGTCGAGCTGATCGCGAGGTCCTTGGCGTGCGAGCCAAAGGCTGCCTTCAGCGCGAGCGATTCCGCGCGGTCGCCGAGCGGCGTCGAAGTGCCGTGCGCATTGATGTATTGCACGCTGTCGGCCGCGACGCGTGCATTGCGCAAGGCATTGCGTATGCAGCGGGCCGCGCCTTCCCCGTCTTCCGACGGGCTAGTAATATGGAATGCGTCACCGCTTAGTCCGAATCCGGCCAATTCCGCGTAAATCCGTGCGCCGCGCTGGCGCGCGTGCTTCATCTCCTCGAGCACGATGATGCCCGCTCCTTCACCTAGCACGAAGCCGTCGCGCTCCGCGTCCCACGGGCGGCTCGCTGTCTCGGGACTTTCGTTGCGCGTCGAGAGCGCCTTGGCCCGGCCAAAGCCCGCGAGGCTGCTCTCGGTGATCGCCGCCTCTGCTGCCCCTGCAATCATGACATCGGCGTCACCATACTCGATCAGCCGGGCGGCGTCTCCGATCGCATGAGTGGCGGTCGAGCACGCCGTCGCCATGGCGAGATTCGGTCCCTTGAGCCCGTACCGGATCGAGAGATGCCCCGCGATCATGTTGATGATGGATGAGGGCACGTAAAATGGGGACACCCGCCGCGGCCCTTTGTCCCTGATCGTGAAGGCAGTGTCGACGAGGGTCTGTACGCCGCCGGTTCCGGACCCGACATGAACGCCGATCCGGGAGGCATTTGCTTCGGTCACTGTGAGGCCGCTGTCGACGAATGCTTCCATGCCGGCCACGACACCGAGTTGGATGAAGCGATCCATATGGCGGACCTCTTTTTCCGAAATGAAGCGAGTTGCGTCGAACCCCTTGACTTCGCCAGCGATTTGCGCCGGGAAATCGGTCGTATCGAAAAAGGTGACCCGGCCGATTCCGCTGCGGCCGGCAATGACATTCGACCAATTTTCCTCGACGCCAATCCCGACCGGGGAAATGGCACCAAGACCGGTGACGACGACTCTTCGGTTGTCCATTTTTTCTTATTTGATATCGAAAATCGACCAATACCGCGCGAAATGCTAAAGCTGTCGACCCGTGCGATCGATAGGGAGGGGCTTTACGGTTTGATCCGATAGTAGCCATGTGGCCGTCATCGTCCCACAAAAGCCGGCACCCACTATCACGATCGATACAGTCATTGCCACGGCTCCTATGGTTGTTCTCGTATCCGCTCCCGTAGAAAATTGATTTTGACGTTAAGATGGATATCCGCTCCGATAGCGTCGCTTGCATCGGGGCATGTCGGGAAAGTTCTCTTTCCGGCACGGATAGTCGGAAGCTGTGCCGCGCGTCGCAGGAAGCGACTATGCGGCATCTCGCCTCGAACTACAAAATCAATTGTTTGGATAACACTGATTCGCATCGCAAATGAATATCTGCGAAGGACCGGCATGACGAACGCGCGCATCGTCGATGTTCTGCGCAGCGAGCGGATAGTGCAGTCGCTTCAGAACCTTCGCAATTCCTGGGCAAGGGCCGTTCGTGGGTGCCTTCTTGATCATCGGGTCAGAACCGGTTCGTCAGACGCGCATTCTAGCGCCCCCGCACTAATGCGACACAACCCTTCAATGACGCTTAGTGTTGGTATCAATGCATTTGACGCCTTTCTTCTGGTAGTTGCACAGAGAGTCGCGTAACGTGCCGTGTTAGGTAGGTGGGTAGTACGACGACCCGCAGAGCTTAGGTTAATTAACATTTTCCCGATAAGGATTGTGTATGGAAAAGATAAACAACTGATTGCGGGTTTTCCGAAAGGGCGGAATTTGCTTGCGTGCCCCGTCGGGACTGGCTCGCGGGGTTGGCGAGGGCGGTCGGATTAAAGTCAAGGCTTTGCGGATACGAGAATGGCTGCAAAACATGGCCGGCAGGCGATCCCCACAACATTGACGGATGAGCAGTCGGGCATTTGTATTGCAGCATCTGAGCCGTGGCCGCCGCCGACGTTGCTGTTACAGAAGGTGTTCAACTACGGGTGCGTGATGCGTTCCTTCTGCGCGGCAGTCACGACTTCGACGATCTAACTGACGCGCTGTTCCTCTCATCCAGATTGCCGCGCCACAACTCGTGCAGGTTCGCCTCACCGCACGCAGAGCGGCGCGCCCCAATGCAAGCGATCGCAAGCAACGATCTATCCAAATTGGAACTGCACAGATGGGCCAAGTTAATCGTTATATGCTGTTGACCGGCGCCAGCCGCGGTATCGGTCATGCCACAGTTAAGCTTTTTCAGGAAAACAACTGGGAGGTGTTCACTGTCTCACGGCGACCGTTCTCGGACAGTTGCAAGTGGCCTGCGGCGCGTGAAACGCACATCCAAGCAGACCTCGCGGACCTCGATAACATCGACCGGATCGCTTTGGAAGTCAGGCGACGGCTACCTGATGGACAACTACATGCGCTCGTCAACAATGCTGGAATCTCGCCTAAAGGCGAGAACAGATCGCGCCTCGGAATTCTCAACAGCGATATTCAGACATGGATGACTGTTCTTAACGTGAATTTGGTATCCAACGCATTACTGGCGCGATCGCTGTTCCCAGAATTGGTCCGAGCAAAAGGAGCGATTGCCAACGTAACATCGATCGCCGGGGTGAAGGTTCATCCTTTCGCGGGTACTGCGTACGCAGCTTCAAAGGCTGCGCTCGCAGCTCTAACACGAGAAATGGCACACGAGTTTGGCCCCGAGGGCGTACGCGTCAACGCTATTGCGCCGGGCGAAATTGATACCTCGATCCTGTCGCCCGGCACTGAGGAGATCGTGGATCACGGTATTCCTATGCGTCGTCTCGGAGATCCGGCCGAAGTCGCACGAGTAATCTACTTCCTCTGCACTGAGGCCTCGTCGTACATCAACGGAGCAGAGTTGCACGTCAATGGAGGGCAGCATGTCTGAAGTCATGCGTCGGCACATAAAGACCGACGCCATGTGGCATATGGGCTGAGCCGGCGAAATCTGGAAGAGATGATGGCTGAACGTGGCATCGATGTCGACCATTCAACCGTGCACCGATGGGCGATCAAGTTGCTGCCCGCTCCGGAAAGGCATTTCGACGTCGCAAGCGCGCAGTCGGCAGGAGCTGACGCGTGGATGATACGTATATCAAGGTCAAGGGACAGTGGAAGTACTGTACCGGGCCGTGGACAAAGCGGAAGATGATCGATTTCCTGCTGCGCGCCCACCTTGACAAGGCTGCCCCGAAGCGCCACTTCGAAAAGTCGATCGAGCGCAGCGGCGAACCCGAGGTGGTAACGATCGACAAGAATGGGGCGAATCTCGCTGCGCTTGAGGCTATCGACGCCGGGCGCGAGACGCCGACCAAGATCTGTCAGTCGAAGTATCTGAATATCATCGTCGAGCAGGAAGAAACGCAGCAACGAGACACATCAGTCCAGGACCGACCCCGATGCGCAATTCTATCGCAAAGGCAAAACGGCCAGCGAATTGGGGTAATGGGCCGTACGCTGACCGATAACCGGCACGGTCTGGTGGTCAATGCGCGCGTGACACGCGCCGACGAACATGCTGAGCGTGAAGCGGCTAAGATCATGATCCACGACGCACGGCAAGCGGCAGACGATGCCAGCGCAGACATCACACTGGGCGCGGACAAGGGTTACGATGGCCAGGAGTTCATCGAGGCGTGCCAGCAGATGAGGGTCACCCGCACGTTGCGCAAAACACGCAAAACACCTCGAGGCGGCGTTCGGCAGTGCCCGATACGATTGCCCCGAGCGTGGGCGACGCCATTTCGCAGGCTGCAAGTGCTTGGGGTGAGAACTGGCATGGCGAGAAGCGCAGCAACGACACGCATGAATTCAGCGCGGACAGTCAGCCGCGGCTGTTTCGCAAGAGTCGTGGTACGGGCGCGATGCTTTCTGATATGGGGCACGTGCTGACGGATAGCCGGCATGGCCTCGTGGTGAACGCACAGGTGACGCAGGCCAACGGCACAGCCGAGCGAGACACAGCGACCGAGATGCTTGCGTATGCCGCGCAGTTTGCCAGTACATCGATTATGGTCGGCGCTGACAAAAACTACGACACGGCTGGTTTCGTGGCAACGTGTCGCGCAAATGGCGTGACGCCGCATGTTGCGCAAAACGATGGTCGCGCGGGCAGCTCGGCCATTGACGGACGTACAACGCGCTGATCCGGCTACGCCATCAGTCAGCGCAAGCGCAAATGCATCGAGCAGTTTTTTAGCTGAAGCAAGACAGTCGGCAGGATTCGGCAGGTGATGTCTCGAGGGCTGCAGCGCGTTGACCACCGCGCGGTACCGCGCGACGGGCACGCCCCTTCCGGAACCGCAGGTCGCGCGGCGGCTCGCTGGAACGATGGGCCGCTTGGTCGGCAACCGTATGGCAGCGTTTAGACGGTGTTATGAACTTTCGGCCAGACCTGGTACCCTGGCGGGATGAAAAACGCAGACCCTACCCAACGGATGTATCGAATGAAGAGTGGTCCTTCGCCGCTCCGTACCTGAAATTGATGAATCAGGACGCGCCTCAGCGTCGCTACGAATTGCGCGAAATGTTCAACGCCTTGCGCTGGATTGTCCGCGCGGGTGCACCGTGGCGTCTGCTGCCCAATGACTTTCCGCCGTGGGAGTTGGTCTATCAGCAGACACAGCGCTGGATTCAGGCAGGCTGTTTCGAAGCCATGGTCAATGACCTACGTTCGATTATCCGCGTGGCGCAGGATCGCCGGGGGCATCCCAGTGCAGTCATCCTCGATGGCCGTACGCTGCAGTCGACGTGCGAGAGCGGTCCACGCGCAGGCTATGACGGGTACAAGCGTAAGAAAGGCAGCAAGGTGCATAGGCGGTGGATACATTGGGGCAACTGCTTGCGGTGCATGTGACGCCGGCCAACGAACAGGAGCGCGCAGGTCGCGGAATTGGCTCGTCAGGTTCAGCAGGCCACGGACCACACAATCAAAGTGGCGTTCGCCGATCAGGGCTATACCGGAGAGGAGCCGCGCAGGCGGCACTCGATGAAGGCATTGAGCTTCAGGTAATCAAGCTGTCGGAGGCAAAAAAGGGGGGCGTGTTGCTGCCACGCCGCTGGGTGGTTGAGCGCAGCTTCGGCTGCGCTCAACCGTTTCCGCCGACTGGCAAGAGACTACGAGCGCCTGCCTGAAACCTTGGCCGGTCTGCATTTCGTCGTCTTTGCCATGCTCATGCTCGTCCATGCTGTGCCCAATATCCAAAGGATCTAACATTCTCTAGAAACGAATCGGCGATCAACCTCCTGCCGGTGCTGCGTCCGCTCATTTCGCCGAGTAATATGGTTGCCGCTTATCCATCAAATAATACGATCGTCGTCACTGACTATGCGGATAACATCCGCCGCATCGAGCAGATCATCGAGGGCGTAGATTCTGCGGCTGGCCAGCAGGTGCAGGTAGCATACCTGAAGAACGCGAATTCGCTCGACGTTGCGACCCAGATGACCCAAGATGCTTGACCCTGGGGCGATCGGCAATGTGGATGCGACGCTGAAGGTCTTGGTGCAGGCTGATCCGCGCACGAATTCGCTAATGCTGCGTGCGTCGAACGCAGCGCGCCTCGCGGCGCGCTAACCCAACTGCCCGATGGTCGCCCCGAGGCGCTTTTCCAATTTTAGATAAAGCCGAACCGCTCGAAGACGCTCTTCATACGAGTACATGAACTACGTCTAGGTAGTCCAAGTTTTCGTCCGCACCCCCGGGGGGCAGTACATCGGCGCTAACAGCCTCGGACATTCGACCATGAAACATCGAAATGCGAAGCCATCTCTGAATCCCGAAACGACAGCCCGTGCTGTCCCGTTTGTTATCTAGATGACGTCGGCTGTAGGAATTCGTTCAATTGATTGCGTGGTTGTGCAATCACTTTGACCGTCGGCGGTCTCATTTTTGCAGGCATGCATCTTGTATGCGAATCGACCTAGCGGGCTGTTGAAGACTGAAACGATCCGTGGAGCAGATGGCAACGCCAAAGCGATGTTCACAATGGCAGCGCTGGATGACTTTGAGGCTACGAGCCACCCCTTGCGGCCGATTCGTATCTGGCGGAATGATGCGCGCAAGCGCATGGGCCGGGTGTTCGCACGCTTGTACGCGAGTCATCCGAAGTGCAGTTGCCGTGCAGCGCCAAGGACAAACTGATTCGTGCGCTGCTGGTGCAGGTGTGGTATTCGGTTCGAAGCGAGCGTACGCAGAGACAGGGGCAAGACGGTCGGTATCAATTCGATACGGACCAGACAGATGCGGCAGTTCTTGGGAGGTTACTCGAGCTGGTGAGCTGTATCTCAGCAGACTACCAGGAGTTGCAGACCGCCCCGTTGCCGCGTATGAAACTCTCCCAGTATTCGTACTGGACTTTCTTGAACCAGAGCCAAAGGAGATAGAAAATATGCACCGGAAACAAGGGAGTGGCGAGGCCGCAGGACACCACGGGGAGCTCCTCCAGGGAATGTTTGAAGACGATGATGGTTTGCTGTGGCGTGGTTTAGTCTCCATGCCTTACCGGAGTCTCAAGTCAAGGGCAGAGTTCCTGCCGAACGAGAACAAGCGAGAAGTAGACGTTTTTCCAAGCCGTTGCGAAAAAGCCAAACGCGCCGCAGAAATCACGCTTGAGCGGTTCTCGGCTGCGAGGGTGGGGGGGGTACTTGGGCTTACGAGCAATATCCCTGTTGCGCGTGGTATGGGGTCATCCACAGCTGATGTAGTGGCCAGCATCTTGGCAGTTCTTGAATCGCTTGATATCGAGCTGCCGCCTAGCGATGTTATGCAAATTGCAGTAAGCGCTGAGTCGGCATGTGATTCAACAATATTCTCGCAGCAGGCGGTACTATTTGCGCAACGAGATGGATTTGTTCTTGAAGCATTCAGGAGACCGATTCCTCCGATTGACTTTATAAGTGTGACTGCGGATACCGAACAGACTGTCAACACGCTTGATATGGAATTGCCCCAGTACAACTTAGAAGAGGTCGAGAACTTTCGACCGATTCGAGCTCTATTGCGTAAAGGGATTGATACATCCGATATAAAATTGCTCGGCCGCGTCGCGACAGCAAGCACTTGGCTTAATCAGCGATTTTTACGAAAGCCACGTCTACGCGATATTGAAGAAATTGGGCGAAAATATGGTTCAGTTGGACTACAGATAGCACACAGCGGAACGGTTATTGGCGTGATGTTCGATCCGGCGAGCGAAAGAACTGCGGAGAACATGTATTTGGCTACCCGTGAATTAGTGTGTTCAGGATTTGAAGCTACTGTTATCGCGAAGTGATAAAAACACTGGGAATAAAAGGATGATGAATCGAAATATTATGCGAAACCTTGAGGATTTCGAAAATCCACGGATCGTCAGGCTGGATGCTAATTTTTATGGGGCAAGCTTCTTTCTGATGAAGCTGCTTCCGGCGCGGTTCATACTCGAACAAGCTGTGTCGGAGGGGCTGCTCAAACCGGGTGCCACCATCTGCGAGTCCTCCTCTGGTACATTTGGTCTAGCGTTAGCCATGTTAGCCGTTCAGTATGGCTATAAACTCATATTGGTAAGCGATTGGGCAATCGATCGTCACCTTAAAAGCCGCCTTGTAGAGCTTGGTGCACACGTAGAAGTTGTGAACGATCCGGCACCACAAGGGGGGCTACAACAGGCTAGGCTAAATAGGTTGGCTAAATATCTGAAGGAAATCCCTGGCAGCTTCTGGCCGTCTCAATATTCTAACACCGGCAATCCACTGGCCTACGGTAAGTTCGCGGAACTACTGATCCAAAAACTTGTGAAGGTCGACTGCCTGGTGGGGCCAGTTGGTTCCGGTGGGTCGATGTCAGGCACTACTAGATTTTTAAGAGTGCCATTCCCTGAGTTACACGCTATTGGCGTGGATATGCCACATTCTGTTTTGTTCGGACAGCCCTGCGGAGATTTGGGGGATCTTAGTGGGCTCGGGGGGGAAATTGTGCCTTCCAACGTGGATCATCGGCAGTTTGACGAGGTTCACTGGCTGACGCCTGCAGAAGTGTTTCATGCAACTCATCAACTACATCGAGAACATGGGCTATTTATGGGGCCGACCAGTGGCGCAGCCTATAGAGTGGCAGATTGGTGGTCCAGGAAGAACCCCGGGAAAAACGTTGTGGCGATTTTTCCAGATGAGGGACACCGCTATGTCGATACTATTTATAACTATGAAGGCGACTGGCTTTCGTCTTTGTCCATTACGTCTTCTTATGTGCGGGAGGCACCGGTAACTGTGGAGGCACCCACGGAGGTGTTGAGCGGTTGGTCGTGTTATGCGTGGGGGAGACGAACACTTGACGAGGTTCTTTCTCGTGTCATTGAAGAAGAGAGGCCCGAGCTTGTCTCTCGACAGCAAAAACTGGAAGTCTCACAAGCAGTCGCCAGTGCCTCAGAACAATCCTTTTGCACCGCACCGACCTCCCACATTGTGGCAGGCGATGCCAGGCTGTTAGAATTGTCGTGTCTCGACAGTGCTACCGTCGCGCACCTCAGGCTGGATGCCGATCAATGTCAATATGTCGACCCGTTGTACGTAGTGTTTTCAGAACTGAGGCAAAGCCAAAATTCGGAATTCGAGCATTGTTTTTCAGTCGTAGCGCATGACGATGTTGTAGGTTTTTTTGTCCTTCGAGAAAAGGCCGCAGTGCCAGAATGGGCGAATCCGGACGCTATGACGATGCACAGCCTGCGGGTGGGCCTATCATACCAAGGTAAGGGGTACGGTAAAGCTGCGGCAGAACTAGCTATTGGGTGGATCGCGTCCAATCGCCCAAATGTCGACCGTTTAATGCTTGCCGTCAATGCGCGGAATGTGGTAGCTAAACGCATGTACCTAGGCTTTGGCTTCAGAGATACAGGACTAACCTACTGCGGCCCGATTGGTATTCAGAATATTTTTGAATATGAAATTACACCAGAAAAGTGATTGCCTTCAACTGGCTTTTGACTGAGCGTTTCTTGTCTCGGCCCAAGCCTAGTATTTCGTCCCAGAAATGACTTAACGTAAATTCAGATTGGTCTATGATCGAATCACGGTGAGTTGGGGGCGATCATGGGACGCAAAGGAATCGAGCTTGTCGTGTCGGAGCTGGAGCGAGAGCAATTTTTCTCAATGAGCCGCTCGCGTTCGCTGCCTCACTCTCTCGTGCGCCGGGCAAAGATTATCTTGATGGCCGCTGACGGTCATACGGGTCAAGAAATTGCGACGCAGTGCGAAGTAACACCGCCTGCAATTACGCACTGGAAGAAGCGCTTTGTTGCCCACGGACTTGCCGGTCTG
>NZ_JBMIQH010000047.1:0-56877 GCF_056155635.1 Paraburkholderia sp. BR10141 | reverse complement strand
GCGCATTGGCGCTGGCTGGAAGGCATCAGGTTCGCCCGGCCGGAGCAACAGATCGTCCTGCAGGAATATATCGACACAGTGCAGGCCTGCGGCGGGCGCGTGGTCAGCCTTGACCGCGAAGTCGAGACGGCCGCGCATGCCAGTCCAGCCTGGCCGGTGATCGAGGCCTTGATGGCGTTGCGCGGCATCTGTTTGCTCGCGGCTGTGACGGTGGTCGCGGAACTCGGCGATCTCGCACGCTTTGCTGGCGCGCCTCAACTGATGGCCTATCTGGGTCTGGTGCCCAGCGAACATTCCAGCGGCAAGCGCGAACGCCGTGGCGCCATCACCAAGACGGGCAACAGCCATGTGCGACGCGTGCTGGTTGAAGCAGCGTGGACCTACCGCCATGCCGCACGAAAAACTGCGATCCTGCAGCGGCGCGCAGAGCGTACACCGCCAGAGGTCCAGGAGATCGCGTGGTCGGCGCAAAAGCGGCTGTGCCAGCGGTTTCGAAACCTGATGGCACACGGCAAGCTAAAGAGCCAGGTCTGTACCGCCATTGCACGCGAGCTCGTCGGGTTTATCTGGGCTATCGGGCAACACGTCACTCCCCTCAAGCACGACTAGCCGGGATGTGACAAGTTAGTTGAACTCACAACAGGATGTTTGGGCCAGGACCAGGCAACGGTGGGAGAACCCTCGCGGCGACACTAGGAGGCAACTGGAAACAGCACAACCCTCGAATCTAGATTGAGGCAGCTCCCCGACGTTTCGTTTGTCATGCGGTAACCAATCCGCGCATATCAGAATGATCAACCGTCGGATAACCGCCTTGGTCCTGGCCCAAGCATCCTGTTGTTGACGACCGTCAGAGAGACGGTCTCGCATGGTCGTGAGCGTACAGGCGTCGCCCTCACGACCAATGCATAGCATGGGAAAACGACGTCGCGTCAAGGGTCCGCTACGCCGGGCTCACGCCCGCCCTTGACCCGTCAAACCTCGGAGAACCGCACTACTTGACACGGTCCATACATATCAGTGTTCTGTCCCAGAAATAACTTTACGTAAATTCAGATTGTTCTATGATCGAATCACGGTGAGTTGGGGGCGATCATGGGACGCAAAGGGATCGAGCTTGTCGTGTCGGATCTGGAGCGAGAGCAATTGCTCTCAATGAGCCGCTCGCGTTCGCTGCCTCACTCTCTCGTGCGCCGGGCAAACATTATCTTGATGGCCGCTGACGGTCATACGGGTCAAGAAATTGCGACGAAGTGCGAAGTAACACAGCCTGCAATTACGCACTGGAAGAAGCGCTTTGTTGCCCACGGACTTGCCGGTCTGCATGATGAAGCCCGTCCAGGCCGGCCTCGCACGCATGATGATGAAGCAGTCGCGGAATTGCTTGCGAGGATGTTGCATGAGAAGCCGGACGGGGCAACGCACTGGAGCGTGCGCTCCGCTGCTGCGCAGACAGGGATTTCGAAGAGTTCGGTGGCCCGATATCTGTCGTTGTTCGCCGCGCTCAATACGGCAACGGGTGAAGTTATTGCGCAATGTAAGCCGCGCCACCGACATCAGGAATTCCTGGCGTTTCTCAGGCATGTGGATCAGGCGGTGCCTGCCGATCTCGATGTGCATCTGATCGTCGACAACTATGCGACACACAAACATCCCAAGGTCTGGGCGTGGCTGGCCAGGCATACGCGCTACCACATACACTTCACGCCGACTTACTCAAGCTGGCTGAATCAGGTTGAACGCTGGTTGGGCCTGATTACACAGCAGGCGATCCGTCGAGGGTCGTTCAAGAACGGGCGGCAACTCATCACCAGCGAGCGATATATCGAGCAGTACAACCAACACGGCCGGCCGTTCGTATGGACCGCGACCGCCGATTCAATTCCAGAAAGTGGCTCGGCTATGCAAAGTTATTTCTGGGACAGAACACTGGATCCCGACATTGATCTGCCGAAAATTTGGGCTGATGAAGCGGCGGAGTATCGTACGGGAGTGGAAATGAAGTTTCCGAGGTTTAAGGTCAGTACCGATCAGCTGAAATCGGTGCAGGGACGCGGCGACCCAAGTCGCTTGCCATTCGACACCTCTTGCGAGTAATCGGTAGGAAGACGAGCTTCCACGAGTCAAATCGCAAGACGGCGCGCTTCGCAGGCATCAAAGGACAGCTCGCAGGTCTCGATGAAGACGCCCCGTACAGATCCTCGCCGGCGGCAAGCGTACGGAGGCGACCCTTAATTCCGCAACCGGAGCGCTCAAGGGGGCGGTGTATAGCGATATCTCGATTGCAAAAGTCGTTTGGCAGCGTAGGGCCGCTGACCAGAGTGTGGCTCCCGTTGCAAGCGATGCAGGGGTCGTCTAAGTGGGCGTGTGGGAGTTTCAAACGTGGTCGTATCTCCGACGGTCAGGGATGAGGGTAAAAGAATTGTGCCGGCAGGACTTGCACTCTGACACGATCTTTGTGTGCAATTTTTGGCGCTTGCGTTCCTCAGAGCCCCACGCTACAAGGCTTTGCTGACTAGCCGCAGGAGTGCAAGGTGGTGGTATTTAAGGTTTTTCGATCAGATCGCCAGAAATTGCACCAAAAGTACGAATACCCGGCTTGCGCCGGGGTGAGGCCGTTGTTGAGCACGATGCTCGAAAAGCCAGTTCGTGTCATCGGCAGGGGTTGGTCGATTTGGACGTCGGCATCCTTCGTCCCTAACCAGACGCATCATTCCGGAACTGGAATAGTTCGAGCCCGCTGACACGGGCTTTCAGGGATTCACCGAAGATTCGCATGCAACGAGGCGAAGGCGCGTCCGAGGTCAGACCTCGTCCTCAGCAAACACGCTGTGCTCGGCAAGCACGGTGTCCTTGTCGACGCACTGCACATGCCAGTGCCCTGCAACGACCGATCCGCTTTCGCATTCAGTGCAGCACCAGAGTGCCTCGCCTGATTCCCCCTCGAACGGGCCAGTTTGGGCTTCCACGGCGAGACCGTCGAGGATGAACAGGGGGCGCGCATTATGCGGGTCGCACACCAGCGTGCCGCGAGCATCGACCCGCAGCTTTCCCCAGTCGGGGAATTGGAGACCGGCATGACCTTCGCGCGACCACTTGTGGGTGTCGTTGTCGAGCCAAAGGATCGCATAGGCATTCGGGTCAAGGCGGTCGAAGGTGCTGAGATGGAGCGTGATGCGCATGAATTTCTCCGGTCGTGTTCGTGGCTTCGTGACCCGCCATAGTAATCGGCGGACATATCAACTGTAGGTGCAGCGGCAAGCTTGTGCATGCGTCAGGGTGTCGCTTGCTGCCGCTTTATACTTACTTGGGCGCCGGCACGGCGCTTCCGCGTCTACCGATTTAAATTCGGCAGGGCTCACGATTTCGATGTACTCCATGTCAGGCGCGTGTTCGAAACGGACGGCGCCTGATGCACGCAATCACCCGCTTCGACGAGCGTTTCCTTGTCGGTGTACACGAAGCTCGCCCCGACTTAGAGCATGCTGACGATATGAAAATCTGCTTCATGCGGGTGCCGGCCCGCGCCCGACTTTGGCGCAAGATTTGCCCTAATGTTGCGCGACCACCTTGTGCCCCTGACGATTTCCAGATCACGATAGACAAAGAAATCGCGCAGCCCACCGCGCGTGAGTGACGTGTCCTGCGGCTTGACGTGAGAAAAACCAGTGGTGAGTCCGGTTTGCATGACAGGTCTCCCGAGTGCGATGGAAGAAGGGGCACTAGGTTTGGGAAGCACGACGTCTTCCAGCATCCAGAATTTGACTTGGCACGCGGTGGTGGTTGCCCCTGTTTCCGGATTTGTGACAGACCTGGATCGACGTCAAGCTATCCATCGGCCGGCTCGCATCGACGCCAGGCTTCTGGCTGACGTACACCGTTCCTGCGAGAGCCAGCCCTCGTGGCACGTTGACTCTTATGTGATACCTGATAAAAGTGCACGAGAGTGCCCCGGTCAACGGCGGAGTATGAGCGCAGCGTCCGCCGTCCTTGCTGGTGCAAGCCGCTTCGGGCGGCATGTCGACTGCGCTCATTCAGATGGATTGTGCTGCCGGCTTCGTGGCCACGTCGCACAATGACGAGGGTGCCGCGATCGCCGAGCGCCTCGGCGCCAACCGGATATTCCGCCACGCCGATCAGTTGCCGCGCCGCACTGATGCAGTCGTGACAACATCGGGGCCGTGACCTGGGCGGACAGCCTGAGGGCTGTCAAACGTGGTGCGTCGTGGTGATCAATGGGGTCACGAGCCGCCCTGCCGCGGAAACCGATCTGCTTCGCATCTTTATCGAGCAGGTCGACATACGTGGCACGCTCGACGTAGGACGCAATAAATTTGACACTACCCGTTCCCTGTAACCAAGAGCCAAAGCGCGCCCCTCGTGACGGTTTTATTTACCTTTGAATCGTAATAAAAGCGTCAATTCGCATAAGTCCGCATTAAATTCGTCACTTCGCCTCCTAAACTTCGAATCCCGACCGTAACACCTGCGCACGCGTCTTCGCGTGCCTGCAGGCGATGCATGACGAGTTCCTGCGCCAGTGTCGCTCGGTGGACCTGACTGCAGCGGATTATCCGTTCAACATCGCGGGGCATGCGATCCGTTCCCTGTCGTGCCGGCTGAAGGCGGAAATGCTGCGCAGTTTCGGTACAGCCGCGCGCGCCGCCGGTGCATCGCACCTGAAAGGGGGTGCCGCGCTTTGATGACGACGTGAAGGTGCCGGCGACTCGTCCCTGTCAGGTCGTCGAATTCGACGGCCACCGGCTCGATATCTGCCCCAAGTCCGTGGTGCGCGATCCGCTGGGATTTGAACACGAATTCGAAATGGAACGTGTCTGGCTGCTGGTGATCATCGACGTGTGCACGCGCGTCGTGCTGGGCTATCACATCGTGCCGGCGAGCGAGTACAGCCGCTACGATGTCATCAAGACCATCGAAAACGCGCTTGAGCCTCGTCGCGTGAAGGACTTCACGATCGCCGGACTCGGCTACGGTGCGCAAGAGGGTTTCGCGTCGCAGCGTATGCCGGAGCTCGCGTATGCCGTGTGGGAACGTATGAAGCTCGACAACGCAAAAGCGAACCTGGCCGACGACACGATTAGGGCACTTTGTGAATTCGTTGGGTGCCTTGTCGATGCGGGGCCGCGCCACAGCCCGGACGAGCGACCCTACATCGAGCGTTTTTTCGGGACCGTCGCAAGCCGCCTGTCGTCGCGCCTGCCAGGCTACACCGGCTCGCATCCGCGCGATCTGCGGCGGGCGCTGGGTGATCCGAAGGGTAGCCTGCGTTTGTATGTTTCCCTCGACGAGCTCGAGGAACTGGTCGAATACGCGATCGCGAGCTACAACGGCACGCCGCACCGTCCGGGCCGCACAACGCCACGCGAAGCGCGCCTGCGGTAGCGCCCCGGGCCCTGGATCCCAGCCACGCGCTTCGCAGTAGCTGGGCCCCGCGCCCCCCTGCGCGCGCCGCACGTGCCCAGCCGCCTCCCCGCCCCCTGGCGGGTGCCGCGCCGGCCTAGGCGCCCGTCCTGCAGCAGTTCGAGTTTGCTCGCAGCTATGGCAGTCTTGACGAGTTTCTGGCGCAATCGAGCGCGGAGAAGGGGGGTGGCCAGCGGGGTGGGAAACAACTGCCTGCTGGATACAGTTCTTCAGTTCGTGCGCAACATCAGGCGACAGCCCGGGGTGGAAACGGAGCAGACGAGGGAACTCGAGGCGCAGGCGCAGGCATTGCGAAGCGGGCTGATCGCGGATGGCCTGGCCGATGAGCATGACTTCATCGACATCTACGCGGCCGGGGACAGGCTCGCGCGCAGCCTTGACATACGCATCCAGACCATTGAGGTCGATCAGAGTGGGCGGGTCACAGCGCATCCGGTTCTTGGTCAGCAAGGCCGGCTTGTGCATATCCTCCATACGCCTGCTCACTTTCAGCCATTATGGCCGCGCCCGCCAGGATCATAAAAAATCTTGGACGGCAGTCATATTGCACCTCCTGCCATGGGCCATGAGGGCGTATTCCACGCCAAACCGAACGCTGACTCCACGCCTGCCCGAGCGCGAATTCCACGCGTAACCGAGCAGTGAGCTGGAGGGATGGCGACGCGGGATAACCGTAAGCGCTAAATTCACCACACCCGATGGAGAATCGTTCGCAACCGAGAGGCGAGCGTGGCCGCATCGCGGCGGCCTGGCATGACCGACGATGTCCACGACTGCACTCGGGTATTGCGCGCCGACTTCATGGGTGGCGCGCAATTGGCCGATCAGTTCGCGCTCGTTTCGGCTTGCCGTTTCGCGTAGTTGAACGGCAGCAAATCGCTAATGTCGGCGTCCGGTGCTCGCTGCCACGGGGCGGCGTAATGGAGCCAGCGGAAGCGGGGGTAAAGCGCAGATTCGAACGGCTTCAAGAATGCCGTTTGTTGCCCGATTTGGCAACCGCGTTTTCACTGCTCGCCGGCATCGGTTTGGGCTTGCGGAAGCTCTCTCCCTCGATTACGACGCGATAGGCACCGTGTCGTAGCCGGTCCACATCACGGCGCCCAGAATGCGGTTGTCGGGGAACGCGTCGCCCCATTCACTCAGATCTAAATTTGACGTGACGGTCAAAGCCGCTCGCTCGTACCTGGCGGCGATCAGGTCGTGGAAGTCTTCGTCGTGGGGTGGGTGCAGCGGTTTGACTGCGAAGTCGTCGATGATGAGCAGCGGCACACGTACGAACTGCTGGAACTTGCGCTCGTCCAGGTCTGTGGCGCGAGCTGCGTGCAGTTTCTTGAGCAGATCAGTCTGTGAGATGAACAACACGTCACGCCCTTGCCGGGCCGCGCAGTGGCCCAATGCCTGCGCCAGGTGTGACTTGCCGACGCCTGTTCCGCCGACCAGCAAGACACAGACCTCCTCGTCGATGGAGCGACCGGTAGCGAGATCGTGGATATAGGCTCAGTCGAGCTTGGGCCCCAGATCGAAGTTGAACGTCTCGAGCGTCTTGCCCATCGCGAAGCCGGCACGGGCAAGCCGCACGCCCAACTTCTTCGTGTCGCGTCGAGCGATCTCGTCATGCAGCAGCATTGCGAGGAACTCGGTGTAGGCAAGCTGCCCGTCAATGGCTTCGCGGTTGCGCTGCTCGAGCGAGTCAAGGATGCCCGAGAGGCGCAGCTGCTTGAGGATGGGGTTCAGTTCGGGACTCGGATTCATGGCTGGCTTAATGGATCAGAAGGGATTGAAGGTCGCGGCCGAATCGGCCACCATTCAGGTTGGTATCGGTGGGCGCCGTTGCGGTAGATGGCGCCGCAGCCTCGCTGTCGAGCCCCTTGTCGAGGATCGTCTTGATGGTGCGATAGTGGGGACCGGAGAACGCGAGCGCACGCTCGCATGCGGGGTTCAGGCGCTCATCGCCCACCTTCTCGCGTAGGCGCACGATGCCCTTTGCGCCGCGCAGGTTTTCCAGCACCGTGTTGTTGAACATCGCGAGGATGACGGCGTGGCGGGCTGGCCCGATGTCCTTCGCGCGCGCGAGGCACCACTGGGGATCGTGCTCGAGCCAGGCCTGTGCCTCGGGCGGCTGGTGGTCGCGCACGGTGTGGCGGTCCCCCGGTTTGCGTAGCCGTGGATGGGTTGCGACGAGCTCGTGCCGGTGGAACGCCTGCACGACCGTGTCGGTGGCCTTGAGCCATAGCTGCTTGCCGACCAGCGTGAAGGGCACTGAGTACAGCGCCTTCTTGTAGACAACGTGGCCGTCCGTATACACCTTGACCTCGGACCACACGGCCAGTACTGGCGGCACATCGGGCAGGCGCGTGGGCAGCGGCCGCTCGATCGCAAAGCGCGTGAGCGGCCGCTCGTGCGTGGTGCCGTGATCGCGCACGCCGGCCTGCTGCAGGATCCGCTCGCGCAACTGACGGTTCGCGTCGGCCAGATCGCGGAACTCGCGTAGTGGTACGAAGGACTTCTTGGCGTACTTGACTCCGGATTCAACGATTCCCTTCTTGGCTGGGTCGTGCGGCGGACATGGTTCGATGCGGAAACCATACGTTTCGGCGACCCCCGCGTAGGAACGCTGGACTTCGGGGCTATGCATGCAGTGCCGGATGATCGCGCACTTGGCGTTGTCGATCGTCACCCGGGAAGGACAACCCCTGAACCATTCGAAGGCGCGGCGATGACAGGCCAGCCACGTCTCGACGGTCTGGTCAAGCACAACCTCGGCATACTGATACCGGGACCAGCACAGGGTCATAACGAAGATCCACGTCTTGAGCGGGATGCCGGACTCGTGCGTGAGCACGGGGCCGGCGCCGAAATCAACCTGGGTGGCTTCGGCGGCCGCGAATTCGAGGGGCGTCGTTGCCTTGACGACGCGTTCTGCCGCAAGCCGGCGCAGCATGCGCTTCACGGCGTCGTAACTGCCGGTATACCAACAGTGCCCCTTTCTCCCTTTCCCGGCCGCTCCAGATAGATTTTCCAACGTAGTTCCATGACCGTCTCCCCAGCGCCGCTCAACGGTCCAGTGTAGTCGTTGCCGTCGACTCCCGCCGGCCTCGTCCGCTCCCCCTAATTCAGCTAGCGCGATCAAGAGCGCGGGCGAGGGGGCACCATGGCGTCCTCTGACGAGATAGACAGCCGTGCCGCGAAGCTGGCGGCGGTGTTAGGTGTTGCGACCGCTCGGAGGGGGCCGCTGACTCGAGTTCAGCCTAAGCGCGCTGGACAGTTGCTTGACGTCCGGACAACTGCCTATCGGCTGCGGCAGCGATTTTTGGCGAACCCTGTGACGAGTGCTCTCGATCCGCAGCACCGTGGTCCGACGCCGGGCGTCGCCGATTAAAGCTGCGTGTCGCGCGGCTCGATCGCGGACGCCTGAGGCGCGTTGGCCTTACACTCCGGCTTTGGTGCAATTTTAATAGCAGCGAGAAGCAGCGTGTTTGCGGCGACCTCATTGAGCAGAAAGAACTGCCTTCCAAATAGCGGGCGCATTTGTATCTTCGAGGCGCAGGTTCGTAAGGTCAAATTGCGCCTTCCGAATGCGATGCATCAACTCGATGGCCGAGATCGTGACGGTCGCGTTTCTGAAGCATTTGAAGCCGAGCATCGCGTTGACCCTGGACTTGATGTTGCGCTGATCTTGCTCGATCAGATCATTCAAGTATCTCAAGGACCGCAACGTCGCGTCTTTAGGCAAGGTCCCATCGGCATTCATTTCGCACACCGCGCGGTAAGACGCGTAACCGTCCAGCGTGATCGTAGCCCGAGGGCGCCCCTGACTTCTGATCGTCTTCGCAAAGAACGCCTGGGCCGCAGCCACATTTCGCTTGGCGGGAGTCAAAGTCGACCGTTTTCCCGCCCGGTCAAGCCGCGGTAAAGATAGACACATTTGGCAGGGATCTTCACATAGGTCTCGTCGATCGGCTGACCGGCTTTCAAGGCCAGCCGATTCCAGCGTTTGACGAATTCCGGCGTGAAGCGCTGGGCCCAGCGCATGATCGTCGTGTGCGACATCGACAGACACGCTCGGCAATTATTTCAGCGAGGTGAAGTCTGAGTGTAACGCAGGTACCAGCGCACACAGAGGACAATAACTTCGCGAGCGAAGTGGCGCCCGTTGAGCAATCCGTCAATGTCTTTTAGCTTACGCATTGGCTCGTGCTCGTCAAAATCCCGAGCGTAACAGACCAGCGCACCCAAATTGCACCCTACCGTCGCGGAGAAGCGATCGCCGTGATAAAAGCAGTTCGGTATTTTGCGTTGCAAGTTGTCACCCGACGCCGCTGTCAGCAACGTGACATTGCTGAAGCTACCGGCTGAAAGCTGATTTGGCGAAGCCATCAGCGCGCATATTTCTCGCACGCATGCATTCGTTACGTGGATCTGTGTTATCCAAACAATCGATTTTTTAGTCGACATGGAAATGCCGCATAGTGCGTTCGGCGATGTACTGGGCGTCACGAATGCAAATTTTCATGACCTGCCTGAACGCAATTGGCGTTGTCGACGCGAATATGGTTGTGTCGCGTTAGTGCCGGAACGCTAGAATGCGCGTCTGACGAACTGGTACTGACCCGATGAATAAGAAGGCACTGACGCCACGAACGGCTCTTGCCCCAGAAGTTGCGAAGGTTCTGAAGCGACTGCACCATCCGCTCGATGTCATGCTGCTGATGTGCGTGCCCTCGTATGTGGACTATGGACTGAGCCTGCGAAATCTGGAAAAGATGATGGCTGAGTGCGGCACCGATGTCGATCATTCAACCGTGCACCGGTGGGCGATCAAGTTGCTGCCCGTTCGGGAAAAGCCATTTGGCGTCGCAAGCGCGAAGTCGTCAGGAGTTGGCGCGTGGATGAGACTGATATCAAGGTCAAAGGACAGTGGAAGTACTTGTACCGGGCCGTGGACAAAGCGGGAGACGCGATCGATTTCTGACAAGGCTGCCGCGAAGCGCCACTTTGAAAAATCGATCGAGCGCAACGGCGCACCCGAGGCGGAGACCGAACGACAAGAGTGGGGCAAATCTCGCTGCGTTTGAGTCTATCAACGCCGGGCGGGAGACGCCGATCAGTATCCGTCAGTCGAAGTATCTGAATAACATCGTCGAGCAGGACCACCGCGCGATCAAGCGCGGGACCCGCCCGATGCTCGGGTTTAAGAATTTCGTTGCGTCCGCATTCTCCTGGGTGGCATCGAAGTCATACACATGATCGTCAAGGGAAATTGAACGATGGCGGCGTTGGTGCAAACTCCCGCACAGCAGTTATGTTCGCTGGTTGGATAAGGAAATCCATACCATACCGGTCTTGGACGGCCTCTCGGTCTTACTGCGACAGAACCCGCCCGACCCCGGCATTGAATCAGCAAAGGGCGGAACGCGTGGCGGCGTCCCGATACAGCCTAACGACTTCGGACTGGAAGAGGTTATGAACCGGATGTCACGAGCGGCTAAGCGATCCAGTTCGCGTGCCGGTGAGCCGCTAACCGCGATCCCGCAAGACGGCCAATCTGGCCTGCGCGACTGGTCAGAACTGGCGGCCGGGACCGAGCGGGGCCGCTACGACGGTATCGCACGATTTTTCCATTGGACATTTGCTGTCTGGATTATTTACGCCAGTGTAGCGGGTTACTCGCTCACCCGGGTCGCCAATGGACCTGTGCATGATTTCCTGTCGCGACTGAACATGTCGATAGCAACGGTTCTGATTGCGCTTTTTCCGCTGAGGGTGGGTTGGAAGCTGGTCAGAATCGCGCCACCTGCGCTGCCCGATGTGTCCGTCGAACAGCAACTACTGGCACGCGTAGTACATGTCTTGATTTACGTCATGATCTTTGCAGTGCTGGCGAGTGGCTTCCTGATGGTGCCGAATGGCTATCCGTTTTTCGGACTGGTTGAAATCCATACTCCGTTCCAGAAAGGCCCGCTAACCGACGAATTGTTCGCGGTGCATCGCGCAAGTTGCGCACTGCTGGTTGGACTGGTCATGTTGCACGTGGCAGCGGTAATCAAGCACCAACTGATCTCGCGTAACGACGTGCTGCGAAGGATGCTTTAAATACGGTTTGTCTTTCATGGTCGCTGCATTTTTCATTGATGCCTGTATCTGGGAAAAGACCCGCCGGTCAAGGTGGGCCAAAACATCGACCTCATGGAGGTTAGCACATCTTGAATTTTCCGCACGGCGTTGCCGCGCAGCATGGCATGGATTCGCGAAACGCGGCGCCATCAAAGCGTATTTCACGGCACCCGAGCCTGGAATTAAGCCGCCATCGACAGGCGCGCCCGAAAGACCCTTTTGAACCGGCCGAGTGCCGCCAGCGCATGCTCAGCGCCCTACGGCTGCTCAATCTCGCGCTGCTGGACCGGCTGGGCACCCGTCGCGAGCAGTTCGTTTCCAAGGCGTGCGCCTATTTGTTCAATTCTTCACACTCCAGCTCGAAGCCCCCAACGTCCCGCGACAGGTGTACTGGATTCCTTGCGTTAGAGAGCATCAACCAGCACGGCCGGTCAGCGACAACTATTTTGGCCGGTCAACGGGGTAGTTGTCGTTCGATATCAGCTCATATTTGACGTTTCTCCTTCGTAGTTGTCGTTGCGTGATCGTGTAGTTGACGCACATCGTTACTGCGCAACGTTGTCGTGGTCAGGCAACTGGGCGCTGAACGGATTGGCAGGGTTGTCGTCGTGCAATTGACGCCGCAGTGCATTTTGTTTGTCGCCGGCCTTGCGGCGGCGGTAGCTTTCGACGTTGAGTTCGAAGGTCGTCGAGTGATGCACAAGCCGGTCGATGGCGGCGATGTCATGCCGGGGTCGGGGAACACGTCATTCCAGTCCGAGAATGTTTCGTTTGCAGTTATCGGAAGACTTTTTCGCTCATACCTCTCTGCAATCCGCTCGAACAGAACGCTGGTCTCGGCCCGATCCTTGCGAGCATACGACAGGTCGTCCAGTAACGTTTTGCATAACGTTACTCGATCTATGTGTAGTGCACCGTTATGTGGAGTCCGGTGGGTCAAGGCATAGTGATAGTCGGCAGCCGTGATTCGAACTCCACATAAGTATCAGAGTCGCTTCAACCAGTCGATAATCGGCAAGCGTCCGAATGTTCCTCGGTCGGCCGATACCTTCGTCAATATGTCGGGAAACACTTGAAGGAGTGCATGGCGCTTCATGTCGATGTCTGATACGAAGGTCGAGTACCTCCTGCACCCTTGCGCCGGTATTGAACATCAGTGAAAACAACGCGTAGTCACGCCGACCGGCGGCGGTCGCTCGATCGACCGCATTCAGCAGCGCCTCAACCTCGTCCTGCTCGAGATATTCGATCGGCGCTGACCGCGCCTCGCGTTTGAATGGAATGCTGAGGATTGCCTGCGCCACCGCCAGATGTTCAAGACGTTCAGTTGCCAAGAACCGCGCGAATGTATGAATCGCGGCAAGCCGGGCATTACGCGTGGCAATGCCGTTGTGCCGGTCTCGCTCGAGAGATGTCAGGAACTGTCCGACCGATTCGGCGGTGATCGCCGCAAGATCCAGACGTTCAATGCCGCAGTGTCGCTTCGCACTAAGAAATCGCATCAGAAGCACCAGCGTGTCGCGATAGCTATGGATCGTGTGCCGGCTCATCCCTCGCAACGTAGGTAGATAATCCTGGAAGAATCGGACAAGACTCCGTCCGAGCTCACCGGAGCAAGGACGCCGTTTCATCATTGCTCTCCCTGAACAAGATAGCCAAATCGTTTCGCGAACCTATCGCTCGCCAGCTCTCGGAGTTCCGGAATCCAGCGCAAATAGTAGGCAGTCGATACGATTGATACATGACCCATGTAGAGTGCGAGCTTTGGCAGGTTGGACTGGACGTCCGCCCCCTGACGATACCATCGCATCAGGGCTTCAATTGCAAGGGAATGCATAAAGTCGCGAATACGGGGAACCCGCCCGTCGGCATCCCGGAAGCCTGCTTCTTGCAGTAAGCCCGTGATACCTTCATGCAATCCCGTTCCAGGGTAGCCCCGCAGACCATGGTGCATATTGCACAGTAACGGTGACGACGGCGTAGTGTCGAGAGGGGTAGCGAGGCGGCGCGTGAGGTAGCGGCGCAGTTCTAGCCGGGCACCGCACGAAAGCGGAACCTATCTCGATTTGTGATACTTTGATTCGCGTATGTGCAGGACTCCAGCGTGCGAGTCTACATCGGCCAACGTTAGCCGTAGCAACTCCCTTCGCCTCAGCCCGGCGGTGTACAGCAGCACAAGCGCCAGGCGGAGGACATACGGCCTTAGAGGTGTTAACAGAATGACTTTTCAGGTGTCGCCAGCATATGATGCAGCAGGCGATTCTGAGGAAAGCCTCGTGGATGAAAGCGAGCTGTTCGAAGCGGATGCGCAGTCGACGGAAGTTGTGAAGCCAGGAGATGGTCCGCTCCACAACCCAGCGTGTCTTGCCTAGCCCGCTACCATGTGGCTGACCACGTCGAGCGATTTCGGTTGCAATGCCGGCGGCATGCAGTGGACGTCGATATTTGTCGTGGTCGTAGCCTCTATCGCCCTCAACGACCCGAGGCTTTGATAGTGGTTTGCCACGCTTGCCGCGGATTGGCGGAATTGCCTCGACCAGCGCTTGAAGTTGAGTGACGTCGTTGCGGTTGGCGCCGGTCAGAATCACCGCGAGCGGGATGCCCTGCGCTTCGGTGATGAGATGGTGCTTTGAACCGGGTCGCGCGCGGTCTGTGGGATTCGGTACTGTTTTTGACCTGAGCCCACAGCACGCACTGAAGAGGAATCGACGATGACGCGAGACCAGTCGATTTGGTCGGCTGCGCGCAATCGCGCAAGCAGAACCTCGTGCAACTGCTCCCAGACGCCAGCGGCTTGCCAGTCACGTAGGCGACGCCAGCAACTCATGCCGCTGCCACAACCCATCTCGCGAGGTAGCAGGTCCCAACGCAGGCCTGTCTGTAAGACGAAGAGAATGCCGGTGAGCACCGCACGATTGTCGCGCGGCTTGCGCCCCGGATAACGGGTTCGTCGTAGTTTGGGAGGGGGCAGCAACGGTTCGATGAGTGCCCAAAGTTCGTCGTCGAGTATCGGCTTGGCCATATCCTTTTCGTCGTCGAAACAATGAAAAGGTTAACAGCATTCATCGAGGGTTAACAGCCCCCTCATTCATTTTGTTAAGGGCTCTTAGTGGCGATGTCGCCGTGGCCTGACGCGTGTCTGCAAGTTCGAGTACCCGACCAACCTGCGCGGGAGTCAGGATAATTGGTGCGGCATGTGGTTGCGGGCGCACAAACTGGTTGATGTCCGGCACGAAACACCGGGGCTCGGTACGTTGCCGGTAGGCAGAAATTGCGCACGGCAACCTCGCGGGCCCGACGCACGTTCGAGGTGAGGGAATTGAAGGTCTTGCACCACGATTCGAACAGCGTGTTGTTCAGGTCCGATTCACCAGCTCGGGCGATGAAGTCCCTCATTGAATGCAAGGTGCGCTCCTGTTCGCTGTACTGACGCCCTAGCGCTCGGCGGTGCGCAAGGTATCGACTGATGAGCGGATCAAGTGCGGTTGAGCCGAGTTGGTGCTTCATGATGCCCCCTTCATTGAGACGCGACCACATCCAGGTACCGTTAGGGCAACCTGGCGCAGCGCCTCCACATGCAGGCGAAGATAGACATACGTGCTCTCGAGGGAGTGGTGACCGAGCAGATCGCCGATCATCTTTACTCCGACACCTCGCTCGAGCAAGCGCATGGCGAAGCTATGCCTCAGGCAGTAGGGACTGGTCTGTAGAATGGGCAGGCCACTGAGGCGTGCACGCTTGGCATAGATGTGTTCGATCGTTACTGCCTTGATCGGACCGGCCGGGCACCGCACTCTCAGGAATAGCTGGTGTGTGCTCGTCAGGGGTGGTCGACGGCGTAGATAGCGGTCGAGCACATGTCGCGTTCGGCCAGTGAGCGGCATTACTAATACCGACCGTGTCTTGCACTGGTCCACCCGCAGGATATCGTTCTCCCAGTCTATCGAATCGAGCGTCAAGCTGACGATTTCTGCTGGACGCAACCCATAACGTCGTGACACGCTTCCTGGATCACATCGAAGCTGAGCGATCTAATTCTGCGGCGACGCGCACCAGTCCTGCTGGCCACGCGGTTCGTCGTGCTGATCGGAAAGCTGTTCGCCGCCGAAGCTCGCAGCGCAAAGTGGAAGCCTGAATGTCGGCAGCGGCTGCGCGCTCGATACAGCGCCCACGTGCTTGCTGACATCGAACGCATGATGATCGAGCATCTGCCGACCGTCGTACCGTCGAGTCTGCTGGGCAAAGCGCTGCAATACATGCGCGGGCAGTGGCACAAACTGGTCCGCTACGTCGGGAACGGAAACTGGCCCATATCCAACAACCTCTGCGAAAACGCGATCAGGCCATTCGTTGTGGGCCGCAAAGGCTGGCTGTTCGCAGACACTGTTGCCGGTGCGCAGGCCAGCGCCAATCTTTACTCGCTCGTCGAAACCTGCAAGGCGAATAGCATTGACCCATACCGCTATCTCGTCTGGCTGCTCGCGAAGTTGCCGCTTGCTGTAACCGCTGACGACTACGCCGTACTCATGCCTTGGCTCATGCCTGCGCCACGAACACCCTGAATCTGAGAGGCGTGCGGCCGGCTAGGCTTCCTTATCCGAGCGCTCAGCAAACTCGGGCCACAACCTGCCGATCGTTGGCAAACGCACCTCGTTGAGCATCAGGGCTAGGCGGCCACCATCATGCGCGGGCGCGTTCACGCTGCCACCTTTTCGAGCAGTTCGTGATAGACGGCAACGGGCGGCATCTGAACCTCGACATCGGGACATTGCGCCTCACGGGGTGCGTATCGGTCAGGCAGCGCCTTGAAATCGGGAAGCTCGCCGGTTTCAAGCATCGCATCAAGCTGCCCGGCCAGTACGGCCAGCGCGCCATGCAGGCCCGCGAGCTCAAGCAGGCCGACCATCGTCTTACATGCGTCGCGTTGTGACAGGCGGGCATCGAGTTGCTCCCAGTTTTTGCGGTAAGCCGCACGTCTTCCAGGCACACCACAGGTGAGCGCAATTCTGAGATCTTGGTGCCGAAATCCACGTCCAGGATGTCACCGCGGGTCGGCATGTACAGAGTCGCCCAGACGGCGAACGGAGAAATGGTGCCCATCAGATCAGACACCGTATGATTGTCGCGGCACGATACGGACCCAGGTCCGCGCCAGCTTCCTCTACGGCCACGCCCGCGCGGTCAGTGAGATGAATTAACAACTGCACGTCGCTGTCGTTGCGATCACGTACCAGAACGTGATCAGGCACACGACGCAGAACCGCTCGGGTTGCCTCAGCGATACCCGGCTTCACGCGATTCAAGTTGGAGATGTCAAAGCGAGTAGCCAGCGAGGACACCGCGTCATCAGCGGACGCTTGGAGTTCCAATCGCTGTTCGTTGGTCCATGGAGTTGCGGGATAAACCTCGCCCAGCGCCCCGCGTTCGGCCTCGATCTTATTGATGAACTCTCGGGTTACATCATGCTTAGGCAGGTGGTCGTATGTCACGCAACCATGAAGCCCGCCTTGAGTCGGCCAGATGGTGCGGGATACTAGGCCGGACACGGTCGCGCCGAGGATGCCAGACGGAATTACCCAGTCCTCTGCAGAGCCAGCTAGCCAAGCGCGGCCGCAGGGGTCTGCCAGAACAACGAGGCGAGGATCTTCTGGGAAGCGCTTGTCGTCGTCCAAGGTGCGCTTGAGCTCACCGGAGATTGCGCCTTTTCCGGTCCAACCATCCACGAAGACGATCTTTTCGGGACCGTGCAGCTGGATGACGGCTTCCAGAGCCACCGTGTCGATACCGCGATCGCGAATGATGCTGACGCCGTAGTGGTGAGCATCGCGGCCCATTTCGACGAGTGCCCGGCGCAGCAGGACGCCGAGGGGTACGCCTGCGCGAACAAATGAAACCAGGGCGATGCTCGGCCCGGTGTAAGCGGCACTCAATGCCAAGGCCAGGGACTGAACATTGGAAGCCATACGAGCGCCGTTCTGCGCCAGGACATGGGTGTGGAAACGCTTGTGCACGTCGGTAGGAGCCTGCTCCAAGCTTATCATCTCGGAGTAATGTTTCTGATTCGTCTGGATCAGAAGTTCCTTTTCGTCAACGTTAGTGACGCTCAGCGGCACGCGCTGCAAAAGGAAATGCACATCTTCAGGGGCGTAGCTGCCGCTGCCGATGGTGCTCAGTGTGGCGAGAAGATTAGTCATTGATGAGCCCCTTCACTACGGTCGCCAGTTGACTGTGCGCCGGCGTCGACCACATATGACAGTGGTCCATGAACCCCAGGTCGGAGATGCTGTCACCGAAGCCTAGGACTGGCCGCTCGCCGTGGATCTCACGGTCGCGACGCAACCATTCTTGAACGGCGAAGCGCTTTTCCAAACCCTCAGGCAGGAAGGCGAGGTTGTTGCCGTTAACGTGGGTGTGCATGCATTCCAACATGCTTCGAGATTGAACTTCGGTCAGCAACTCGGTGAGCACCGAGTCGTTGGACTCGTTGTGCTTGGTCACGACGTAGTGGCGCAGACCTTTCTCTCCAACTACCCAACTGCGCACGGAGTAGCCCAGTTCTTTGCCGATTTGCAGGGTGGCTTCGCTCAGTGTCGACAGCCGGTCTTGAAAGGTCCGGAGCGACGCGGCCATCTGGCCGTGCCAGGTCTGGTCAGGCGATCCGTCAGGGCGGAGTATCACTCCACCATGGGAGCAAATTGCGCCTTCGGTGAAAGGAAGCTTGACGCGGTTGTAGGCCTCCACGCTGCGTGCGGTAACCGGAACGACATCGGCTGAGGCCAGCAGCCAGTTGATGAAGAAGTTCTGGACCGGGTTCATGTACCCGTTGGGCTGCCCATGCACGTCCAGAGTGGCGATGATTCGTGGTGTGGCCTCGTCCATCTTGCCTGCGGTCTGGATCAGGGTGTCGTCGAGATCGACGAATATCAGCGGACGGTTACTGCTCATCGAAAATTATCTCCGCATTCAGGACATCAACCAGTTCTGCAGGGAGCGCTTGCGCCGGGGTTTCCGTGCAGATAAGAACTCGGTCGAACTGACCGGGCTTCACGTTGTAGAGGAAGTTCGGAATACCGAGGCCATAGTTGTCAGGAAACGACAGCACGTGCTCGATCGCGTGGCCCAGGGCCACAGGGGATCTCGTGGTGGAGCTGAAGTAGACGTCTGCCCCGGCTCGCTCCGCACGCTCCGCCAGCAGGAAGGGACGCCAGACGAACTCACCGGTACCAACTATGACGACGTTCTCGCCGGGCCGGATTTGAATGTCCGGTGCGAGCGTGTCCTCCACGCGGCGAACGCCCAAGCGCCCCCAGTCATTGCGGGGTGAGAGAGGCCATTCGCCTATAGAAACGGCACCGACGCCTGGCATATCCGGCAGGGGCGCGGACTGATCTTCGTGGAACTGATACGACCCGCTCAACAAGGATACGGCGGTGGTCGACTCTCCGATGGCCTTACTCACAGCACCCGCAGACCAGTCCGTCAGGACGCACGTGACCACTCGCTCGATCTTCTTCAGGCCGGCTTCGATTAATGCGCGGTGCAGGTTGAGAAAGGTCTTGCCGGTAGAAGCCTCATCGTCCACCAGGACTAAAGATCGGGCCTGAAGCATCAAATCACGAACCTCGGGATCGACCGGCAGGTGGATTAAGTGGGTGCTGGCATGACTGTGCTCTTCCTCGAATCGAGCAAAGAGGTCGGTACCCAAAGGATGACGGGTACTGGTGAGGTACACGCTATCGGAACGCGTTGCACTATAAGCACGGTACACGCCGGCACCGAGGCCAACTGCGGTTTCGGCCACGCCGATTACTAGCACTGGGCCGGGCAGGTTCGCTGGGATCTCGCTGACGAGGCTCTCGAAACTGGCAGCCATGATCGATGGGCGCGCCGGTATGTAGCGTCCCAGAACTTTGGATACAAAGAGAAATGCCCGCTTTGGATTCCGGCGCTCCGCGAAACCGAACAGGTTAGCCGCAGGCAAGGTGGCGGCGTCGACTTTGACCTCGAGCAGTCCCCGCTTCAGTTTAGCGCGTAGGAACGTGGGTACTACATTGCTATCCATGAACTGCTTCCTAGTTTGATGCGAGGTCGTCGAGGACCTAACTGGCTGTTGAAAATTGCCCCGGTGTGACAACCGCGGCACTGTTTAAAATGATGGTATGCAATTCGTCGCTGAGTTGTAGATGGAGCGTCCGGATTGCACCACAGGCGAGTGCGCCAGCCGGCGCATTTTCGCGCGGTGGCGGCGCCTGGGCGACTCATTGCGCTGTCCTTGCGGCACCGCCGTCACTATTCCGGCCACTTGGCTCATGTTGCTAGCAGCATTTGTCAGTTGAAGGATTTTTTCGCGATAATGGCAACGGTCATAGCAAAGCGCGATATCACGGGATTGCTTATTTCGCCAGCGAATACAGTTGCTCAACGGCAGATGATTGAGTGCCGCGAATGCATTTCATCTGCCAATGCATGACTTCAATGCCAACCATAAGATGCGTGCACAGCGAAAATCTTTGAATCCCAGCATAGGACGAGTGCGGCGCTTCATGGCACGGTAGTCCTGCTCTACAACATTGTTCAGGCATTTGTTCTGGCGGTCTGCTCGAGGTGGCGCAGACTCAGCGGATAGGCAACGTACCAGCGCAGGCATAGAAGGATTACGTCAAGTGGATAATGCAGGCGCTTGAGCACCTTCGCCACTGCGGGATTCAGGTTCTGCCTCATTGGTCAGATCGTCCGTCTTTGGGACTCGTATCCTCACCTCCGTGTGAGATGGACTTCCGAAAATGACCGACGCAATTTTCGCGCCGGACGGACGGTCATATAGACACAACACAATTCCGAACTGCCTGTTGCAAATGTCCAACATTTGTCGCGCATCGGACAATTTCGGAGATATTGCAACGCAATTCAACGGGATAAGGTAAGGTGACCAATGAACGCTTGATTGCATGGGTGCATTGTTGCTTAGTTTCGGTTCAGCACGGAGCTACTCTCCTCATCATCCGCCAGGAAATCGCCGAATAGGCCGGGACCTGCGAGGTAAGCAACTCGCGAAGACCCTTCTCGACAGCTGATGGAGTCGATTGGTATTTGCTATCCAAATTATGGCGGCACCATAATGGACGAGACAACGAGCCATTCCTGACTGGCGTTGCGCACGCAACAGCCATGGTTCTGCGAAATCCCCTTGGACCTTGTTCGGCACCAACGTTTCTCTGGGGCGGCTAACCGCCAGGGCAGGCGTGAGTTCCATCACTGCGTCCTTGAACCCGATGGGTGTCTGGTGCGATGCGGTTCGCAACCCGCTTGAGAAAACGGGTGCGATATCCGGCCCTGCAGGCAAGGCGACAGCATAACGGAACCAAATTCGCAGGATTGCAATGACGATGAAAAACCGATCGTCATTGCTCGCAGCGGCAGGAAATCGTTCAGGTTGTATGGAATTGAGCGTTTTTTTCTACCTTTGTTTCTTACTCTTTGGGGCGGTGCGCCGGTCGGGTGTCGGTACCCCTCGAGGTACCGAAGCAAACTATCGACAGCTTCCTGGTCGCCCTCGATTGCAGCGCGTTCGTCATCAGCGAGAGGAGTTTCCTACAACATCCGGATCATGCCCGTCTTCGAAGAGAGCAAGTCGGCTTGGGACGATTTCTTCGGAACGTAGAAGTCGCAACGCACACACGCCATGCGGTGTGGACATTGATCGAAGAACTCATATGAGTACAGCCCGTGACCAAGGTCATAGCACTTCCACGGCTGGTCCGTGTGCCGATCGTCGATCGCCTGCCGGTCAATGAGCACCTCCATCATTCGAAGGTTGCGCTGGAAGTACTGTGCTTCAGAATGAGCTCTGGCCAGCTTTGTGGGCGTGATTGCGACGTAATGCTGGGTCGTTGCTGGCGACCGATGACCAAGCCACGCTTGCAGTTCGAACAGGGACATTGGTTCCCGCGCGTTAAAGAGCAGGCTCCCGATGGTCGAGCGTGCCCCTGTGGCTGCTGATCTGTCCGCGAGCATCCACGCAAGGAATGCCTGCCCTCCGGCAAAGCAAGGGGATGAGATGTCGGTTCAGGTGCTGGCGTGGTATCGCCCTTGCACGATACGAGAAGAGGAAGTCAACCTGCTCTCCGGTTTTGACGTCGAGCGCAGCCGGTTGTACGGGACGTACTCGCTCCCACGCCAATATTGCTTCTCCGACGACCGAGTCAATCGGTTTGGTAAATGCAGTTCCGGTCTTGTGAACCGGAACGTCGAGCATCCGGCATTGTGTACCTGGTTGCCCTATCGATGTTTCTTCACGTACACAGCCAACTCTTAGCCGTACGATATCCTCACTACTTAGTGCGGCGAAAAGAGTGCGCCATTCGAATGCAAAGGGTATAAGCAAGCCCAAAGCGACAGAAATAGACAGCTTTCCGCTGAAGTCGCGAGGTTCCCTGACAAATGGAGCGATGTCGGCCGTGCGCTTTCTGTTGAGATAGAAGTCGAGCATCTGCTCGACCTGGAGATGAAGACGCAGGATGCACCCAATATCATCTTCCATTTCTGCCGCAAGAATCAGGGTATCTGCGTCGAGAAGAGTGCCTAAATCTAGATTGACGGTTGTTGGTGTGTTGTCATTGTTGTTCTCAAGGAGGGGGCAGAAGCCCCGGCGACACTTCCGTAGCGGGCGCAGTCGCCGTGTCAGGCCCGGCGAGTGTCAGTTATCGGCATCGTCGTCCGAATGCATGGCAACATCATCTTCTTCCGGCTCGGGCTGGTTCTCCGGCGTGTCGTCGAGCAGGTACATGACCCGAATTAGTAAGGACTTTCCCGATCTCGTGGCATAGCGATATGCCAGGATGGTTGGTGCTGGACAACCCATCTGAGAAGGGGAAAGTCATGGACAAGATTACTCGTATCGGCGTGGATCTGGCCAAGAACCTGATCCAAGTGCACGGCGTGGACAGCATGGAACGCGTGGTGGTCAGGAAAGCCATCTCACGGCAGAAGTTTCTCGAATGGTTTGCCAACCTTGCGCCGTGTCTGGTCCCAATGGAAGCGTGCAGCGCAGCCCACTACTGGGGGCGCAAGCTGCGCGCACTTGGTCGCGAGGTTCGCCTGATTGCGCCGCAATTCGCTGCGCCATACCGCAAGGGCGGCAAGCACGTGAAGAACGACAGGCTGGATGCCGAGGCCATCTGTGAGGCCGCGGGGCGACCGCATATGCGCTTCGTGGCCGTCAAAACGGCAGACCAGCAAAACGTGCTGTTGCTGCACCGGATGCGGAACGGTTTCGTCGAGGAGCGTAGCTTCGTTGCATGTGTTGGGGCACTGCACCCGTACACCGAGCTCGACCAGATAGTCGAGCTTGTGCGAGAGTTCGCTCATCTGTCGCGTCGAATTGCGCAGCGGTACCGGCCACAGCCATTTCTGCAGGCTCGATGCCTCGCCATGGGGCTTCGGCAGCAGCTTGCCCCAACGATCCAGTGTGGCTTCGCCAAAGGCGGCCTGCGTAAGCTCGCCCGTGTGCGTGGCTTCGACGTCCCGGATGGCCTGCACGATCAGTTCCCGCAAGGTGCGATCGCGCGGCAACAGGATCCCGTGTTCGTAGAGCCAGCGTTTGAGTTCGTGCAGCAGACCATTACGATCCTACCGGCCCGAGAGCTCGGCTTTGAGCCAGCGCATCACGTAGCGGCGTTGGTGTTCGGTCATGGAGCCGAAGCCGAGCGCTTGGTACGCGCAGGCCTGATATTCGACCAGCGTGTCGGTATGGCCGTCGTACAGCGACGTCATCGTCCCGAGATCGGGCGGTTCGATGCCGAGCTGTTGCCCCAGGTGCTGCCAGAGATTACGTGGCACGTACCGGCAAGCATCGAGCGTGCGACCGGTCATGCAACAAGGTGAAGCGCCAGCGCGAAGCGATAGACGTGTCGGCGACGCGCGTTGATCAACGCGCATTCCTTCGCGGAAAGCGTGAAGAACGTGGCGAGCTCGAACTCGTTGAGCGTGTGCGGGATGGACTGCATCCCGAGATAGGTCTGCCGCCAGTGTTCCATCGCCGTCCGCTCCGCAGCCGAAAAGGAAACCGCTCAGCGTATGCCAACAATATCGCCTTGGCAGTTGGGGGGCGAGGCACTGCGGGCCTCCGTCATCGCTTTCTACAATCCAGTGCGCTTGCACTCCACGCTGGGTTATCTGTCGCCCGCCGCCTGCGAGGCGAAACCGACAGCGAAAGAAGCTATCTGCCTGTCCGAAATTAATTAACCCATGCATCAAAACAGCAGACGTGCCGTCACCCACACCGCGACTTGGCAATGCAACTCTTACGGGCGTCATCTCGACGACGTAGCCGTCGCTCAGGTCACGGCACCGCGCTTGGCGAATTCAGGCGCACGCCAGGTTTCTTCGGTAAGCACGTGGCGCAGACGCTCAGCGGCATCCCACACATCCACGTGGCGCGTATACAGCGGCGTAAAACCGAAGCGCAACACATGCGGCTCGCGATAGTCGCCGATCACGCCGCGCGCGATCAACGCCTGCATCACCTCGTAGCCGTGCGGATGCTCGAAGCTCGCGTGTGACCCGCGTTGCGCATGCGCGCGAGGCGTGACGAGCGTAAGCGGAAATTCCTTGCAACGCGTCTCGATCAGTTCGATGAAAAGGTCGGTCAGCGCAAGCGACTTTTGGCGGATCGCCAGCATGTCGGTTTGCAGGAATACATCGAGTCCACATTCGACCAGCGCCATCGAAACCATCGGCTGCGTGCCGCACAAAAAGCGGCCGATGCCGTCGTCGGCGATATATGTCGGGTCCATCACAAACGGCGCACGATGCCCCCACCAGCCTGACAGCGGCTGCTCGAACTCACTCTGATGACGACGCGGCACCCACGCGAACGCAGGCGAACCGGGACCACCGTTCAGATACTTGTATGTGCAGCCGACCGCGCAATCCGCGCCGACACCGTTCAGATCGACGGGCACGGCGCCCGCCGAGTGCGCGAGATCCCACAGCACTAGCGCGCCCCTGTCGTGAACCAGCTTCGTCAGTGCGGCCATGTCGTGCATGTAGCCAGTGCGGTAGTTGACGTGAGTGATCATCGCGACGGCGACGTCGTCGGTGATCGCCGCGGACAGCTCGGACGGATCGTCGACGAGGCGAAGTTCATAGCCGCGATCCAACTGCTTGATGAGCCCTTGCGCGATATACAGATCAGTCGGGAAATTCGAGCGTTCCGACACGATCACGCGGCGCTTCGGGTCGCGCTTGTCCTGCATCCGCAGAGCCGCCGACAACGTCTTGAAAAGGTTGATCGAAATCGTATCGGTGACGACGACTTCGTTGTGCGCTGCACCGATCAGTGTCGCAAGCTTGTCGCCCAGTCGCCGCGGCAGCGAAAACCAGCCAGCCGCGTTCCAGCTGCGGATTAGCCCTTCGCCCCATTCGGCGCCGATGACGGTCTGCGCCCGCTGTGCAGCCGCGACGGGCGGCACGCCGAGCGAGTTGCCGTCCAGATAGATGACGTTCGGCGAGAGCGTGAACTGGTCGCGCAAGAGTGCGAGAGGGTCGGCCGCATCGAGTGCGAGTGCTTCTTCACGTTGATTCATGATAGTTCGCTCTTGTCATCCGAAAGAGAAGCGCGTTCGTGCGGAACGCGGTGATACGGTTGCATCGGTTTCAATGCCTGCGTACCGCAGGTTTGTTGCACGAATGACGCCGGAAAAACACCATCCACGTCACTTCGCAATCTTGAATACCGACACGGCGTCCTGCAGCCTGGTGGCCTGCTCATCGAGGGAAAATGCCGCCGCAGCGGACTGCTCCACCAGCGCAGCATTTTGCTGGGTAACCTCGTCCATCTGCAGGACCGCCTGATTCACCTGCTCGATGCCTCGGCTTTGCTGCTCCGATGCGATAGCGATTTCACCGACGATGCCTGAGACCTGCCTAATCGCCTGCTTGACATCATCCATCGTCACACCGACCGCGCTTGCCTGCTTCGCCGCGTGGTCAATCGATTGGACCGATGAATCGATCAACTCCTTTATTTCCTTCGCGGCTGCAGCCGAACGCTGTGCAAGGCCGCGCACCTCACTCGCAACGACGGCGAAGCCCCGACCCTGTTCACCAGCGCGCGCCGCCTCCACTGCAGCATTCAGCGCAAGAATATTGGTCTGGAAGGCAATCCCTTCTATAACAGCCGTAATTTCCGAAATCTGCGTCGAGCTGCTGTTCATCTTTCCAATCGCACGGACCATATCCTGCACAGCATCGTTGCTCTCGTCTGCTATGACGGCTGCCTTCATTGCGAGATGATTGGCTTGCGACGCGTTGTCAGCATTCTGTCTGACTGTCTCCGTCAGCTGCGTCATGCTGGCAGCCGTTTCTTCGAGCGACGCCGCTTGAGCCTCGGTACGTGCAGATAGATCAGCATTACCACTAGCGATCTCTCGCGACGTTACCGTTACTGCATCGGTGGTCGCGTGGATGCCAGTGATGAATTCCGCTAGCTGGCTGTTCATCTTCCGCAATGATTGCATCAAACGTCCGACCTCATCCCGGCCGTAACTTTCGATACGTGAGGTCAGGTCTCCGCACGCGACGGTCTCCGCCACGGAGACTGACTTGCGCAGTGGAAGGACAATGGTCCTCGTGATCAGGAGTGCGGTGAGAGAGCCCGCCGCAAGCGCTAATCCAATCAACCCAATTGTGACTTCTACGGCCAGCCGGTAGTCCTCTGCTGCAGTGGTTCGAGCAATTTGGCTTCCGCTTCTGGTGAGCTGGACTTCCGCTTCGATCAATTTGGCGACAGCGGTGAACGCATCGGCAGACCTTCCCGTCGCGAGCGAGCGGGCCGAGGCAAAACTTCCCTCACCCTGTTCGGAAAGCGAAAGCAGTCTGTTATCCATCTCCAGATAGGATTTCCACGCCTTCCGGGTTTGCTGGTTGAGCTGATCCTCTTTCGCTGACGAGACGAGTCGCCCATATGCTTCGATTTTCGCGTCGAGTGTGCGAAGCGCAAAGTCCCTCATGATGCGCTGGGATGCTTTTTGCACGGGATCCGTTTCAAGCACACTTCGTAGCGTTGACTTGCGAACGTTGTTTGCCCATGTACGAATGTCCCCAAGCACGGCGACTTTCGGCAGCCAGCTATCGGCAAACTGAACTGCCCCGTTGTGCACCCGAGCTGTCTGGAACAGGGCGACGGAGCCTGTCGCGCAAAGAAGGATTAGCACGAGCGCAAAGCCAGCGCCAAGTCGGACGCCAATTCGGACGTTTGCAAGAAGGTTTCGCATAACGGGATCTGTCTGAGCGAAAATGCAAAAGCGCTGGAGTTCACGACCGATGGTGCCATTCCTGGTCGATTCCTCCAGCTTCCGCGGAAGACATCCTAGAACTTGTGCCGGATTCCCGTTACCGCCACGAACTGATTACCCGTTGAGGACGCTGAGAAACCCGTGATGTTCGCGACCGCCGATTTGTCAGTAGAGTCCGTTCCCGTCGCATGCTGGTAAATCGCGGAAATATAGACGTCGGTCCGCTTCGACAGGAAATAATCGACACCTGCGTCGACCTGGTGATAGGTCGCGTGATTGACGCCGTAGCCCTTCGTATAGTCGTAGGAGACACCCAGATTCAGCGCGGGGGTCACGAGATACTTGAAGCTGACCTCAGCATTGTGGAACGCGGCGTTGCCATGATAGTGCAGCGAATTCAGGGCACTTAGTGCGCCAAGACCCCGGAACTGGGTGTTGGTGTACATCGCACCAAGCGTGGCCTGTCCTAGCTGATACGCTGCGCCCGCTGCGATGATCTGCTGCGTGCGCGCTGACGCATAGCCCGAATAGACGGTACTGGCAGTCATGTTCGACGCTGTCGTGCTGGACGTCGAATTGTTGCCGAAGAACGAGAAGTTCGGGTCTCGCACATTCAGGTATGCTGCGCCGAGGGAAAGCGGACCGTTGTCGTAACCTGCGCCGAGGGACCAGATCTGGTTGGTGCCAAGGTGGCCGGCAACGCCACCCAAGCTGTACAGTCCGCCGAATTTCAGGCCTGCGTAGTCGACGCTCCTGAACTTGATTGCGTTGTTCACCCGATTGGTGTTCTGGAGGTTGTCAAGATCACCGGGGTGCGCGCCATAGCCCGTTGCCCACTGTGCAGCGGATTCAAAGCGCGCCGTGTAATCCACTACCGCATCGTACTGGCGCCCCAGTGTGACGGAGCCGAAGCGATCCGATGCCAGTCCGACGTAGGCCTGGCGACCGAACAGGTCTCCGCCTTGCAGCAGTTTTCCGTTGATCACGCTAAAGCCGTTCTCGACGGTGAACAGCGTCTTGAGTCCATTGCCGAGGTCTTCGACGCCACGCAGCCCCCATCGGCTGCCTTGCATGTTGCCGCTCGCCAGCGTGTAGAGCTTTTGACCGCCGGAATTATTATTGAAAGCGAAGCCCGCATCGACAATGCCATACAGCGATACGCTGCTTTGTGCGTAGGCGTGACCAAATAAGGACATCATTGCCGCGCCGGCAAGCAGACTCTTTCTCACAGTGATCTCCAGGTGAATTTGAACAGACGGAATAGACGCTTCGCGTGTGACCCGCGATGTCAGCGTTGGCGCACTCTACCGCCTCTGTTCTCCTGGCGTATTCGAAATCAAACAAACTCGCTTTGCGCCTTTCGCAAAGCTTTGCTATGCCGAGGGGGGATGCCGATCGTTTGTCCGCCGCAGGTCTGCGACCAGATGATCGAGACAGAGGGTGGCGAGCCCGGTCAATGGGCGCGTCGATGACGTTTTGACCTGCAGGCGACGCTGTTGCAGCAGTGCATTGGCGAACGGGATTGCGACCAGACCGTCGGAATCCATGCGGTTCGCGACCGAGACAAAGCCAGTCAGCATGATGGCGTTCGGAATCACCTGGGTAAACCGGTACAGTGACGCAACGTAGCGGCTCGTGATCGGTGTCACAACCTCAAATCCTTCAACGTTGCAGGCGATGTCAAACAACTGGCGAACCGTCGTACCGGTGTCCTGCAACAAAACCGGGTGGAGGTGGAGGTCTGGCAATGTAAGCGATTTTTGACCCGCAAGCGGGTGGTCTCTCGACATCAGCGCCATGACGGGCGCGGGAAGCGTAAGACGAGCAACCACATCCGGTTCGGGCTTCAGGCTGAACGAAAGCGCGATCGACGCATCCCCATCGACCAGCATGCGGCTTGCGTTATCAGACGATGTGACCTCGATCACGACCACGGCCTCTGGGTACAGCTTGTAGAACGCTGCGAGCGAGTTCGGCAGGAAATCGAGGGCAAAGCCTTCGGTGCATGCAATCTTGATCTTGCGCTGTCGCCGCCTCTGGTCGCCGTGAATCGCGCTCATCACGGCCTCGGCATCCGTAAGGCTATTTTGCGCATAGCGCAACAGCATTCGGCCAGCGTCAGACAGCACCATGCCACGCGCGTGTCGTTCGAAAAGCGGCGCGCCGACGTCGCCTTCGAGCTTCGCGATATGGCGGCTCAACGCTGACACAGTTGCGCCGAGCTTTTCGGTGGCAGCCGTCAGCGATCCACTCTGTGCCACGACTGAGAAGTAATACAGCGACGAATCCAGCAGGTTGCGCATTTCGGACCTGGCATACAGGGTTGCGATTTCCGCAAATATACGTTGATTGATTGCGAATACAAAAGATTGTTTACCCGGGTACTCTGGGGACATCGATTCTTTGATTCCAGAACATGAGCCGCTCAGAAGCTATCTCGCACGTCTCCCGTCACTTCGAAAGCGGAGCGTTCCAAGCGGTATTGCGCCGTCGCGTCGGCCTTCGCACGGAGAGCCAGAACCCGGATGCACAGGCTGCGCTGACTGGCTATTTGTCCGATGAGATCGCTCCCGCGCTAGGCGCTATGGGATTCACGTGCGACATCGTGGAAAACCCTGAAGCAGGCATGCCGCCGATGCTGATCGGCGAGCGCGTGGAAGCGGTCGGACTGCCCACGGTGCTGATCTACGGTCACGGCGACGTAGTCAACGGCGACGCAGCCAACTGGACAGACGCGCGTTCCCCGTGGGAGCTGTACACAGACGGGGACAGCTGGTACGGCCGCGGCACGGCAGACAACAAGGGGCAACATTCGATCAATCTGGCGGCTCTTGCGTCGGTACTTGCCACGCGCGGCAGGCTTGGCTTCAACGCGAAGGTGATCATCGAAATGGGGGAAGAAGTCGGGTCGCCGGGACTCGACGCGGTATGCGCGCGGTATGCGGACCGGCTGGCTGCCGATCTGCTCATCGCCTCCGACGGACCGCGACAACGCGCTGCTGCACCGACGATGTTTCTTGGGTCGCGAGGCGCATTGCATTTCCGGCTGCGCGTGTCGAATGCATTTGGCGCGCGTCACTCGGGCAACTGGGGCGGCGTGCTGGCCAATCCCGCGACCGTGCTGGCGAATGCGCTTGCGAGCCTTGTTGATGGCAGTGGCCGGATTCGCGTCAACGGCCTGTTGCCGCCGCCGATTCCGCCGCGCGTGCGCGAGCTCGTCGCGAGTCTCGAAGTGGGTGCCGACGAAGGCGATCCGCCGTTGTCACAGGGGTGGGGCGAACCCGGTCTTAGTGATGCGGAGCGGGTGTACGCATGGAACACGCTGGAAGTGCTGGCGATGCAGGCAGGCAACGTCGGCCGGACAGTCAGCGCGATTCCGGGCAGCGCGGAAGCGGTGTGCCAGTTGCGCTTCGTGGTCGGCACGGATTGGTTGAACGCGCGCGAATTGCTGATCGCGCATTTGCGCCGCGAAGGTTTCGAGAACGTCGACGTGACGATCGAAGCGTCGGGCAGCGCGACGCGGCTCGATCCTGATCATCCGTGGTCGAAGTGGGCGGAAGCCTCGATTGCAGCAACCTCTGGCAAGCCGGTGACCATCCTGCCGAATCTCGGCGGCACGATCCCTAACGAGTGCTTCGCGACGACGCTGGGGCTCGCGACCGTCTGGATCCCGCACTCTTATCCGAACTGCCGCCAGCACGCTCCCGATGAACATCTGCTGGGGAGTGTTGCGCACGAGTCGCTGCAAATCATGGCCGGCCTGTTCTGGGATATGGGGGAATCGGGGCACACGGTTCGCGAGACGCTCCGGGCTTCGACGAAGCGCTAATGGCAGTAGTCCCACTCTCAAGCAGTCTTTCTTCCGGGTCTCAAGATCATGCAATCTGTTGCTACTGAAGGACGTGCTGTGCGCCAGGACAACCGGCCACTGAAGCGCCTTATCGTCGCGAGCAGCGTCGGCAACGCGCTCGAATGGTTCGACTTCGCAGCGTATGGCTTCTTCGCCGTCACGCTGTCGAAGCTCTTTTTCCCCGCGCATGACGAAACGGTGTCGCTGCTGCTGACCTTCGGCACGTTCGGGCTTTCGTATATTTTCCGTCCGCTCGGCGCGCTGGTTCTCGGACGCTATGCGGACCGGCACGGCCGCAAGGCGGGACTGCTCGCATCGCTTTGGCTCACCACGCTCGGCACGCTGATCTGTGCGCTGATTCCGACCTACGCAAGCATCGGCCTGGGCGCGCCCATTGGCCTCATGCTGGCGCGCGTGCTGATCTCCTTTTCGACAGGCGGCGAGTTCGGCAGCGGCACCGCGCTGATGATCGAACAGAAGTCCACACGAAAGTCTTTCCTTGGAAGTTGGCAGTTTTCGAGCCAGGGTATGGCCACAGTGCTTGCTTCGTTCGCGGGCCTCGCACTCAGCAGCCAGCTTTCGACGGATCAGATCGAAGCGTGGGGATGGCGCGTTCCGTTTGCTTTCGGCCTTTTGGTAGCGCCCGTCGGTCTCTATATTCGCCGTCACATTGACGACACGCTGCAGCCTTCAGCGGCGAAACATGCAGCGCCCATTCGAGATCTGCTCGTGAGTCACAAGGGGCGCGTCCTGCTTGCGGCAGGCATCATGGCGGTGTCCACGGCGGCCAGTTATCTGATGATTCTCTTTATGCCGACGTATGCCGTGAAGCAGTTGCATCTGCCAGCGTCGACGGGTTTTGCGGCGACGGTGCTGACGGGCGCGATCCTGATGGTGTTAACGCCGTTTATGGGGCATCTCGCCGACAAATATGGACGCAGCCGGATGATGACGGTCTCCGCGGTTCTCACGCTGCTGACCATCTATCCCTGCTTCCGATGGCTACTGGCGGCGCCCTCTCTGTCAGTGCTGATGTCGATAATGATGCTGGCGGGCGTCTTGAAGGCAATCTACTTCGGTCCGCTCGCAGCGGTGCTGTCGTCGCTCTTTCCCGCCTCGCTGCGCAGCACGGGACTCGGCTTCAGCTATAACATCGGCGTCATGGTGTTTGGAGGATTCACGCCGTGGCTCGTGACGGCCATGATCGGCTGGACGCACGATCCCGTATCGCCGAGCATCTATCTGATGGGCTGCGCCGTGCTCAGCCTCGTATGCATCGGCATCTATCATCGGTTCATCGTCAAACACATCTAGTTCGAAGCGAAGCGCTGACATGACTTTATTTTCTACCGCGCAGGACAGCGACTTCAGTGGCTGGATGATGTACCACTCGGTTGGTGTATTCCCCGGCCAACGGGAGGCCGTGACGGCGGCGCTCGCACGCTTCACATCCGACTGGTATGCACCCGACGAACGACGCTGGAGCGTCGGGCTCGGTGCGCGTGACGCGCTGCTGTCGAACTGGGCGACGCTGATCGGCGCAGACGCCGCGCACGTATTCGGCGCGCAAAATGTCACCGACGTCTTCGCACGTTTCATCGACGGTCTCGACGATGCGGCCTTGCGCGCACGCACGGTACTGATTGCCGCCGACTGTTTTCCGAGCCTGCACTTCCTGTTGAACGGTGTTGCGGCACGGCGCGGCTTCACGTTGAAAACGGTGCCGGTGCGCGCCGGTGAAGCCTACGTTCGCGACGAGGACTTCGTCGCGGCGTGGGATGCGCATGTTGGGCTCGCGCTGATCACGTGGGTATCGTCGCTGACGTCCAAACGCGTCGATCTGGCCGCGCTCGCTGCGCACGCGCGAACCACGGGCAGCCTTGTCGCGGTCGACATCACGCAGGGCGCGGGCATCCTGCCGTTCAATCTGCGTGAGATACCGTTCGATTTCGTCTGCGGCTCCACGCTCAAATGGCTGTGCGGCGCGCCGGGATCGGGTCTTGGGTATGTCGCGCCGCATCTGCTGACGTCCGCCGTCACACCTTGCGTGCGCGGCTGGTTCAGTCAGGCCGACCCGTTCAACTGGAACCTCGATGCGTTTTCGTATGCGCCCGACGCACGCCGGTTCGACACGGGCACACCGTCGCTGCTGCCGTTCGTCGCATCGAAGCCGGGCTTCGACTGGCTGCTTGCGCAGCCGCCGGGCAAGCTGCGCGCGCAGAACCTGTCGTTGTGCCATCAACTTGTCGAAATCACCGGCGGTCTCGGCTACGCGCTGTTGTCGCCACGCGACGATGCATCTCGCGGTGGCAGTGTCATGGTGCGGACGCCCGCACATCTGGATCCTCAGGAGGTCGTGGCGAAGCTCGCTTCGCAGCATATCCTGGTCGACTCGCGCGGCCGCACGTTGCGGCTGTCGCCCGGTGCGTGCACGACGGTGGCGGGCATCGAACGTCTCGCTGCGCGGCTGCCGCGATGAAAGCGAAAGCGCCGCATGTAGTGCGGTCAAATGCGCCGCGCGCAGAAGGCGTGTCGTGCGTCCTGACGGGGCCGCCCCGGATGCCAGTTGCTGCACCGCTGCATTTGTGAAACCCCGCTCTTCAGCTCAGGATCATGATCATGACCAGTCCATCGTTTCTTCCCGCTCCGCTGACCGGTATTCGCGGCTTTCTCGTCCCGATGTCGTGTACCGATCTGGCCGCGACGACGCAGTTCTTTATCGAACGTCTCGGCTTCCGCATCGATGCCATTTTTCCCGCTGACAGTCCTCGCACGGCGATCCTGTCGGGCTGCAATATCAGGTTGCGCCTCGGTGTAGACCTCGTCGGCGGAGTGACGAAGCTCGACGTGCTGTGCGACGACGAGTTTCAACTCGGCGACGATACGCGAACACTGACCGCGCCGAACGGCGTCGAGGTCAGGCTCGTCCCGGCCGAGCCTCGCATGAAGCAGCCTGTCAACAGACAGGAACTCGTGTTGTCTCGTGCGCAGGATGGGGCACCGTGGACCGTCGGTCGTGCGGGCCTGCGTTACCGCGACCTGCTGCCAAACCGGCACGGAGGTGCGTTTATCGCATCACATATTCGGATCCTCGGTGGCGGCCCCGTTCCCGATTACGTGCACTTCCACAAGATCCGTTTTCAGACGATTTTCTGCCGCAAGGGCTGGGTTCGGGTCGTCTACGAGGGGCAAGGCGATCCGTTCATTCTGGAAGCGGGCGATTGCGTGCTTCAGCCGCCGGAGATCCGGCACCGCGTGCTGGAAAGTTCGGCCGGGGCAGAGGTGATCGAAATCGGTAGTCCGGCCGAACATATCACGATGGCCGACCACGATATGGCGCTTCCTTCGGCTGTCTATGATCCCGCCCACGATTTCAACGGTCAGCGCTTTGTTCGGCATGTCGCAAAGAACGGCACGTGGAGTCCGTGGAAATCGCCGGGTTTCGTCGTAACGGACACGGGTATCGGTGCGGCAACGAACGGCCTCGCGGGCGTGCGCGTGGTGCGCCCGCAAGGCGATGGCAAGGCCGTTTCGCGCATGCACGATACGGAGTTCTGCTTTTTCTTCGTGCTCGCAGGAACTCTCGATGTCGTGCAAGGCGACGACCAATGGCATCTTCGAGCAGACGACAGCATTGCGATCCCCGGCATGCTTCCCTATGCGTTCAAGCACTGCAGCGCCGATTTGCAACTGCTCGAAGTGACCTTGCCAGCCGACTTCTCACTCGCGTGAGCAGTCGCTCGTGTTCGAGCACGAGATCGTCGCCTTAGTTCGAGCGCGTGATTCCCGTCGCGCTCGATGTGACCGGGGGGGAGGGTGTGGCCACGCTGCGCGTTCCGCCCCGGGTCTCGCGTTGCCTGTCAACAATGTGCGTGCATGAACCGCCTGCGGTCGTTTATCGCGGTGCAGAACACTGACGATACGCGGGCCGAAATGGAAGTCAATTACTTCGGCGTTGCGACACCAAACGCTTTCACTGCGCCGCACGCGTTCATGACCGACATGCTCGCCGCGACGGTGTCCCCTTCGCGCACCTTGGCGTTATTGCGGAGCGTGCTCGATACGAGCGGCCGACCGTCTCTGGCATCCGGACGGCGAGGAAGATGCCACCGTCATGCCGCGCCTCGTCGAGGTGTACGGCCAGCAGAAAGCCGAGTGCATGATGCATCGGCTGCGCAACCTGAACGTCTATCCGAGCCTCTTTTTCATGGATCAGATCAGCTCTCAGTTGCGCATCGTACGTCCAGTCGCCTGGAACAAGACTGAAGTCATCAGCCAGTGCATCGGCATAAAAAGGCGAATCGGATCAGGATCGCGAAAACCGCATTCGTCAGTTCGAAGATTTTTTCAATGTCTCGGGAATGGGCACGCCCGACGATCTCGTGGAATTCCGTGAGCAGCAGCGGGGCTTCCAGGCGCGCCTCGAGCGCTGGAGCGACATCTCGCGCGGCTACCACAAGTGGGTGTCGGGTGAAACGGCGAATACGCGCTTGCTCGGCATTGCACCTGTGCTCTGCGGCACGGAGCTGACGCAGGAGGAGCTTTACGTCAATCAGCATGGCGCCTGGCAGGCATTTCTCATGAGCGGCCTCGCACAACAATCGAACGTCGGGAAGGAGGCATGAATCATGGCTGTCACGCAAACGCTGCAGCAATCGGTCGACCAATTTCTGTATCGCAAGGCCGAGCTTTGCGATGCGCAGAGTTGGGACGAGTACCTCGAGCTCTTCGACGAAAACAGCACATTTCACGTGCCTCAACGGGGCTCCGAGCACGTGTACACGACCGACCCGAAGCGCAGCATGTCGCTGATCTACTACGCGAACCGAACGTGGCTCGAGGACCGTGTGTTTCGGCTGCGCACTGGCAAGTCTGCGGCCTCCACGCCGCTGCCACGTACACTGCATCAGATCACCAACGTGCGTATCGCCGAATGTGAACACGGGGAACTGGAAGTGAAGGCCAACTGGGCGACCTTTTACGCGCGGCACGGCGTGGCTGAACACTTCTTCGGGCGTGCTACCTACCAGCTGCAGCCTGCGGGCGGTAGCTGGAAGATCGCACGCAAGCACGTGCTGCTGCTGAACGACACGATCAACGCCGTGCTCGACTTCTATCATCTGTAGGCGGGAGTGCGGACAATGAGCCATAAGATCGCGTTCAGTTTTGCCGACTGCAAAACTGTGTTCTTCGACGTCCGTTAAGGCGAAATCCTCCTCGACGCCGCCCTCCGCAGCGGCGTGAACATTCCGCTCGGCTGCCGCGAAGGTGTGTGCGGGACCTGCCAGGGACGCTGCGAGTCGGGCAGCTACACGCAGGATTATGTCGATGAAGAAGCACTGTCTCCCGACGATCTGGCTGCGCGTAAGATCTTGTCCTGTCAGACGCGCGTGCAGTCTGACGCCTCGTTCTACTTCGACTTCGATTCGAGCCTATGCGGCGCGGGGGGAAAGCGGTTGCTCACGGGCCAGGTTTCTGGCGTCAGGCAGGTATCCAAAACGACGGCGATCCTGGATCTGGACGCAGGCGCTCACGCGGGACGCCTTGATTTTCTGCCGGGGCAGTACGCCCGCCTGAAGGTGCCGGGCACGGACGTGTGGCGTTCATATTCGTTCGCCAGCCGGCCCGGCGACGACAACCAGTTGCAATTCCTGATTCGTCTGCTGCCCGACGGCGCGATGAGCAACTACATGCGTGAGCGCTGCACGCCGGGGCAGACGATTGATTTCGAGGCGCCGCTCGGCACGTTCTATCTTCGGCAGGTGGAGCGGCCGCTCGTGATGGTAGCAGGTGGAACTGGCCTGTCCGCATTTCTCGGTATGCTCGACGGTCTCGCTCACAAGGGTAATTGCGACCAGAAGGTGCATCTCTACTATGGTGTGACGAACGCGCGCGACCTGTGCGAACTCGATCGTTTGGCCTCTTACACGCAACGCATCGCAAACTTCGCGTGCGACATCGTGGTGACGAATCCTTCTGACGGGTGGCAGGGAAGGACTGGCCTCATTCCGGAGCATTTCGACCGCGGGATGCTCGAATCAAACCCCTTCGACATGTACGTGTGCGGTCCGCCTCCGATGGTGGACGCCATCAGGGCATGGCTTGCGCGCGAAGGCGTAGGCGACCACCGCCTCTACTACGAGAAATTCGCGGATAGCAACGGCGCCCAGCAGGTCCCGTGAGGTCGCGGCGCAGCACCCATTCAGGGTCTTTTTGTATTCTTTTCCGCGCCCGGGGTGGTTTACTATCGAGTGACCATCAGCCCTCAGTGACACGCCATGTACGCGCCTGCTCTCAACGACAGCCAAGGTATTGACGCGCTGCGTCACGACCTCGAAGGCGCGCAGGAATGGATGGCGTCGATCTGCGGACCGCATCGGTTGCAGGTACGGAGCCCGAAGAAACTGCAGTTCCACCATTCGGGCACGGTGTTGCGGTCGACGGCGAGCTCGTTGGGGTACGTGGAATACGGCACCGATGTCACCGTTTCCATACATAACGAGGCGCCGCTCAACTGCTATAGCGTGAGTCTGCCGCTTACCGGGCAGCAGGAACTGGCCGCGCATGGTCGTTTGTGGCTATCGGACGAGGACAACGGCCTCGTGTTGTCGCCGCATGAGAGGCAGGACCTTACGATCATGGGAAACTGCCGGAAGATCATCGTTGCGATCCCGAGCCAGGCCCTGCGTCAGGTGCTTGAAGATCTTCTGCGACGGCCGGTTGGTGTCCTGTTGACGTTCGAGCCGCAGATGAATGCCGCCGACGGCGATCAGGCAGCCTGGTGGCGCATGGTCAAGTTTCTGCTGAACGAGATGGGCCACGCCGCGCCGTTGCTCAATCATGAGCAGATGGTCGGAAATCTAGAGGAAGCGTTGATCAAGGGGCTGTTGCTCTGTCAGTCGCACAACTACTCGCAGGCGCTCGCGGGGGCCATGGGCCCCTCATGTCCGCACTATCTGTTGCGAGCGAAGCAGTTCATCCACGACAACGCCCGTGAGGACATTGCGCTCGAAGACATCGATCGCGCGGCCGGTGTGTCGCGCTACAAGCTGTTTGGTGGCTTTCGGCAACACTTCGGGCATGCGCCCATGGCATATCTGAAGTGGCATCGGCTCGAAGCAGTGCGGCGTGAGATTCTTTCCGACTGCTCCGAGCGTAACGTTTCTTCCATTGCGATGAGCTGGGGTTTTTCGCATCTCGGACGCTTTTCCAACGACTACAAGGCCCGTTTCGGCGAAACACCGTCGCAAACACTCAAGCGGGTGACAAGACGCTAAGTGAATATTAATTGCGTGTAGATTGCCAACTATGATGACTGGGAGACAGTAGAGACGTCGCTCCGACGTATACAGCGCCGTGGGATGGGCGGTTGCCGAAGCACGCCCGCAGCCTTGATGAGATCCGAGCACCCCGTCCTTAGCAAAATCGCGGCTTGCCACGAGTGGCAGCCGGCACGAAAAACAGGCTTCAGGATGCTGGTTCAACCTATTTCGTCATCACTTTGAGAAGCTTCGCAAACCTGGGTGGGGGCTCCTTACCGGCGGCTTTGGGAGGTTATGTTGCCGCGGTTCTCGTCATATAAGTCGCTTCGCTGCTGAGCAGTGCCTGGATGATCCGCGCGTTCCTGTTGGCCAGTGCGACCGCTGCGCAGTTATGGCCCGCGTCGAGCCATCAGCTCTTGAAGCCAGATGCATGACGACTGCGGATTCGGCCCTTCGAGAAACGTCCCAACGTGTGGCCGCTAACATGTGTTTAGCGGCCACCGCGCGTGGCGAGCTGTCAGCGTGCCGGCAATTGCCGTCGCGCAATCTCAGCAAAGTATCGCGATCCGACTGACAGTATGTCGTCGTTGAAATCGTAGGTAGCGTTGTGCAGAGGAACGCCGCCGTTTTGGGGCTCCGTTCCGTTGCCGATGAAGATGAAATTTCCCGGTACAACCTGCAGAAACGCACCGAAGTCCTCCGAGATCATCATAGGCTGAACGTTGGCGTCCACATTCTCCGCGCCAACGACATGCGAAGCGGCTGAAACCGCTACATCAACAAGCTCTGGTGTATTCACGGTCGGGACGAACTCATGCGTGTACTGGAAGTCGCACTCGGCTCCGTGTGTACGGCAGATGCCCTCACTGACTTCCCTCATCCGGATCATCAGCAGCTTCTGCACTTCTGGGGCGTAGCTGCGCGTGTCGCCTTTGATGATGACATTCGAAGGAATGACGTTTCTAAGACCGTCCGTAACTATCTCAGTACACGAGATGACTGCGGACAGGCTTGGGTCCAAATTGCGCGAAATAATCGTCTGGAGACCGAGCACAATTTGCGAGGCAATGACAATGGGGTCGACGCCCATATGAGGCCGTGCTGCGTGCGTGCCTCTTGCCTTGATGTGAATGACGAAGTTGTCTTCGCTGGCCATAATGCCGTTCGGACGTGTTGCGAAGCTGCCTGCGGGCATCCCGGGCATGTTGTGCGCGCCGAAAATGGCGTCGACAGGAAACCGTTCGAACAACCCGTCTTGCATCATCGCTTTCGCGCCACGTCCGTGTTCTTCGGCGGGCTGGAAAATGAAGCGAACCATGCCGTCAAAGTCTTTTCGCTCCGCGAGAAGTTGCGCTGCGCCGAGAATCATCGCCATGTGTCCGTCGTGACCGCATGCGTGCATTTTCCCCGGAATACACGATGCGTAAGGTCTGCCGGGCGCATTCTCGGTGATGTTTAGTGCATCCATTTCGGCGCGAAGGCCGATAACCCGTTTCCCGTTGCCAATCTTCAAGTTGGCGACCATCCCGGTTCCGCCAATGTTGCGATGAACCTCGAGGCCGAGTGTCTTCAGAACACTGGCAACGTAGTCCGATGTCTGTACTTCTTCGAAGCCTGTTTCGGGATTCTTGTGGAACTGATGTCGCCAGTTCTTCAGGCGCTCTTGTAGGGACATTTCCATGGTGCGGTCCTCGATTTGAGGCGGTGATTGGATGTCAGTGCTCGAGCGATTTTTGCCACTCGCTCTGGCGCGCAAGAACGGCTTCCGCCGACTCGCCAACGAGGTCTCGATACACTGCGGGCGCCGTGGCACCCTCGGTATTGATGGCCAGCACGTGTGAGTCGGGTCCAAGTCCTACCTGCTGGGCAAGGGCCGGGTTTTGCATGAGCACGCTCAGGCCCGCGAATCCCGCGGCACCGGACTCTCCAACCACTAAAGGAGCGTCACGGTCGCTGCCAGCGGCAAGTGAACGCATTGCTGCCACCGCGTCATCGTCACTGATGGTCATGAAATGGTCGACGCACCGCTCGAGAATTTTCCAGGCCAAGGGGGATGTCTCTCCGCAGGCGAGGCCGGCCATGACCGAATCAACGGAGCCAGTCGCTTTCGTGGCGTAGCCTGCGATGGCGCTTTGATAAAGACAGTCTGCCTGCTGAGGCTCGACGACAACGAATCGGGGCCGCCGCGCTTCGGCGTGCTCCCAGAGATAACTCGCGACGCCTGCTGCGAGACCACCGACGCCTCCTTGCAGGAATACGTGGGTGATTGGTTGCGAAAGGGTGGAACTGCCGAGCTGCCGTATTGTTTCAGCGGCAATCACGCCATATCCCTGCATCACATCCCGAGGAATCGCTTCGTAGCCTTCGTAGGACGTGTCTGAGACAACGTGCCAACCATTTTGGGCCGCCAGTGCTGCCGCATGCTCAACCGATTCATCGTAGCTACCCGCGATGCGAATAATCTTCGCGCCGTACAAAGCGATGGCCTGCTCCCGTTCTACGCTGACGTTGGCGTGAAGGACGATGACACACCGACAACCGATGTCGCGTGCGGCGGCTGCCAATGACTTTCCGTGATTACCATCGGTGGCGCTGATAACAGTCAGGTTCGAAAACATCCCGGCATATTGCCCGCGAAGAAGACCGGCCGGATTCAGGCTATGAGTGTGCCAGTGCCGAAGAATCAACCGCACGAGTGCGATGGGCGCGCCTAACGCTTTGAAGCTGCCAAGCGGCGAGCGGAAGCCTTCGTCCTTCAGGCTGATACGTGCGACGCCCAATGCTGCCGCGGCGTCCGGGAGGTCCCAGAGCGGCGTCGCTGAACGAGAGATCTGGTCCCAATCGGCTAGCCAGGCGCCGCTTTCGTCTGCCGCCCGAATGTTCAGAATGCTTTTGAGTTCATCTGGGTACGGCCCTTTGGACGCGCGGGAATTTGCAGTCAACATTGAGAAGAGCTCCAGGGAGGCATCCGATATGCCGTATTTCTATTGCCAAAGTCCAAGTGCTGGCTCGGTGGAACAGCAGGAATAATATTGCAATGCTTTGTTTATTTGGGATCTAAAACTCGGCACAAATCGAGAAAATTTCTCGCATGGGGTGCTGGAGGCATTATGGCACCGCCGCACCCAACTGCGCGTTCGGGTTAGCGGACTACCGACTTGTCGTTCCAGACGTTGTTGTCAAACTGCCGTACCGTGATTGCACCGTTGCGGATGTCACCTGCTTCATCGAACTGAATGGGGCCGGTCACACCGTCAACCTTCACCGACCGCAATTGCGCCAGGTAAACTTTCGGGTCGGTAGAGTTGGCTGCTTGCATAGCGGTTGCCATGGTCATGACTGCGTCGTATGCATAGGGAGCGTAAAGCTGAACCGGCGTCTTGAACCTTTGTTCGAACCGTTTGAAGAATGCCGGGCCTTGTGGCATCTGAGAAGGCGGTACGCCGGCGAGTGTGCAATACATATCGTTGGTCATTGATGAGCCGCCGAGGGCAATGAACTGCGGCGTGCACGCTTCGTCGCCGGCAATGAACTTGACCTTCATTCCGAGCCGACGCATTTGTTGTATAAAGGCGGCCGCCTGCGTGTCGCCACCCGTGAAAGCAACGGCATCAGGTCTGCGATTTTTGATCGTCGTGAGAACCGCCATCCAGTTGGTTGTCTTGTCGGTCCCGAATTCGCGGTCGACGACGGTACCGCCGGCGGACTGCACCGCCTTCTCAATCTGGTCAGCGAGGCCCTGGCCGTACGCTGTACGGTCGTCCACGATTGCAACCCTGGGAGCTTTCAGGTCTCGTACCAGATAAGTTCCGATGACCGAGCCTTGGCGGACATCGTTTGCGACCATTCGAAACACCGACTTGAGTCCTTGCTGGGTCAGCAATGGATTAGTAGCCGATTCGGTAATCATCGGAATTCCAGCGCCTGCGTAAATCCTCGAAGCGGGAATCGATGTGCCGGAGTTGGCATGCCCCACGACGCCGGCAACACGGTCGTCTACTAGCTTCTGCGCGACCGTCACTGCGGTCTTCGGGTCGGCGGCGTCATCTTGCGAATCTAGCTCGAAGGTGATCGAGTGGCCGCCGATTTTCAGCTTCCTGGTATTCAAGTCCTCGATTGCAAGCCGTACTCCGTTCTCGTCATCCTTTCCGATGTGTGCGAGCTCGCCAGTCAGAGGCGAAACCTGGCCAATTTTGACGGTAACGTCTGCGTCGGCCGCCGATGCAGATGCGCCAATTGAAACCGCCATCAACGTGTTGAAAAGTTGTCTGGTTTTCATGATCTTCGGTGGGAATACGAAACGGGGTGGGAGGGTGCCGAAGTCCCCAGCCGTCAGCTGCTCTAGCAGCGGTGACCGAAAGCACTTGACATGAACAGTTTATTGCGAGTAAACCGTTAGTATTTATTCTTTTGCGCCCACGTTTCGAGAAAAATTCTCATGTCGAATCTTCGAGATGTCGAGCTAGACGCTTTCGATTTGCGGATCCTCGCAATCGTGCAACGGAACAATCAGATGCCCCATCGTGAGATCGGGCATGAAGTGAACCTGTCCGTCCCGTCCGTGGCGCGAAGGCTCCAGAAGCTTAGAAGTGCTGGCGTTATTGCTGCGGACCGCAGCTTACTGAATCCCGATGCGCTCGGTTCCCGGGTCACGATAATCACTCACGTTTCCGCGGAGAGTGAGGCGATAGAGTTGCTCGATGCGATGAAGGCACGGTTCGATGCCTGCGAGCAAGTCCAGCAGTGCTATTACGTGACCGGCGACGTCGACTTCATCCTGATTTTCTGCACGCGGGACATGGCGGAGTACACGGCCCTAACGCGGGCGCTGTTCTTCGCGGAGGGAAACGTTCGAAGCTTCCGTACCTTTGTCGCGATGGAGCGGGTCAAAATAACGCTCGATGTGCCACTCGGTCGGACGAAGTAGGCCTGTCTCCCGATTGGTCAACCGCCACCCAGAAGTGCACATCTCTTCTTCAAGGTAAGCTATCTACGCAACGAATAGGCCCGTCAACACGAACTGCACGAGCTTCGGCAACACGACCAACCATTGGCACACTGAGTTGGCCGATACCCTTAGTCTTGCGTCCGTAGACGGTGTGACGGTGCTTCTGCTCCCGCGTGTACGCGATGTTCAACGCGCTATCCATGCAACCAGATTTCCAAGCGCGCTTACGCAGGCGGCCGACGAAGTTTGAAAAAAGATTGATTGAAGATTTAAGTGCCCCTCGCTTGGTACGTGCAGCTCAACTACACGCGAGGCGTCAACATATCCCTGTGCCATTAGCAGGACTACCTGTTACGTGAGCTACCGGTACGTGGCCTCGTTGAGTGCTCTCGCCAGCATGCGGATGTCTGCGGAATTGTCCGGCTCATTGTTGCCCGACTCATTGGCCGGTAGGCCCCCGAAAGCGCGTCGTGCGGAGCCCATGAGCCTGCAGGCGTCACAGAACTCCTCCAGATATGGGTTTGACAATCCGTTTGATGGAGCGATGGTCCCGTTAGACAACGTTGATATTTGACCTGGCGGATCTTGATGGGCGCTTCCCGTTCGGCATTGATGGCGTGCAGGGCATCCAGATTGGCGCCGCTCTTATCCATAGTGATGGTCTCCGGCTCGCCGTTCTGGTCGATGGCTTTCTCGAAATAGCGACGGGCGGCAGCCTTGTCACGATGGGCTCGAAGCAGGAAATCCACCGTCTTTCCGGCCTTGTCCGCAGCGCGATAAAGGTATTTCCACTGGCCACGCACCTTGGCGTACGTCTCGTCGACCCGCCAGCTCTTGCCGACCGGGCGCTTGCAGCGGCGGAACGCCTTTTCAAGTACCGGCAGAAGCTTGATGGCACCACCGGTGCACGGTCGAATGATCGACCGCGATCCCGCGTTCGGCCCTCATCTCCTGAAGATTGCGCAAGCTCAGCGGGTAGGCCACGTACCAACGCACGCACACCAACATTATCTCGAGCGGATAGTGCAACCGCTGCAGCACTTTGGCTACCGCCGGACTCAGGGCTTTCATTGTCGTTCACAGCATTCGGTAAGGTCCCGCAGCATACCAGCCTCTGCTATTGCAATAGAACCGAAAGGAATAACAAATGTCCGGCGTGCCAGAAAGGATAGCCGATGCGGGACTAAAGGCGAACGTGGTCTGTCGGCTACTCTGACGAGGGTCCCGGTCGCACAAACCCCTCATTGCCAATGGCGGGACGGGAACACATGACGAAGAGATGCGAGGTGGCCTTTCGCTTTCGACAACAGCCCAACGGGGACAGGCGGGATCTCTGGCCGTTCTATCTCACACGCAGACAACGCCAGTGGCTTGCATCGGTGCGCGAGCAGTGGGGAGAAAACTGCGTCGTCCAGATTGCAAACCGCGAAGCGCGAATTATCGCCGAAAATGGCGAGCTTGCGTTTTGCAGTGCATATTTCGCGGAAAGCAAAGCAATTTCGCGAAAAACAGGCCTTGCCTCCCTCCACCGTACCGAGTGGGCGCCTTGATTGTCCACAGGTTCGCTGCGACCCGGGGCAGCGCGCGGGTACGCGATTGAAGCAGGAGCGTCTGCGCGGCCGGATTCGGGTTCGGCTAATCGGTTGCGGCCGACACTTCGATCAAGACGACTTTGCCGTTGGCCTGATACCGGCGATGTCCGCGACGGGCGACTCGCGCGCCCGGGCACGACGGCGGGCGTGCGGGGGGAGTGCCCGTGCGACCGTGTAGACATGGCCGCCGCCCCGGGTTGTCGGTCGTGGAAGGGTGCATGTCGAATACGCGTCCACGATGCCACGGCTATGTCGATGCGGCCGGATGGTCCGGAAGTTTCACCTTGATTGTCGTGCCGGCTCCCGGCGAACTGATAACGTTGATCTGACCGCCCAGCATCAGAACGCGTTCTTCCATGCCCGCGAGTCCGAATGAACCCTTTTTGGCCGGCTGAACATCGAATCCTCGACCGTCGTCGCGCACTTCGAGCAGACAGCAGTCCCCTGTCCGCTCCAGCATGATGACCACATGGGGCGCCGCTGCGTGGCGGGCGACATTGGTCAGCGCTTCCTGAACGAGACGGAACAGCACGACAGCGCAGGGCTCGCTCACGACGATATTCTCGTCGGGCAAGTGCAGGCGGCATACCGTGCGACCGTTTCGGTTGAACTCGGCCGCGAGCCACTCGAGCCCCGCTGCAATGCCGGTGTCGAGTGCCGCAGGGCGCAGCGCCGCGATGACGCCCCTGACGACCTGCATGGTTTTGTCCACCAGCGCAATCAGCGCCTGCGTCTGCTCGACCAGTTCCGGGCGATCGTTGCCCAGTTGCATACGTAATGCCGACGCCTGCAGGCGAAGCGCGGTGAGGTGCTGTCCAAGTTCGTCGTGCATTTCACGCGCGATGTGCTTGCGCTCTTCCTCGCGAGCCATTTCGCGATGTGACGTGAGTTCCCGCAGCATCTCATAGGACTCGCGCAGGCGGCGCTCCGCCTCCTTGAGCACCGTCAGATCGATCACGAACGCGACGCCTTCCTTCCCACTGCCGTCGAATGCCGCGCGGCCGACCAGGACGGGCACACGACTCCCATCCTTCCTGAAGTATTCTTTTTCGGTCGGCTGAATGCCTCCCTGGTGCCCGATCTGCGCAAGAGCCCGTTCGCTGCTTTCGCGCCACTCCACTGGGGTCAGGTCTCGCCAGGGCAGACGACCTGAAACAAGATCCTCGCGGTCATATCCCACCATGCGCAGGAATGCCTCATTGGCCTCAAGGATGTCGCCCTCTGCGTTCCACACAATGATGCCGATGATATTGGCGTCGACGAGTCGCCGGATCCGGGCCTCGCGCTCCTTCAGGTCGCGGTACAGTCGGGTATTCTCGATCGAGGTTGCCGCTTGCGACGCGAGCAGCCGCAGCACACCAATTCGCGCTGGCGAGAAGGCACGGGTGACTAGGTTGTTTTCGAGGTACAGGGCGCCCATAAGCCTGGCCTGATTCGTCAGGGGCAGACACACAATTGAGCGGGCTCGATGCTGGAGGATGTAGGCATCTGCAGCGAACGCGGACGAGCGTGTGGCATCGTCGAGAATGACGCTCTGGCCCGTTCGCAACACATGATAGAGGACCGACTCGGGTATCACGGTGGGGCTCGTGGGGTCATCGCGTAGTTGCACGCGGAGTGTGTCCCCCGCGATTTTGGCTTCCGCGGCTATCCTTTGTCCGCCCGCGTCTGGAAGAATCAGCAATCCTCGCTCGGCGCCCGCCTGTTCGATCGCAGTGCGCATGACCATATCGATCAGCTTGTCCAGGACGATCTCTCCGGAAACGGCCTGCGACACCTTAATGACAGTAGCAAGGTCGAGGTGTTCAACGGGGGTGCCGATCGTGCTGCCCGGGCCGGGCGCTCGCTCTTCGTCCCCGAGAAGCGGATACAGCGCTTCAAGTTGGCGTACCTTGCCTTCGGCACCCCAGCGTTGGTAGCCCCGGCGTGCGTCCTGCAAATACACGCGGGCAATCCTGTCGAAGCCGCGCGCCGCGTAGAAGCCTGACGCGAGTTCATTGGCAAGTGCTTCGTTGTGTACGAAGCCATGTGTACGCGCCGAGCGCATGGCCTCTTCGTAGAGACGCATTGCTTCGACATCGCAGCCGTTCAGGCGAGCCAACTCGGCGCCCACCAGCGCCGCACGGGTTGCAAAATTCTCCGGACAGTTCTCTGCCCAGATCTCCAGCTGCCGGCGATGTGCGGCGATCGCGTCGTGGTGCTGCTGTCGCTCCGCGGCCGGGGCACGGTCACAATGTGCGGCCCGTGCCAGTGCACCGAAGAAATGGTATTCGCTTTCCTCCAGGTGCAATGACGAACTCCACAGTAGCTGCTGCGCCATCAACGCCGCGTTGATGGCGGCCACATGGTCGCCTGCAAGGAATCGTGCCTGCAGTTTCCGGATCCAGTACCAGCACGCGGCCGTTGCGAGCGCGGGGTTTCCGGACAAATGCTGTTCCATACGAAGTTCGTTAAATTCGTCGTCGTCGAAGTGACCGAATTTCAGCGTCGAGCCCCGGAGCATCCGGATCAGCGCGAGTTGCGTAGTGATGTTATCTACGACAAGACCGAAATGCGCCTTGCTGGCGAACGCGAGGCCCCGTTCGGCTTCGCGCTCGACCTCGATCAATGGTGCACCGGCGAAAAGCAGGTCTGATACGATATGGCAGCACGTATAGGCGCCAGACGGGACGTCGCCGATCCGGCTCGCTGCTTCGAATGCGCGGCGCAGCACCTCGCTACTAACGCACACATGTTTTGTCCAGCGCACGACATACAGGGCGAAGCAGAGATATGTCACCGCCTCGAAGCGTTTGAGCCCACGGAGCTCGACCAGATCGAAGCCAAGCTGGCCAAACTGGATTCCAGCGAGGTAATCGCCAAAGCGTGGTCCAGCAATCCGCGGGAACATGACATACGCAAAACACGACGCATCGCAGTTGCCATGCTCCAGGCTAAGGCTGATCAGCTTGCATATGGCCAGGGAAGCCAGGTTCGCGTCAAAGAACCAGGCCGGCCTCTGGAGCTTGCTCAGCACGTTGGCGGTCGCGAGAGACGGCAGGTCCTTCATCAGAGGCAGATCGATGAGCGTCCCGATCGTCCTGCCGCCGAGCCGTGACCGGATGCTTTCGTACTCCTGTTGTACGTCGCTCTCTTCCGGATGCGCTAACCAGTCGATACCAACGCGCCGGAGATGCTCGAGACAGACGTCGACTGCGTGACCACTTTGGTCGAGGGTCAGATAGACATCCATTTGCAGACACGTGACCTGCGCCTGTTCGACCGTGGTCCTGGCACGGCTTGATAGCACGGATAGTCGCTCTTGCGCGACCGATAACCGGCCGGTGAGGAATTCGCATTCGGCAAGGTTCAACTGCAGCGCAAAGACCAGATCGCGCCTGCGTTCCCAACAATCGTCCCGCATGAGGTCCGCACCGGCGCTCAGATAGGTGAGCGCCGATGCATAGGCTGTTGACGCTTTTGCCCGCTGGCCGGCGCTCAGGTTGAACCCGGCCAGCTGCTCACGCTCTTGCCGGGAGGTCACCAGCGCTGCGCCACGGTTCAGTTGTGTAACGATCTCGAAGATCGCCGCTTCACGTTTGTCAGCGGGCGTTAGCGCCGCGAGCAGGCGTCCGATACGCAGGTGGACGCCGGCGCGCGAGTGCTCCGGGATCAATGAATACGCCGCTTCCTGTACGCGGTCGTGTGCGAACCGGTAGGCAAGTTCCAGTTGCTCGACCAGCCCTTGATCGACCGCTGGCTGCAGTAGCGCCCGGACCGCCTGCCTGGAGACCCCCAAAACCTTCGGTAACATCGCGACGGGGGCGGCGTTGCCAAGGCAGGCGAGCTGTTGCAACGCGCGCTGCGTTTCGATGGGCAAGCGTGCGAGCTTCGCGACCATCAGGTCCACCACGTTGTCGGTATATCCCTTGCTGTGAATGCTGGGCAGATCCCAGCGCCAGCAGGTCGTGTCATGGTCGAAGGTGACCAGATCGACATCAGCAAGCGTGTGCACGAACTGGATCACAAAAAACGGATTGCCGGCCGTTTTCTCATGCACGAGCGCGGCAAGCGGTGCGGCGCGTTCACGCTCGCAGCAAAGTGTTTCGGCAATCAGTTGCTCCACGTGCTCGCGGGCGAGCGGCTCAAGGGCAATTTCGTCGAGCCTTGCGCCTGTGGTCCTGACGGTTTGAAGTTTGCGCATTAGTGGATGCTCAGCATCAACTTCATTTGCGCGGTAGGCGCCGATCAGCATCAGGTATCGCTGGTCTGGCCGGGTGAGGAGATCTTCCACCAGGTCCAGCGTCGCGGCGTCGAGCCATTGCAGGTCATCGAGAAACAGGGCCAGCGGATGTTCACGTTGGGCGAAGACACCGATGAAGCGCCGGAAAACGAGCTTGAAGCGGCGTCGCTCCTCGTGAGGTTCGAGTTCCGGGACGGGTGGCGGATCGCCGATGATGAGCTTCAGTTCCGGGATCAGTTCGGTCATAAGGCGCGCATTCGGCCCTAGTGCCCCGATCAACGTGTCGCGCCAGATGGCCAGTTCCCGGTCGTGCTTGCCAAGGAGCGGTCGCACCAGCCCCTGAAAGGCTTGCACCAGTGTCGAGTACGGTATGTCGCGTTTGTACTGGTCGAACTTGCCCGACGCGAACAGCCCCCGCGGCGGTACAAGCGCCCTGTGCAATTGGTTGACGACTGCGGACTTGCCGATGCCGGAATAGCCGGACACCAGCACCAGCCCAGGCGTGCCGCTCGTGACGACGCGCTCGAACGCAGCGACCATGGCCTCTATCGCGCGCTCGCGCCCGTAAAGCTTCTCGGGGATGCGAAGCTTGTCGGATGTGTCACGTTCGCCCAGCACGAAGGCATCGATGTGGTGCTGGCGCTGCCAATCGGACAGGCACCGCCGCAGATCATGCTCGACACCGGCCGCAGTCTGATAGCGTTCCTCGGGAGTCTTGGCGAGCAGCTTCATGACAAGTTCCGAGACGACAGCCGGCACACTTGCTACCCGCGCGCCGGGCGGTACCGGGTTGCGTGCAACATGGCAATGTACCCACTCCATCGGGTCGGCCGCGGTGAACGGCAGGGTCCCTGTGAGCATCTGATAGAGCGTGACTCCGAATGCGTAGAGGTCGCTGCGCGAATCGATCGAGCGGCTCATCCGCCCAGTCTGCTCGGGCGCCATATAGGCGAGGGTACCGACGATCGTTTCCGGCGGTTCCGGCGATTGCCGTTCATACGTGCGTCGAGAGGCGCTGCCAAAGCCAGTGAGCCGCACGTAGCCGTCGACGCAGTCCACCAGAATATGCGCGGGTTTGATGTCCTTATGCACGAGGCCGTGCTGATGGACTTTACCCAGCGCCGCTGCAATGCCCACAGCGAGGGACAACACATGTCCCACCTCGCCAGGTCCGCCGATTTGCCGCTCGAGCAGTTCGCCAAGCGGATCCTCGAGCACTAGTACCATCCGTGCGTCATCGCGCACCAGCTTCAAAGGGCGCGCTGCCCACTGACTGTTGAGTACGTCCTTCAGCGCGAACTCGTGAGCGAGGCGTTCGAGAAGGGCGGTTGGGGGATGTTCGTCGGCGGGACGTACCACCAGCACACTGCCGGTGCTGCCGGTGGGCTGGACCCGGTAGAGCGTGAGCTCACCATCCTCCCGCAGTATGCTTGCGCGATTTACGTCGGTACCGTGTAGGGAGTTCATCTGACGTAGTTTATCGTCGCGCTCGTGCCCGTCAATCAAGAGAGGCAACTCATTCGTCTGCTCATACAGCGGCGGACGTGCCCTTCAAGCACACTACACGGCAACATCTGTGGAGTCAGCAACGCGTGTAGAGCCAGGCGTTCTCCTCTACAACCGCCTCAAGTCGGCCGTGCTGGAGCCGAATCAGTACTTTCATTTATTGGCTAGCTAGCCCATGTGGCGCGGCCTTGGTCGACACAGCCGTCCCTTCCAACGGCGGAACCGAAGGGGCTCGATGAGGGCTATCGACTACGTCGTCGCCGGCCCCGGTATCAAGTCGTTCACGTCTACGGAGTCGACCGGCTTCTGATTGAGAAAGACCAGTACCCGGCGGCGCGTAGCACGGTAACGCACCGAGGCGCGTCAGCCCCGGCGACGTCGACGGACTACGTTGTTACAATTGTCCGCTAGGCTCATGACTTCGGTGAAGAACGCTTCCACGACTTCATGCTCCAGCAACCGGTCGCGGTTCTTCGAGAACACCGAGTGGTCCCACACGGCGACCTCAATCCCCAGCCCGACAAACCAGCGGAACAGCAGGTTGTAGCGCATCTGCTCCATCAGCATGCGCTCGCTGCGCACTGAGTAGAACACCTGCAACAGCAGCGCCCGCATCAGCTTCTCAGGCGCAATCGAGACACGGCCGGTGTCCGCATAGATGACGCTGAACAGCCCGTTGAGTCGTTTCAACGCATCATTCACCAGCAACCGGATCGGTCGCAATGGGTGATCTGCCGGGACGAGGTCCTCCAGCTTGACCCTGCATCTCATCCATTCCGCGCGTCGCATCCGCTACCAAAGATCATGAACACGATATCCATAACGCTCGTCCCTCAAACCCCGTTTACACGGGATCCAAATTCAACAGCCTGTTAGGGAAGCTATAAACTGATCCACCTGTCTCGAGCGCTCCATCACTTTGTCGCGTGAGGCCGCCACGACTGACGAACCCAATGCCTACGACGTGATCGCGCGACTCACTAGTCCCGCTTGAGCGCAAACAATTGCTGTCGGCGGCTCGTAGCCAAACGGTGCGCGCAGCGGACACGCGGCGTGCCCGGTTGATCCTGATGCTTGACGACGGAGAGACACGTGAGGCGATCATGCGGCGGCTGCGCTGTGACTCCCGCTTCATTAGTCGTTGGTCGAGCCGGTTCCTGGCCGAGCGGCTGGCAGGCCTGTACGCGCGCCATCCGGGACGAGCTCCGGTGCATCCGCCTGACAAGCTGGAGGCGCGGGTTCTGAATCTCACGCTCAAGCATCGACCTGCGGACGGCTCGACGCATTGGAGCAGTTATAAGCTTGCTGCTGCTTTGGGCGATGTGGGTGCCTCGACGATTCAGCGCATCTGGCGAAAGCACGGCGTGCGGCCCCATCGGCTCGATACGCACATGGTTTCAAATGATCCTGACTTCGAGACCAAGGCGGCAGACGTGATCGGGCTGTATCTGAACCCGCCCGCACGCGCGGCGATGTTCTGCGTAGATGCGAAGACGGTCATTCAGGCCCTGGATCGTAAAGACCGGATGCTGCCGCTGTCACCCGGACGCGCCGAGAGCCACGGCATCGAATACAAGCGCAACGGCACGCTGAGCCTGATCGCCGCGCTCAACACGACGACGGGGGAAGTCATCGGCAAGACGGCGCCGCGCCATACTAGCGAGCAGTTCGTGGCCTTTCTCACCGACGTTAGCCAGCGGCCCAAACAAGAGATCCATATGATCTGCGACAACGTCAGCAGCCACAAGACCCCGCGCGTGCAAGAGTTCCTGCGGCAACACCGAAACGTGCGGTTGCACTACACGCCGACCTATACCTCTTGGCTCAATCAGGTGGAGAACTGGTTCTCGCGCATCCAGCGCGACGTGATTGCGTGAGGCATCTTCACTACGGTAAAGGATCTGGAGCGCAAGCTGATGCGCTGTATCCGCGAGCACAACAAGAATCCCAAGCCGATTAAATGGAAGTACGACGATCCATCGCGGCGAATTCGACGAGTGCCATTTCAATGACGCAGTTGACTAGCGAGACGAAAAGGCCAGAATGGTCGCGCTCATCAGGTTCGACAAAGTGGCCGCAGTCAGCGCCCGCAGACCATATCGGCCGACGCGTCCGCGGATGTCCGGGTTGATCGCGCCGAAGCTACCGGTCAAGATTGCGATCGAGGAAAAATTGGCGAACCCGCACAATGCGAATGAGATAATCGCCAATGTTTTAGGCGTCAAGATTTGCAGCCCGCTTGCGGCAACCTGAGCTGTAGTTTGCAGGTACGGTGCCAAACCTGTATAAGCAACATACTCGTTCAAGATCAATTTCACGCCAATGAAGTTTCTGGCGATCGATGCGTCGTGTCAAGGTGCGCCGATCAGCCACGCAAGTGGTAAGAAGAGTAGCCCAAGCAGCGACTGCAAGGTTACATCGTGGAACCCGATGAAGGTTGCGATGCCTGAGACCATGTTATTGAGCAGGGCAATGAGACCAATGAAAGTGATCAGCATCGCCGCCACGTGCATTGCGATCTTCACGCCAACAGCACCGCCCGCGGCAACTGCATCGATGACGTTGGCAGCTAGCTTCTTATCGAACTCCAGTGAGTCGACTTCATTGTGATTCATCTCGGTAACCGGGCAGATTATCTTCCCGAAAAGAATACCGCCCGGTCCCGCCATGAAAGACGCCGCGATCAGAGGCTCTGTCGCGATCAGGTTGGCGGGACGAGAAAGCCCCGATATGATGAGGATTACTTACATGGCCAGCGAATAAAATTGCTCGGCAGCAGTCAACTGGATCCCAGCGGCTTTCATCTGCCCCTTCCTGATCATATGCATCACTCGATGCCAGACAGGATGATGCGGGCGCAACGAAAATCCTTGAAGCCCATCATGGGTTTGACAATCCGTTTGATGGAGCGATGGTCCTGTTCGACAACGTTGTTCAGGTATTTGACCTGGCGGATCTTGATGGGCGCTTCCCGTTCGGCGTTGATGGCGTGCAGGGCACCCAGATTGGCGCCGCTCTTATCCATAGTGATGGTCTCCGGGCTCGCCGTTCTCGTCGATGGCTTTCTCGAAATAGCGACGGGCGGCAGCCTTGTCACGATGGGCTCGAAGCAGGAAATCCACCGTCTTTCCGGCCTTGTCCGCAGCGCGATAAAGGTATTTCCACTGGCCACGCACCTTGGCGTACGTCTCGTCCACCGCCAGCTCTTGCCGGGGCGGCCAGTGGAAATGTTTGCACTGGGCCGCATGAAAAAAACTGCTGCTCCACACAGTTTGTTCTGGCTGAACTACATATCAATTATTTTGATGTTAATTGTCTTGTGTCTCTCCCCCCAGGAGGCGAAACTTTTATCTCGCGCGGGCAGTGTGCGGTAACCAAGCGGGCTCGCCAACGGTTGAAAGATTGATTCAGAGTAGTGGGCGGCACCTCTTAAATCAGCAGGATCAGGTATGGTCGTTGAGCCACTAGCTGCTCAGGAATGGTTCGGCACCTTGCTGATGTTAGGCGGTGCATCACATCGCGTTTCCAATATCTCCTTCGTAAATTTATATGGCAGAGCTCGCAAAAATTACCGATGACACCCTTGGTGCTGTGCAAATTTGGGGGTTCCATGGAGAATGCAACGTAAGGGACGTCGCGGCGGCTCTTGAGGAGATCGCTGCGGGGCTAAAGGGCGACGGGCATACAATTCACGTGATGTCAGGCACCCACGGCTGTTGCGTGGGGCGAGTCGGTGCTGTCGCAATGCGCGAGCAAAGGTTTTCGGAACAAGATCGGGCTCTTGCCCACCCCATGACGGCAGACAACAAGGCCATTGTTGTGGCTGTCCACGACTTCAATACGGACAAGTTGCCGGCTCCCGACTATGTGTCCGCAGCGATGGCCAAGCTCAACAAGGACATCCGCACGATCGTGGCAGAGACGCCCGGGATTCCTACATTCCTGCTCGCCTATTGCTGCAGTGCAGGCACGAAGTAGCAGCGATGGGTTCCGCGGGGTTTTGTCTTCAAGTCGCCCCGGGCATGCAGCCAATCCACTGCTCGCTCAGCCCGAGCCGGAGCGAATGAGCCGTCCGGCGCGGCCGGGCCAACTCAAGTCCGAAGCAAGTCGATGAAGCGCGACTGGCCCGTCATGCGGACGGCCGACGCGGCGCGCACTCGCACGTTCAGGAAAGCTGATCTGATCGCGGCGCTGTGTGATCGTGCGGGGCTAAGCCGGGAGGAGGCGACTGAAATGATCGAGGCGTTTTTCGAGACCCTACGCGCCACGCTGGCTGCCGGCGAAACGGTCAAGCTTGCCGGGTTCGGGGCCTTTGCGTTGCGTGACAAGCCACCGCGCCCCGGACGCAATCCGCAGACCGGCGTCGCTGCGCCCATTGCGGCACGCCGCATCGTAAAGTTTCGCGCCAGCGCGCAGCTGCAGGCGCGCGTGGAGCGGGATGACGCATGAAGAATGAAAGATCCCCCCAGGTCGCGCTGATTCGGGCAGCCCCGTGCTGAGGCGAACCGTTGTGTGGGTGATCGCGTTCATTGACGGTGCAACGACCCGGTGGTGGGGCAGCATCAATGACTGGCAGCCGGACGAAACCCGTCTGAGCTCGGCGCCACGCTTGAGCGCTACCTTGGGCTCGTGGAAGCGTACCGGGCAGGCCGGGTGCCACAGCGCACGCACTCATGGTGTACCGCGACGGCACGTTCGCTTCGGTGATGCTGGGCGGCAGCACGCCTGAGGCCATCGGGTCTTACCCAGCAAGGCAGCGGGGTGGCGCGCACGCGCAACGCCGCCCTTGGCTGAAGGCATGACCCGGCAGGCGCACTGAAGACTGATCGCCACTGCTTCGGCGCGTGAAACTCCCCCCAGAAATGCGAACGTATTGCACCGCCCCTGTCAGGACAGGCAAGTACATCCCGGCCGGTTTTCGGCCACAGTACAGGAACGTGACGTTTTCAAGTGGAGGCGCACGAAGGGAAGATGGAGAGCCTTCATAAAAAACGGGAGAAGTCGGTGGGAAAACAGGCAAGGCACCCTGACGGCGGCGCGAGACAGCCTTTGAGGGACGGGGCTCAGTCAACCAGTCCCGTTGTTTTGATCGCCCAGCGGATGGAATTGGCACGCAATCCGGCGACGGGCAAGGAGATCAACGAGGCGACAGGAATCATCCGGGTGAAGACGCCCCTCTGCAGGGTAGCAATACCCGCGTCGGCTATTCAGCAAGTTTCTTTTTTCCGCACCGTGCCCCGGTTCACGGTTCCATTCTTGACGGGAGAAGTCAACGCTCAGTCCACACGAATTTGCAACCCTGATGCTGGTTCGCCACGCAGCGGATCAGCTCGACATGAACCGCGCCGAACTGGACGCGCTCCTCGAACGGCAACTGGTGATGCTGGAACACGGCTCCGTGGGCAGGCGTCGCGCGCACCTGACGGAAAGGGGGCGGCCAGTCCTCGACGTGCTGCATCCGGACAGCGTTGAGCGGCGAAATCGCGCACCCGGGGCTAACGCAGGCGGCGATGCCAGGGACGGAGTTCCTAGGCCAGTGTCCGCCGCGACGGATTCCGCAATGCCGCAAGACGGAGGCTGAATACTGGTGTCCCGAATGACGACTACCGCGACGGCAGTCGCGCATATCAGGTGCAAGAAAAGGCAACGAAAATAGGGCGCTGGGCTGCACCGCGGCAAAGAGGGATAACTGATAACGACGGCCATTAGGAATCCCGCGTCCGCCCGGGCACTACTGCGCTACAACCCCGGCTCGCTGGCCGGGCTCCCGCATTCCGGTACGGTCACAATAATCTACAGGAAGGCAGGAGGACGAAGATGTCGTCATTGCCGTCACCGGCGGATAATTGCTGCGTCATCCTGACGCTCACATGAGTCGAAGGACGATCCTCTGGAGCAGGGCCGGCAGGTCGCGTCGCGTATCGACCACGAGGTGAATGAAAACCGTGTCGTCCCGCACCTGGTAGATGATCCGGTTCCTGCCGCATAGGGCCTGCCGGAAACGCTCATCGACGAAGCCTTCGAGTTCGGCAGGAATATGGCCACTGTTGGGATACTGGCGAATCTGCGTGATGGTTTCCTGAATCTGCGCCGATGTCTGACGCCAGGTCTCCCATCCGAAGGTTCGGACAATGTAACTTCTCAGCTCGTCGATGCCGATCCGCGCGGTCGGCAGGACGCGGTACTTCAGCGGCGAGGCCGGCATCAGCGAAGTTTTTCCTGGCGGTCGAGTTCGTTGAGCTCCCCGAAGAATTCGTCGCCGTCGACATGGTCGTCGCGCTCGATATGCTTCTGGCCGATGGCCAGGATCTTCAGCAGCGCGATGGTCTGCTGGGTCGCGTCGTAGGTTCGCACGTCCTGGACCACGAGTTTTGCTTCACCGTTCTGCGTGATGATGAGCGGCTCTCCCGAGTCGGTGAGGTCCTTGACGATCTGGGCGGCTTCGCTTTTGAGGTAGCTGATCGGCTTGACGTGATCGGCGAGGTGCATGGGGCGCTCCGTTGGGTCTAATAGGACTAAATATAGACCGTTATCGGTCACATCGCAATCGGTCGGCGTATTTAACATAATATAATTTATCGAACTTTTTTGTGTGGGGGCTACGTCCTAATGTCGTGTTCTGGCTATTTACAGATGTCGTGTTTT